>JBOGTG010000163.1:0-45811 GCA_050692175.1 Candidatus Limnocylindria bacterium | reverse complement strand
CCTTGGCAACCGACTGCTCGAGCTGCTCTTCGACCTGCGCCGCCTGCACCGCACCTACGATGAAGCCGTCCACGCCGCCAACATTCGATGGGCCGCGTGATGCGCCTATTGACGGAGGGTGTCTAGCCCGAGGGACGCGGACGGGCTGAAGGCACTGAACGACAGCTTCGGCCATGCCGCTGGCGACGAGGCTCTCGTGCGGGTCGGCGCGATCTTGCAGGGCGGGTCCGGGACGGCGACCTCGTCGCGCGAATCGGGGGCGACGAGTTTGCGGTGCTCATCGCCGGCGCGCCGATCCTCACGGCGGAGCGGATAGTGCGCCGCCTTGCCGAACAGATAGCCCGAGGAACGATCGGCGCGGGTCACGAGTTGCCCACGATCGCCTGGGGCGTGGCGCACCCCCCGCCTAGCGCTCGCTCGCTCCTTTCCTGCACGGCATCGGTCCTGCACCCATGATGGTTGCTGTGGGGAATCTCCTTCTGCGCGTCGGCTTCGCCTTGTCCATCGTCGGCGCCGCGATCGGCATGACTGCGGCCGCAAACAGCGTCCCGCCGTGTGATGGCGCGGGCTGCCCCCCGGCAGCCTCGGTCGCGCCGGTGGTCGCTGGCTACGAGGCCCTCCCGGTGACGGCGGAGCGCGCCGCAACGTCGAATGTGTCGACCCAGCAGGCCGCGACGCTGGTCGCCCTCGCGACGACCATCGTTCTGCTCGCGATCTTCGTTATCCTGTTCGCTTACCGGCCGCGACCGGGAGGAGTACGGGCCTCGCACCGATAGAGAAGGCGCCCAACTGGTGTAAGGGCGCCGCGCGAGAGGTTCGGAAGGTCGCCCGCGAGCCGGATCGGGTCCGCCCGTTAGAGCGGGTTTGAGGCACGGAAGAGCACCGCCGTGCGAAGCCAGGGTGGTACCACGACGCCGCTCGTCCTTGGACGAGGCGGCGTTTTTGTTTTGGCGAAGAGGAGGCAGGGGCAGGGGCCCAGGGGGCAGGGCCCCCGGACGCGAAGCGGAGGACCGACGAAGGAGGTCACATGGCGAAGACGATCGAGAGTCCACCAGAGTCAGCGCTCGATCTCGCGGAAAAGAACTTCCGCCCGGCCGCCGTCGAGGCCGACCTGTACGGATGGTGGGAGCGGAGCGGCTTCTTCGCGCCCGACGAAGGAAACAAGAAGAAGCCCTTCGTGATGATGCTGCCGCTCCCGAACATCTCCGGCGACCTGCACCTCGGTCACGCGCTCGGCTTTGGCGGCTATGAGGACCTCATGGCCCGCTACCACCGCATGCAGGGCGAGCCGACGCTCTACATGCCGGGCACCGACCACGCCGGGATCATCGCGCAGGTCGTGGTGGAGAACGAGCTCGCGAAGGAAGGCATCACCCGGCAGCAGCTGGGTCGCGAGAAATTCCTCGAGGAGATGTGGAAGTGGATGGACCACTACCGCCCCCGAATCGAGAAGCAGCTGCGCATGCTCGGGTGCTCGCTCGACTGGTCGCGGCCCAACTTCACGATGGAGCCCTCCAAGCAACGCGCCGTGCGCACCCATTTCAGCCGCCTCTTCAAGAAGGGCCATCTCTACCGCGCCGACCGGATCGTGCACTGGTGCCTCAAAGACCAGACGACGTACTCCGATCTCGAGGTGAGGCACATCACGCGCACGGACACGCTCTACCACGTCCGCTACCCCTGGGCGGACCCGATGCCTCCCGGAACGCCCAATGTGATCGTCGCGACCACGCGCCCTGAGACGATCGTGGCCGACGTCGCGATCGCCGTGCATCCGGACGACGAGCGGTGGAAGGCCCTCGTCGGCAAGGAGGTGCTCGTCCCTGGTGTGGAGCGGCGCGTCCGGATCATCGCCGACGAATCGGTCGATCCAAACTTCGGTACCGGCGCGCTCAAAATCACCCCCGGCCACGACCAGACCGACTTCGAGATCGGGCAGCGCCACGGCCTGCCGGTTCTCTCGGTGATCGACAAGCGCGGCATGATGACGCCGGCCGCCGGCCCGCTCGCTGGTCCCGACCGCGACGCGGGGCGGAAGGCGATGGTGGAGCTGCTACGGAAGAAGGGCCTCCTCGTGAAGGAAGAGCCGATCACGCACGCGGTCGCGGTGCACGACCGTTGTCTCACCGTGGACGAGCCGCTTGTGATGAAGCAGTGGTGGGTGCGGATGGATCGCCTAGCGCCTCCGGCGATCGACGCGGTCCGCGATGGCCGCATCACGATCGTCCCGAAGTTCCAGGAGAAGGTCTACTTGAACTGGATGGAAAACATCCGCGACTGGCCCGTGTCGCGGCAGATCTGGTGGGGCCACTCCATTCCGGTGTGGTACTGCCGCGACTGCGACAACGTCATCGTTCCCGACGAGGACGCGCCGGATCCAACTTGGTGCACGCGCTGTCGCTCCGACGACATCTACCAGGACTCGGACGTGCTCGACACGTGGTTCTCGTCCGGGCTGTGGCCGTTCAGCACTCTGGGGTGGCCCGACGAGACAGCGGACCTGCTGCGCTACTACGCGGGATCCATACTCGAGACCGGCTACGACATCCTTTTCTTCTGGGTGGCGCGGATGATCATGCTCGGCCTCGAGCACATGGGAGAGATCCCGTTCGACACGGTGTATCTCCACGGCCTCGTCAAGGTGGGCACGGTCAAGATGAGCAAGTCGCTCGGGAATGTCGTCAGCCCGGTCGGCTTCGTCGAGGAGTACGGCGCGGACGCGCTCCGCTACGCGCTCGTGCACGGCATCGCGGCAGGCGCGGACTCGCAGCTTTCGCAGAACAAGCTCGACCATGCGCGGAACTTTGGCAACAAGCTCTGGAACATCAGTCGCTTCGTGCTGAGGCAGGTGGACGAGCATCCTGAGGCGTTCAAGGGGCACACTGCCGATCGGCGGCCCGACCCGAAGGGGGAGGCCGCGCGCTGGATCCTCTCGCGTACCGATGCGGCAGTCGCAGAGTCCACACGCCTCATCGACGGCTACCTCTTCGGCGAGTACCTCGTCGCGCTCGAGAGCTTCATCTGGAGTGAGCTCGCCGATTTCTACGTCGAGCTCGCCAAGCCCTCACTTCGCGGCGCGGAGGCGACCGAGGCCGTGCGCACGCTCGCGTACGTGCTCGACCGCGTGCTTCGGCTTCTGCATCCATCGATGCCCTTCATCACCGAGACGATCGCACTGCAGCTCTGGCAGCGCGCCGGCAAGTCCGAGGGAGCGCCGTCCCTCGTCGTTTCGACGTGGCCGAAGGCCGGCGCGCGTGACCTTGGTGTCGAGGAGCGGTTCGGCGCCTTCATCGATGTGGTGCGGACGATCCGCAACGTCCGCCAGCAGGAGGCGGGGCTCGATCCATCCGCGCGCGCGAAGGTGTCGCTGGCGGGCGAGACTGCAGCCGTGCGCGATCTCGTCAAGCAGATCGGCGAGCTCACGCACAGCGATGTGACCATAGGCACGGGCGAAGGCACGGCGACGCTGGTGCGTGCGATCGAAATTCGGCTGGTTGTCGACAGGGACGAAACCCAAGAGCGGGCGAGACTGGAGCGGGAGCTGGCTCAAGCCAAGGAGATGCTCGAGCGATCCAGAGAGCTCCTCGCGAAGCCGGGCTTCGCCGTTAAAGCGCCCGCGGAAGTTGTCGCCAAGGAGAGAGCCAAACTCCAAGAGCGCGAAGAGCGTCTACGGCTTCTCCAAGCTGAAATGAAGAAGCGCCATGGCCGATCGGATTGATGGAGGAGGAAGACCCGTGCGCAGGCCCTTCCTTTTGAGGAAAGGCGAGGGGCAGTCGGTCTGGTCACTCGGTGGCCGCTTCACCATGAAGGTGACTGAAAAGGACGGTGGTGGCCGGTTCGCGCTCGTGGAGGCGCTCGCCTTCCGCGCCACCGAGCCCCCTCTCCACATACACCACAACGAAGATGAGGCTTGGTACATCGTCGACGGCCAGATGACCTTCTATGTTGGCGACGATGTGCTCGAGGCGCGAGAGGGTTCCTTCGTGTACGCGCCGCGCGGCATCGCCCACACCTTCACCGTCGATGTCGAGCCGACCCGCGTTCTCGTGTTTGCCTCGCCCGCGGGGTTCGAACGCTTCGCCATGGAGCTCGGCGACCCCGCGACGACCGACGAGCCACCCGTTGGTCTGGCCGTCCCGAGCCCCGATGTTCTGGCCCCAGTAGCGGAGCGGTATGGGATCGAAGTGATCGGCCCACCACGCCGCACCCGCGGCTGAGACCAGCGACTTCTGGGTCCCCGCACGAATGACGAAGCGCCGGAGCCTCACGACTCCGGCGCCTCTTCAGTTACTGGTTAGGAGTTACTGCAGGTCTTTGAGGATCTGGTTCGCCTTTGTGGTCGCGGTAGCGATCGCGGCGTCCGGCGTGGACTTGGCGGTGATGACCTCGGTGATCATGTTGAAGATGACGTCGCGGATGTCCTGCTGCCCGCGGACGTTCGGCTCCGGGGTGCTGTACTGGATGAGATCGAAGCCCTGCTTGCCCTGCGGGACCCTCGTCCAGTAGTCCTTGAGCGTCTGCGACTCCGCCGCGGTCTTGCGGACCGGCATGTAGTACGAGGTCGACGCGAACTGCGCCGACTGGTCGGTGTCGCTCATCCACTTGATGAAGAGCCACGACGCTAGCTGCTTCTCGGGCGTGCTCTTGAAGATCGCGACGTTCGCGCCGAACTGGACCGTCTTCGCCTTCGCCGGATCAGTGGCGGCCTGCGGGAGGTTCGCGATGCTCCAGTTGACCGGCGTCTTGTCGGCGAGGTCCTTCATGAACGGTACTGTCGATGTCGAGGAGAAGAAGAACGCGAGCTTTCCGGTGACGAGGTCGCCCTGAAAGTCGAAGGCCTTCGGCGTGTAGCCCGAGCCGTTCTTGTTCATCCGGTCGTACATCTTGAGGACCTCAAGGCCCTCCTTGCCGTTCCAGGCGACCGTCTTGTTGTCGGCGGCCATCAGCGTCCCGCCGCGCGCGTAGACCTGGGCGTTGAAGTACGACGCGTCGGTGTTGAACGCGAAGCCCGTCCGCGTGACCTTGCCCGCGGCGTCCTTCTTAGTCGCGGCGAGCGCGGTCGCCTCGAACTCCTCCCACGTCTTGGGGATCGGCTTGCCAAGCTCCCTGAGGATGTCGTTGTTCACGTACATCACAGCGAGCGACTTCGTGAACGGCCACGACAGGAGCCGGTTGCCGTACTGCGGGAAGGTGTTCGTGTCGTAGTAGCCCTTGTAGATGTCGTCCTGGCTGGCCTTGGTGAGGCCGTTCTTCGTGCTGTCCTTGTACGGCCCCAGGTCGACGACCACGTCGGCCTTCATGTAGTCGGCCACGAAGCTTTCGTACGCGTGCGCCAGCTCGGGCAGCGCACCCGCCTGGATCGCGCCGAGGGTCTTCTGGTAGAGCTGCGTGTAGCCGCCCTGGTTCAGGGCGGTCACGGTGATGCCCTTGCCGTTGGTGTCGTTGAACTTCTTGACCATGGCGTCCAACGCCACCTGCTGCGCCCCAGTGAGTGCGTGCCAGAGCGTCACGCTAACCGGGCCCGAGAGCGTGATGTCCGCTTCCGTCGATTGCTGGGCCGCCGGGGCCGCACCGCTGCAGGCCGCCGTCAGCAGCATGACCGTCGCGAGGATCGCCGTCTTTATGCGCATAGTCTTCCCTCCTGACCTCCACCGGCCTTCGTTACCTAGTACGCGCCCGCCTCAACCCCGGATGCCCGTCCGCGCGATGCCCTGCACGAGGTAACGCTGGGCGACCAGGAAGAGAAGCACGATGGGAGCGACCACGAAAGTGGACGCCGCCATAAGCAGATGGTAGCTCGACCCCGCTTCCTGCCGGAACGCCGAGAGGCCCACCTGTACTGGTCGGAAGTCGGGCTTGGACGTAACGATGAGCGGCCACTGGAAGGCGTTCCACGAGCCCAGGAAGGTGATCAGGCCGACCGTGATCAGGGCCGGAACGGAGAGCGGCAGGACGATGCTCCAGAGAAAGCGGAGGTGCCCCGCGCCGTCCATCCGGGCCGCGTCCGCGAGCTCGGTCGGGATCGAGAGGAAGAACTGCCGCATGAGGAAGATGGAGAAAGCGCTGGCGATGAACGGCACGATCTGCACCTGGTACGTGTCAAACCAGCCGAGGCAGGGAAGGCCCGCGCAGGCCACGCGGCTGGGGCTCATGAGCACGTACTTCGGGATGAGCGTGGCCTCGCCCGGGATCATGAGCGTGGCGAGGAAGACCGTGAAGAGGATGCCTTTGCCGCGGAACTTCATCCGCGCGAACGCGTAGGCCGCGAGGCACGCGGTGACGACCTCGAGGATCGTCACCGCTACGGACACGAAGATCGTGTTGATGAAGTAGCGACCCCACGGCGCGCGACTCCACGCGTCGGCGTAGTTCTCCGGGTGCAGCTCGTTCGGGAAGATCGTCGGTGGGGTGCGGATGGCCTCGAGCGTGTCCTTGAACGAGCTCGTCACCATGAAATAGAAGGGATAGGCGACGATGCCCGCCACGAGGATCAGGACGACGTGCTTGAAGACCGAGCCGATCCGCGGCCGCATCGAAAGACGCGGCACGCCGCGCTCCAACGGAATCGCCCTAGCCATAATGCACGCGCCTTCCGAGGACGCGGAACTGAATGAGTGTGAAGAGCAGGATGATCAGGGTGAGGATGAACGCGAGCGAGGCACCGAGGCCGAACTGCGCCTGCTGGAACGCCGTCTTGAACACAAGCAGGGTGACCGTGCGCGTCGTGTCCAGCGGGCCGCCGAAGCCGTTCGTGAGGACGTAGACAGAGTCAAAGGATCGCAGCACACCGATCGATGCGACAGTGAAGACGAAGAACGTGGTCGGCGAGAGGAGCGGCAGTGTGATCTTGGTGAAGATCTGGCGCTCGTTCGCGCCGTCGAGACGCGCCGCTTCGTAGTACTCGGGCGAGATGCTGGAGAGGCCGGCGAGGAAGATCACGATCTGGTAGCCGAGGTAATGCCAGACCGTGACGAGCGAGATGACCACGAGTGCGAGGCTCGGCCCGGCGGCCCACGCCGGCAGCTTCACGCCGACCGCCGAGGCCATGATCTCGAAGAGACCGTCCGGCTCGTCCAGCCACCGCTGCGGGCCTATCCCGAAGATCGCGAGGGCGTCGTTGACGAGGCCGAACTGCGGGTGGAAGACCCAGAAGAAGACCGCCGCGGCCGCGACGAACGACGTGACGTAGGGCAGGTAGTAGACGGTCCGGTAGACACCGCGGCCGCGCATCTTCTGGAAAAGCAGGGCGGCGAGCACAAGCGCGAGCGCGATCTCGAGGGGGACCGTGACGATCACGTATGTGAACGTGGTGGAGAGCGCGCGCCAGAAGTCCGGACTCCGGATCGCGTTGTCGTAGAGCCAGTCGGTGTAGTTGCCGAGCCCGCGGAAGGCGCCCTGGACGACGTCCCATCTGAAGAGCGACATGTAGAACGCCGCGATCGCCGGGAAGATCTGGAAGACGCCGATAACAACGACGGCTGGTGCGAGGAAGAGCCACGCCTGCATCGCCTCGATCGGGAGCCGACGGCGCGGGGACATTCGGACCTTTCCGGGGATAACCTCGGCCGCCACCGGCTGCGATGATAGGCGAGCGATGCCCATCTACGACCACCACTGCGATCACTGCGGACATTCCTTCTCTCAGGTGCAGTCCTACAAGGACCAGCCGCTCGAGAAATGCCCCAACTGCGGGAAGAAGCCGCGTCGCCTGATCGCCCCGGCGGCCGTCGTCTTCAAGGGCTCGGGCTGGTACAAGACGGATAGCCGCCCCGCGGAGAAATCCGAGGCAAAGTCAGAGATCAAGTCCGAGAGCAAGTCCGAAGCGAAACCGGACACGAAGTCGGATACGAAGTCCGACGCGAAACCGAAGCCGGCGAAAGAGAGCTCTCCGAAGAGCGAGGCGTCATCTTAGCCCGCGCAGTTGCGCGCATGCGAGCCGTGATCGTGAGCTTCGCCGACGACGATTGCCCCTTTCTCGCCGGCGCCGTCGCCTACCAGATCTTCTTCGCGCTCATTCCACTCCTCGCCTTGCTCGTCGGCGTCCTCGCGTTCGTCTACGGGGCGGATCGTGCCGAGCGCGATCTGGTGCAGATCCTGCGCGACGTCTACCCCTCCGCGACCGCCCAGGAAACGCGCATTGCCCACGAGCTCGTGCAGGGCCGGGCTCTCTCGCTGTCGATCGGGGTCATCGGCACGATCTTCTCGACGATGGCGATCCACGGTTCCCTCGATCGCGCGCTCGCCGTGGTCCTCGGTCGGGACGGCCGCCGGACGTTCGTCCGGGGGCACCTCGATGCGGCCGGGTTCGTGGCCGTCCTCGCGGTGCTCGCGATCGCCTCGTTCGGCTTCTCGTTCGGCACCGCGGCTGCCTCCGGCGTCCTGGTGGGCGCCGGGTTCGGCGGGGTGGTCTCGGTCGCCGTGCAGCTTCTCTCCCCGCTCGCGGGTCTGGTCATCGGTTTCGTCTTCTTCTTCGTCGTGTACCGCGCTGTTCCCCGGCGCAGGCCGTCGCTGCGGGCGGCGGGCGAGGCGGCGCTGGTATCGGCCGTGCTGTGGGAGGTGGCCAAGTTGGCGTTCGGCTACTTCACCCGAGCGCTCGCCCTGTTCGCGGCGTACGGGCCGCTCGCGTTTGCGGCGGGGCTTCTGACCTGGATCTACGTCACAGCGGTCATCATCTTGTTCGGCGCGGAGGTAATGAAGACGCGTGGAGCGGCTTGAAGCGTTCGCGAGCCGGTTCATCGAGGGTTGGAGCGCCCGGCTCTTCGGTGCGAAGCTCCAGCCGGTGCAGATCGCCAAGCGTGTGATCCGCGCCATGGAAGCGCACCAAACCATCTCGCTGAGCAAGACCTTCGTTCCCAACTCGTACGTGGTCTCGCTCTCCCCATCGGACTTCGCGGGGTTCGAGCAGTATCGGAGGAGCCTGGAACAGGACCTCTCCGAGGCGGTCCTGGGGGCGGCACGTGACCGGAACTACACGCTCCTCGCCTTTCCTACCGTCGAGATCGAGCGGGACGAGGACCTGCCGCCGGGAGACATGCGGGTTTCGTGTGCCCTCGTTGACGCCTCCGGCGACGAGGTCTCGCCCGACCCCAAAGCGCTCGGCGCCGTCGAAGCCGGCCACACGATGGTCCTCGACCGCGAGAAGCTCCTCCGCGAAAAGCCGCGCCCGCCCAAGGCGGCCATCACGGTGCGCGAAGGCAACGAGCGCAAAGACATCGTTCTCGGATCCGACCCGCTCGCGATCGGCCGCGACCCGCAGAACGACATCACGCTCGACGACCGAAGGGTCTCGCGGAGGCACGCCGAGATCCGGCTCCGCCTCGGGCGCTACACGCTGTACGACCTGCAGAGCACGAACGGCACGTACGTGAACGGCCGCCGCGTCGCCGAGGTCGTGCTGGCCGACGGAGATCGCCTCTCCATCGGCGGTGTCGAGCTCCAGTTCCGCGCGAGCGACTAACTGGTGGAGATCACGTTCGCGGTCCTCCTGTGGGCGGTTCGGATCGCGTTCCTCGTTCTTCTCTACCTCTTCCTCATCCGTGTCTTCGGATCGCTGCAGCGCTCGCTCGCGACCGAGAATGCGGTGGCGGCCCGGCCGACCGGTCTCGCCCACCTCGTCGTCCAGCGCACGGTGCGCGGCGCGCCCCGCGTCGGTGACCGGCTGCCGCTGCGGGCGGTGAATGCCCTGGGACGCGACGCGGGCAACGACATCGTCATCAACGACGAGGCAGCGTCGGCCCGCCACGCCCTCGTGGAGTTCGCCGATGGCGAGTGGTGGGTTGAGGACGCGGGCAGCACGAACGGAACAGTCGTGAACGGCGCGGTCGTCCGGTCGCGCTCGCGTCTGCAATACGGCGACGAGCTGGCCATCGGCCGCGTCGCGCTCAGGCTCGAACAGTGATGCGAGCCGAGGCGGCCGTGCCGCTCGGGCGCGCGCGCTTCACCGAGCTCTCGCTCCTGATCTGGGTCGCGACGCTCGCGGTCACGGGGTTTGTCGCGGTGCTCGCAACGGAGACGTCGTCGTTCCGTCCTGTGGCTGTGGTCGTACCCGCGGTCTTCCTCGCGCTGATGCTGGCTCTTCACCTCTTCCTTGTCACGATCCGGTTCCGAGGCGACCAGCTCCTCTTGCCGATCGCCGCCGGGCTCACCGCGATCGGACTCGTTCTCGTCCAACGCCTCGCGTCGGACCTTCTGCTGCAGCAGCTCTCCTGGTCGATCATCGCGGCGGGCGCGTTTGCGGCAACGATCGTCGTGCCGCGAGACCTGACGGCCCTCGCCCGTTTCAAGTGGACGTGGGCGCTCCTCAGCCTGATCCTGCTGATGGCGCCGCTGTTTCCGATCATCGGCCGGGAGATCAACGGCGCGCGGATCTGGATCAAGGTCGGCCCGGGGAGCTTCGAGCCGTACGAGGCCGCGAAGATCCTCCTCGTCATCTTCTTCGCCGCCTACCTCGAGGAGTATCGCGAGGTCCTATCGCACACTCAGCGCCGCCTCGGTCCGTTCCCGGTGCCGCCGGTGCCGTATCTCGTGCCGATCGTCGCGATGTGGGGCATCGCGATGCTTGTCATGGTCTTCGAGAAGGACATGGGTGCGACCGTGCTCTTCTTCGGGATCTTCCTCGCGATGCTCTTCCTCGCGACAGGGGAAGCCTTCTACGCGATCATCGGACTCGCGCTCCTGGTCCTCGGCGGGTTCGTCGCGTACCAGCTGTTCGGTCACGTGCAGGTACGAGTCGACACGTGGATCCGGCCGTTCGACGAAGACATGCGGTTCGATGCCAGCTACCAGCTGGTGCAGGGTCTGTTCGCGCTCGCGAACGGCGGGCTCCTCGGTGCGGGTCTGGGCAACGGCATGCCCGATCGGATCCCGATCGTGTGGAGCGACTTCGTCTTCGACGCGTTCGCCGAGGAGACCGGGCTCGCCGGGGCCATCGCGCTGCTCGCCCTGTACCTCGTGTTCCTGTACCGCGGGATGCTGATCGCGCTCCGCGCGCCGACGCCGTTCCTCCAGCTCCTCGCCGCCGGTCTGTCGTTCATCGTCGCGCTGCAAACCCTCGTCATCGTCGGTGGGAATCTCCGGCTCATACCGCTCACCGGAATTACTCTCCCGTTCGTTGCGTACGGCGGCTCGTCGCTCGTCACCAACTGGATGCTCGTGGGACTCCTGATGCGGGTCTCCCAGGTGTCGAGCCGCATGCGGGGTGGGGGACCCTGATGACGTCACCGATCAGCGCCAACATCCGGTCTCTCACGCTCACTCTCGCTCTGGCGTTCCTCGTGACGTCGATCGGGACCGCCTACTGGACGATCCTCGCGTCGGACCAGCTCGCGAGCGATCCGTTCAACCCGCGTCTCATCGCCGCGACGAACGACCGGCCGCGGGGGGCGATCGTCGATCGCACCGGGGCGCCGATCGCGACGAGCGAGAAGACCGACGCCGGCTTCGCGCGCTCGTACAGAGACCGGACTCTGGCGCAGGTAGTCGGCTACGCGTCGACGAAGTTCGGGCTCTCAGGCATCGAGGCGGCGTACGCCGAGTCCCTCATCGGCCAGGATCGGGCGGACCCCGTCTCCATTTGGAAAGCCCGCTACCTCGGCGATCGCGCGCCTGCCGGGCAGGTGGTGCTCGGCATCGATCTGAGGATCCAGAAGGCCGCGGCGGACGCGCTCGGCGGGCGCAAGGGCGCGATCGTGGCTCTCGATCCCAGGACTGGCGCGATTCTCGCTTCGGTCAGCGTGCCGAGCTACGACGCAAACCAGATCGTCGACCGCTCGAAGCAGGACGCCGCGTTTGCCCAGCTGAACCAGGACGCTGGACGTCCGCTCCTCAATCGCGTCGCCCAGGGCCTCTACCCGCCGGGATCGGTCTTCAAGGCCGTGACCGGCGCGGCGGCGCTCGAGGCCGGGTTCGATCCGACGAGGAAGCTGCGGGTCGACGACCCCTACCAGGCCGACAAGTCGTGGGGCGACTACTTCGTTCGTTCGGCCTCGCGCGCGCACGGCCTCTTCGACATGGCTGACGGCTTCCGGCTGTCGGAGAACATCTACTTCGCACAGGTTGGTCTGCAGATCGGGGCCGCGAAGCTCGCCGATTACGCGAGGCGCTTTGGGATCGGCTCCACGCCGACGCTCGATCTCGCCGCGGCAAGGGGCCAGCTCTCGGACTCGGGCTCGCTCGACCGGCCGACCCTGCTTGCCGACACGTCGTACGGACAGGGCGAGCTCCTCGTCTCGCCTCTCCAGATGGCGCTCGTGTACGCCGCGATCGCCAACGGCGGTGTGATGCCGACGGCCCATTACGCCACCGAGGTCCGTGACACCGAGGGCCACGTCGTGCGCCAGATCGCGCCCGGCCCGGTCGGGCAGGTGATCTCGCCCAGTACCGCGAAGACCCTCACGACGATGCTGGTCGGGGCTGTCTCCGGCCAGGGCGCATTCGCGTTCGGCGCGCGGATCCCTGGCGTGAACGTCGCCGGGAAGACCGGTACCGCCGAGAACCGTCCAGGCGAGGCCCCCCACGGCTGGTTTCTCGGTTTCGCCCCAGCTGAAAATCCGACCGTTGTCGTCGCGGTCATCGTTGAAAACACTCCAGACGGAGGAGTGACAGCGGCTCCCCTCGGAGGCCAAGTCATGCGGGCCGCGCTGGGCAAATAGCACAGCCTCTGCGGCCCGCGAGCCGAGACAGGACCCGCGGGCCAAGAGGGAACTGTGTTGGTAGCCGGACCGTATATGAACTTAGGGTCTTCCTACGTTGTTTTCTAAGAAGCCCTGATACTCGTAGTAGCAGCCGCGGAAACTCAACGAAGAGGGGTAAGTAGCACCGGTGGAGAAAGCTCTCGCGGCGAAGATCAACGGCGTGGTGGTGAACGTCGAGCGGGTCATCTTCGGGAAGCACCACGAGATCGAGCTCGCGCTGGTCGCGCTCATGTGCCGCGGCCACATCCTCGTGGAGGATGTCCCCGGCACCGGGAAGACCGTGCTCGCGAAGGCCCTCGCGCGGTCGCTCGGCTGCTCCTTCCGTCGAATCCAGTTCACCCCGGACCTCCTGCCGTCCGACGTGACCGGCGTCTCGATCTTCAATCAGCAGACCAACAAATTCGAGTTCCGGCCGGGACCGGTCATGAGCCAGGTCGTCCTCGCGGACGAGATCAACCGGGCGACCCCGAAGACGCAGTCGGCCCTTCTCGAGTCGATGGACGAGCACCAGGTGACGGTCGACGGCACCACCTACCAGCTGCCGGAGCCGTTCCTGGTCATGGCGACGCAGAACCCGATCGAGTACGAGGGCACCTTCCCGCTGCCGGAGGCGCAGCTCGACCGGTTCTTCATGCGCATTCAGCTTGGCTATCCCAAGGAGCGTGAAGAGATCGCCATCCTCGATGCGCAACGCATCATCCACCCGCTCGAGACGATCGATCAGGTCCTTACCTCCGAGGAGCTCCTGCGGGCCCAGTCGGCCGCGCGCGAGATCCACCTCGCCGAGTCGGTGAAGAAGTACGTGGTCGACGTCGTCACTGCGACGCGTTCGCACCCTGACGTCTACCTCGGCGCTTCACCGCGCGGATCCCTCGCGCTGTCGCGGGCGGCGCAGGCCTACGCGTCGATGAGGGGTCGCGACTACGTGGTGCCGGACGACGTGAAGGCGCTCGCGGCCCCCACGCTCGCACATCGGCTCATCCTTCAGCCGCAGGCGCGGCTCAAGGACCTCGCCGCGACCACCGTGATCGCGGAGATCCTGGCCAGCGTTCCGGTGGAGTCGACCTCCGCTCAAGCGCTGCGGGCATAGGCCCTTGAAGACCTGGCGCTTCGCGGTCCTCTGGTTCGTCCTCTTCATCGTCGCCGTTTCGACGGGCGTCGAGCTGCTTTCGTACCTCTCGTATCTCGTGCTGTTCGTTGCGATCGCGATGTCGATCCTCGCGCGACTAACTCTCGAGGGTCTGTCGGTGAAGCGATCGCTGGGGCAGTCGTACGCCCACCTGGGCGACACGATCGAGCTCGAGTACGAGCTCACCAACGACCACTCGCTAGGAAAGCTCTGGCTCGAGGTGTTCGAAAAGTCGAACTGGCCCGAGCCCCTGCCAGGCCGCGTGCTCTCGATCGGTGGCCGCAAGACGCGCAAATGGAAGGTGCTCGCGAAGGCTCGGCGGCGCGGCCGCTTCCGGCTCGGGCCGATCGTGCTCCGGAGCGGGGATCCGTTCGGCCTCTTCGCGACGGAGGCGCGAGTCCCATTGGAGGCGCTCCTCCTCGTCTATCCCCGTGTGGCGCAGCTGCCGTTCTGGACGCTCCCCGGATCTTTGCTCGAGGGCAACGTGCTCACCGGGCAGCGCTCGCTGCAGTCGACCTCGATGGTCATGGGGATCCGCGAGTACCGGCCGGGTGACGCCATGAATCGGATCCACTGGCCCTCGTCGGTGAAGCATCGCCGCCTGCACGTGAAGGAATTCGAGCTGGACCGTACGGCGGACCTCTGGATCTACCTCGATCTGGATGGGCGCTGGCACCACGGGGAGGGCGAAGACTCGACCGAGGAGCGTGCCGTCACCGTGGCGGCCTCGGTCGTGCGCAAGGCGCTCGACGGGCACCGCAATGTCGGTCTCGTGACGAACGGGCACCGCGCCGAGGTGCTGCACCCCGACCGCGGCACGAAACAGTTCGGCAAGCTCATGCAGTACCTCGCGGAGGTACACGCCGGCGGAACCCGCACGTTGCAGGAGACGCTCGTCGAGACCCTTCCGCGTTTGCGGCGAGGCGCTTCGTGCCTTTTGATCACGCCTTCGCTCGATCGCGGATGGGTCCGGCCGGCGAGCACGCTCCGCGAGACGGCGATCGCGACGCAGGCCGTCCTCGTGAGCCCGCCGTTCGATCTCGACGAGCGGGACCGCGCGCGCAGGCGGGCGATCCTCGGCGAGCTCGCGGTTGCCGGTGTCCCGGCAGCCCACCTCGCGGCGGGCGCCGCGATCGAAGAGCTCTTCCACGAATCGACGGCCGCGATCGCATGACCAAGAACTCGGGGGGCTCCGCCCCCCGGCCCCCGAGCGAGCTCGCTGCGCTCCTCCGTTCGACACTACGGGCGCTATTCCCCCCTGTGGACCTCAAGAAGCTGCGCTTCCGCGGCGGATTGTTCGCGCTGCCGATCTACCTCGTGGTCATTTCGATGTATCCGCTGTCGCTGCAGCACGCGGACTGGGTCGAGATCAGCGAGCAGTTCTGGTGGATCGCGATCGTCGGCGTGCTTGTCGGGACTCTTCTCGGCAACGGACGAATGCGATTCCCGCGCGCGGTAGTCGCGGGCTCCGTGATCGGGATGCTTACGGTCACCCTGATGACGACGTTCGCGTCGACGGGCGGCGCGACGTTCCGCGACAAGGTCACGCATCTCGCGATCCTCGTGAACAACTGGATCACCCAGGTGCTCGCGGGCGAGGCTGCGAGCGACCCCACCGTCTTCGTTCTCTTCCTTGGCGCTTCGGTCTGGTGTGCCACGTTCGTTGGCTCGTTCATCCTCGCTCGGAGCGGCCGGATCTGGGACGCGGTCATCTTCAACGGCGCGTGCCTTGTCATCAACGTGTCCGTGGCTCTCACCAATCTCTACCCGGATCTCATCGTGTTCACGCTCGCGGTCCTCGTGCTGCTCGTGCGCATCCACATCGTGAATCTGCAGGAGCGCTGGGCCCGGCAGAACATCGTGCCGTCAGGCGAGATGGACTGGCGTCTTCTTCGTGGCGGCCTCACCTGGACGACCGTCCTCGTGATCATGGCTCTCCTCACGCCGCGCGTTGGGGCGGCGGAAGTGCTGAACGGTGCATGGAGCACCTTCGAGGGCCCTTACCACAGCGTCGAAGCGGAGTGGCAGCGCTTCTTTGCGGGCGTCTCGGGGCCAAGCCGGCTTCGCGGTGTCTCGTTCTCCGACTCCATTCGCCTCGGGCAGGCCCCCAATCTCGGCGATCGCGTGATCATGACCGTCGACGCGCCGTCCGGTCACTTCTGGCGCGCCGTGACGTACGACTTCTACACAGGTGCGGGGTGGCGTTCGACCGAGAGCGACAAGACCGATAAGGTCGCACTGCCCACGACCGACCGCGAGAGGTTCGAGGCGCGGTTCGACATCATCGTGCCGCACTCCAACATCCTCTTCGCGGCGAACGAGCCGCAGAAGGTGGATGTGCCCTACCAGTTTCACACCGGCACGGACCGGACCTATTCGACGTCTCTCCATGCGCTGAACCGCTCTCAGGCTGCCGGCACCTACACCGTGACGAGCCTCGTCTCGGTCGCAGACAAACAGACACTTCGCAGAGTCGCGACGACATACCCCGACAACATCAAGACGAAGTACCTGCAGCTGCCTTCGACGCTGCCGCAACGCGTCAAGAACCTCGCGCACCAGCTGCTGGACAACATCCCGAACCCGTACGACCGAGCCGAAACGCTCGAGACCTTCCTGCGCAGCCCCCCGTATTCGTACTCCGCCCAGGTGAAGGCAACTCCCCCGGGCAGAGACCCCGTGGACTACTTCCTCTTCGATCTGAAGCAGGACTTCTGCGAATATTTCGCCTCCGCAATGGTCGTCATGCTCCGCGAGGTCGGCGTGCCGGCGCGGCTTGTCGAAGGATTCACGACCGGCACGTTCGACACGGCGAGCAACGCGTTCGTCGTCAGGGAGCAGGACGCGCACGCGTGGGTCGAGGTCTACTTCCCCCAGTACGGATGGATCGAGTTCGAGCCGACCCCCTCGCAGCCGCCCTTCCCGCGTCCGGACGCCTCCGTGACGAACGGCGCTGGTTCGGGTGATGGGTCGGGCGGCGACGACTCGAGCTCCGACCCGAACAACCCCGATCGACTGAACCGCGCCGAGGACCAGATCAACGCGGACGACGAGGGCGGCGCGTTCACCGGCGAGAGCGTCGTCGCTGCCGTCCGCGCGATCGACCCCCGGCCCGTGCTTGCTTTCCTCGCCTTCCTCCTCGTCTTGCTCGCGCTCGCGGTCGCGAGATTCAACTGGCGTTTCCGCCGGTACGGTCCGATCGAGTCCGCGTGGGGAAAGACGCGGCTTCTTGCGAGCTACGTCGGGTATCCACCGCATCCCTCGCAGACCACGTATGAGTTCGCGAGCTCGCTCGGCGCCGCCATCCCGGAGACGCACGATCCCGTGCAGAGCCTCGCGACGGCTCGCGTGCTCGAACGCTACTCGCCGCTCGGCGCCGGCGACGACGAGCAGGAGGCCGCCGTCACGGCGTGGCATCAGGCCGCGTCAGCGATGCTCACGCTCCTGCCGGGGCGCATCCTTCGCTTCATCACGCGCCTCGGGCGCTGACCGCGGATCACCCGAACGTCGCGCGTGTGCGCGCACACGCCGGCGCGCGCGGCGTGGACCTGCCCGTGAAGCGCTTCGCCGCGGCCACGCGGACCGCCGAAGACGCGGCGCGCGAGATTGGCACCGACGTCGACCGGATCGTGAAGTCCCTCGTCTTCGTGAGCGCAGACGAGCCGGTCGTGGTGCTCTGCTCGGGCCGTGCCCGCGTGGACGAGCAGCTCCTCTCGCTCGCTCTGGGCGTGCCGAGCGTCCGCCGCGCGACTGCCGAAGAGGCGAAGACCTTCACCGGCTACGCCATCGGCGGGGTTCCGCCGTTCGCGCACGCCCGGCGCTGCCGCGTCATCGCCGATGAGGGCCTGCTCGGATTCGATGAGGTATGGGCGGCGGCGGGGCTGCCGGATGCGGTGTTCCCGATCGCGCCGAAGGAGCTTGTTCGGGTCGCCGAGGCCGAGATCGCCCGAGTCGCTTCGCTGCGCAGGGGCGCTGCTAGTTGAACTGGTAGCGCGTCACCGTACGGGGAAATCCGCGGACATCCCAGGCGAGCACCTTCGTGGGCGTGAGCACGTAGCCGCCCTTGTCCCACTGCTCCGGCTTCGGCCGGTACTTGTACATGCGGCCGTACTTCGCGCCGTACTGCTTCGTGATCCGCTCCGCCGCCGGACGCTCCACCGAGGGCACGCGGCTCGCGCGTCCTTCGACCATGACCGCGGTCGTCCCGGACTCGGCGCCCATCGCGATCCGCGCCTCACGTGCGAGGTTGCGCGCCCACTTCGTGTCGTCGCCGCCCTCGAAGTACCAGCGGTCGTCGATCCACGCCCCCCACTGACCGACGAGATGCGGCTTTCCGTCGGGATCGATCGTCACGAGCCAGTACGACCGCGCGGCCTCCAGCAATTTTCGTGTTGCGGCCCACGGCAGCATGCCGCGCTCAGTCTTCGGCACGCCGTAGCCTTTCGGCATGCGCGGGCGCGTTGCCCGCGGGCCGCTAGCGCTCTTCCTCGTCCTCGCCGTCGACGGCGTCATCTGCTTCGAACTCATCCGAATAGAACCCCAGCTCCTCAGACTTGAATACGGTGACGAGAAAGTCTTCGCGCTCCGGATCGTGCGTTTGCACGAGCTCCTCGTCGATCTGATCGATCACCTGCTGCAGCTCGTCGTCTGTGAGATCGACCTCGAGGAGGAGCGTACCGTGCACCTCGAAGCGGCCGTAGTGGAGATCGATGCGACCGACGCGGCGCGCGCCGCCGTAGATCGCGAAGATCTCGCTCGATTCGGTACGGACGGTTCGTTCGAAGCGTGACGATTCCATAGGCCGCGAGAGGTTACTCTTGTCCTAGACGCCGAGCTTCGCCGTGCGCACCGCGTTGATGTCGGCGAAGGCGCCGATGCGCGCGCGCACCTCGTCGGGAACCGCGTCGTCGAGCGTCAGGATCATGAGCGCCTCGCCGCGCGGGTGGAGCCGCCCGACCTGCATCGACGAGATATTCACGTCGTGCTCGCCGAGGAGCGTTCCCACACGTCCGACGAGACCGGGCTTGTCCCGGTGCTTGGTCAGAAGGAGATGGCCATCCACCGGCACGTCGACCCAGAAGCCGTCGATGAACACGATCCGCGGGTCGCCTTGCACCAGCGTTCCGGCGACCTCCGTCGATCCGACCTTCACCGAAAGAAGCGATGCATACCGCGCCGGCTCTGTCTCGCGGCGCTCGGCGATCACGAGGCCGCGTGACCGCGCGAGGTCGAGGGCGTTCACGAGATTGACGCGCTGCTCGCTGAAGGTCTCGAGCACGCCCTTCACCGCGGCCGCTCGGAGCGGCTCCGGGTCGAGCTCAAGGACCGCGCCGCCGTAGGCGAGCGCGAGCTGCGCCGGCCGGTCGTCGAGGAGCTGGGCCGCGAGCGACCCGAGGCGCTCGGCGAGGCGCAGCCACGCCATGCCCCCGGCTTCCTCCGCCGGCGGGCGCGGCGCGTTGACGGCGTAGCGGGCCGGCTTGCCCTCGAGGACGTCGATGACCTGCTCGACCACGTCGACCGCGACGTTGGTCTGCGCCTCGGCGGTCGATCCGGCGATGTGGGGCGTGAGCACGGTACGCGGCGCTGCACGGATCGCGGCATCGGAGGGAAGGGGCTCGGCCGCGAACACGTCCAGCGCGGCACCGGCGATCGTTCCCTTCTCGAGCGCGACGGCGAGCGCGTCGAGGTCCACGACTTCGCCTCGTGCCGCGTTCACGACGATCGCCGTCGGCTTCATTCGGCGGAGCGCTTCGGTGCCGATGAGCCCGCGGGTCTTCTCGGTCAGCGGGACGTGGAGCGAAATGACGTCGGCCGTTCCCAGGAGCTCGTCGAGATCGACAAGCCGCGCTCCGGCGGCGCGCGCCGATGCCGCGGTGGCGAAGGGGTCGTGCGCGATGATCGTCATGCCGAAGCCGCTGGCGCGGCGGGCGACCTCGCCGCCGACCCGCCCGACCCCGACGAGCCCGAGCGTCTTTCCGCGGAGCTCGTGGCCGATGAATTTCGAACGTGTCCACTCGCCGGCGCGAACGCTGCGGTCGGCGTCGACCACCCGGCGCAGGACCGCGAGCGCGAGAGCGATGGTGTGCTCGGCCGCGGCGACGATGTTGCCGAGGGGCGCGTTCACCACGTAGACGCCGCGCGCCGTCGCCGCCGGCACGTCGATGTTGTCGACGCCGACGCCCGCGCGACCCACGACGACGAGGCGTTTCGCAGCGTCGAGGATTGCCGCCGTGACCCTGGTCTCGCTGCGCACGATGAGCGCGTCGATGTCGGCGACGCGTGCGGCGAGATCCGCCTCCTTCAGACCGGTGGTCTGGCGGACCTCGCAGCGCGCGCGGAGCAGCGCGAGACCCTCTTCGGCAAGAGGGTCCGCGACGTGAACGATGTTGCGGCGGTTAGCGACGGGTCGCGACCGCGTCGTTCGCCGGCCGTGCGGTTGACGAGGCGCGGGCTGATGGACGCGACGTCGGCTGCTGCTGGCTCTCCGCGTACGCGCGTAGCGTGGCGGTCATGGCCAGGCCCGGCTCAACAGGCTGGTTGAGATCGCGAAGCGTGAGCTCGAGGGCGCTGAAGAACGCGACGATGTCCTGCAGCGTCACGAAGCCCAAGTGAGCGACGCGAACGAGCTGGCCTTCCATCTTCCCCTGACCGCCGGCGACGATCGTGTCGTGGTCGTCGCGCAGGATGCGGATGAGATTCCGCGCATCGACGCGCGCTGGCGGCCGGAAAGCGGTGACCGCGGGGGATGCGTACCGCTCGTCGGCGAAGATTTGCAAATTAACGGCCTGCAGACCGCGTCGTGTGGCGCGAGCCAGATCGCGGTGCCGGCGGATGATCGCCTCGAGACCTTCCTCGGCCATGAGGCGGAGCGACTCCTGCAGGGCGATGAACACGGTCACCGCGGGCGTCGCAGGCGTCTGGGCCTTCTCGAGCGAGGCTTTGTATGCCCCGAGGTCGAAGTACGACTTCGGCAGGTTCGACTTCTCGTATGCCTTCCAGGCGCGCGGGCTCATCGTGACCATGGCAACGCCCGGAGGCGCGCCCCATGCTTTCTGCGAGGCCGTAATGCAGACGTCGATGCCCCATTCGTCGACCTCGAGCTCGGCGCATCCGGCGCCGGAGACGCTGTCGACGATGAAGAGTTTCCCCGACTCGCGCACGACTGCGGCGATGTCCTTGATCGGGTTCAGGACCCCGGTCGATGTCTCGTTGTGAGTGATGAGAACGGCCTTCGCCGCGTCCTTGCCCTTCTCTTTCGCGAGCTCCTCGCGGACGAGGTCGGGGTCGACCGCGCGGCCGTACGGAACGTCGATGCGACGCGCGTCGACGCCGTAGGACTTGCAGATCGCGGCGAAGCGCTCACCGAACGCGCCGCAGCTGAATACGAGCACCCTGTCGCCAGAAGAGAGCGTGTTCGCGATTGCGGCCTCCATGCCGCCCGAGCCGGACGAGGTCAGCAGGAGGACGTCGTGCTCGGTACGCAGGAAGTCCTGAAGCGCGCGAGTCAGGGCCGCGAGCAGCGCGGCGAATTCGGGACCGCGGTGGTTTATCAGCGGTCTCGCCGACGCGGCGAGCACCGCCTGAGGAACGAACGTGGGACCAGGAATGCGGAGGTTCTGCGGACGGTACATTGAGCGCCCTCCCAGTGTTGATGATGCCAGCCGCTCATCGCGGCCACAAGGCGAAAGTCAGACGTGGCTGAACCGAAGTTCGCTCCGTCCATCCTCTCGGCGGACTTCGCCCGGCTCGCCGAGGCGGTAATTGCGGTCGAAGAAGCCGGCGCGGACTGGATTCACGTCGACGTGATGGATGGTCATTTCGTCCCGAACCTCACATTTGGCCCGAAGATGGTGGCGGATCTGCATAAGGCGACCCGGCTGCCGCTCGACGTTCACCTGATGATCGAGCGGCCCGAAGACTGGGTGGATCGCTACGCCGACGCGGGTGCGACGTACCTCACCATCCACGTCGAAGCCTCGCAAGACGTCCCGGGGACGCTCGCGGCGATCCGAGCACGCGGCGTCCGGCCCGGCCTCACGCTCAATCCCGAGACGCCGGTCGAAGCGGTGATGCCGCATCTCGGTTCGTTGGACCTCGCTCTGGTGATGAGCGTCCGGCCCGGATTTGGCGGGCAGAAGTTCATCGAGAGCGCACTCGACAAGGTCAGCGCGATCCGCCAGGCGTTGGACGGCCGCAGACTTGCCGCGGAGCTCGAGGTCGACGGCGGAGTCAAGCTTGAGAACGTCGCCCGCGTCGTGGCCGCGGGCGCCACCGTGCTCGTGGCCGGGTCGGCGATCTTCGAAGATCCGGCTGGACCCATCGCGGCCCTACAGAAGTTCAAGCAGGCGATACGGAGTTAGGGGCAACGAGATTCGGCGCGCCGCGCCGATTCGTGCGTTCATTTGCGTGGATGGGAAGAACAGCTCGCGCGGCGGCGGCCGCGCTCGTCCGAGAAAGCGCACCGGTCATCCTGCCGCGCGTCGTCGCGGACGCGGCCGCGAACGACACTTCGGAACGCGACACACTTGAGCTGCAGCGGCGCCTGACGATATTCCTCGAGCGGAGGATCCCGCTGTGGGTCGATGCGCTCGCGGCGGACAACAGCGAGCGCTCCGACGCGATCGGCCGGCTGCTTCAGACCGACGCCACCGCGGGCGAACAGATTCCGCCGGTGGTGCTCCTCGGGACCGTGGCGATCGGCTATCGCGTGATCGAGGCCGAGATACGCGAGAAGGCAGATGCGTACGGGTTTTCCGCGGACGAGCTCTGGGCCGAGGTGGATCTCTTGCGCCGCACCGTCCTCGATATGAGGCGCGATCTCTCTGGCGGCGGCCGCGTCGCCTAGTTAATCGGCGTCACCGAGGCCGAGCTCTCCGAGACGGGCGTCGCTGATCCCGAAGTGGTGCGCGATCTCGTGCACGACCGTGTCGCGGACGATGGCGGCCTGGCGCCGAGGGGACACCGTCATCCGTTCGATGGGCCCACGAAAGATGCAAATGCGGTCGGGGAGGTAGGGCTCCTGCGCGCCGCGCGCGGTGAGCGGTGTCCCCTCGTAGAGACCGAGGAGTGTCTCACCCGGCGTGACCTGCTCTGGCGCGGGCTCGTCCTCGATCACGATCTCCAAGTTGCGGATTCGCTCGCGGAACTCCGCGGGGAGCTCGTCCAGAGCATTGCGCACCAACCTCGCGAAACGCGCGCGGCGGAGATCGGACATGACCGCACTCTAGCGTTGGGGGGTTTCACCCCCCATCCCCCCGGCCCGCAGCGCCGATCGCACGCGGGCGAGCGCGCGTGCTCGTAAGCGGCACACCCCCGATTCGGAGAGGCCGACCTCGGTGCCGATCTCGCGCAGGGTCAGTCCTCGGCCATACGACAACACGAGGACGCGACGTTCGAGCGGAGTAAGGTCGCGAAGCGCATTCGCGACCTGCGGCCACCGCTCGTCGCGGCGTCCGGGAGCGCGACGGCTCTCGGGCACGTCCCCGATCCGATCGAGCGAGACTTCGACGAACGGCGGAATCGCCGCCAATGCTGGAGCGCTAGGAGCGCCAGGATCGTCACTGGCGCGCTGTGCGGCCCGGAACGCGCGGCGTGCGCTACGCGTGAGCGGGTCTCGCTCGCGAAGGGCGTCAAGGATCTGCCCGCGAACGCGCCGCGCGGCGTAAGCCCCGAACGACGCGCCGCGATCGCCGCGATAACGGCGGGCTGCCTGCACCAGGCCGACCAGACCCCAGGCGATGAGATCCTCGCGGTCCGCGCCGCGGCAGCGCGGGTCGATGGACCGCGAGGCGACGGCTCGCGCGAACTGAAGGTGCGCGATGATGCGGTCATCTCCGAAAGGAAGAGCCGACTCGGCCACACCTACCTCCCCTGCGGCGCGGACCCTAATCACGGCCTCGCATGGTGTCAATAGCAGATTGACAAAGTTGTCCACGAAAGCAGAGCCTCTCTATCGCCGGTATCGCTACCCTGACTGGCTCGAGAGACACAGCCGGGTGGTCGGCGCCATCGCGGAAGTCCTCGTTGCGGCCCGGCGGAGAGGGGCCGTGCAGATCGACGCCGAGGCCGTCGTCCTCGCCGCATATCTGCATGACGTCGGGCGGAGCCCGCTACTCGCCGGAGATGCCCGCGACCACAACATTCTCTCCGGGCTCGTCCTTGCCGCGGAGGGGCTCGACTCCTGCGTCGAGCCTGCACGGCGGCATGCGATCTACACCGTGCTCGACCCCGAGCTCGCGCCCCGCACGGCCGAGGACAAGCTCGTGTACGTTGCCGACCGGCGCGGCGGCCAGGTCGTCGAGACGCTCGAGGCTCGCGCGCAGGACACGGCGAGGCGCAATCCGAAGTACGCGGCCCAGATCGAACGGGCGATCCCGCTGGCAACGGCCATAGAGCGAGAGGTGTTCTCGGAAGTGTCGTTCGGGCCCGATGAATTAGCGGAGAAACTGCGGTGATCGATCCGGGGCGTCTCGAGCGCAGGACCACCGAGCTCTCGCGTATCGCCGGGAGCGGGACAGGAGTATCGCGCCTCGGGCTCTCGGCCGACGAGCAGCAGGCGCGCGACCTCGTGACCGGCTGGCTGACGGCGAGAGGCGCGCAGGTCCGCCGCGACGCGGCGGCGAACCTCTTCGCCCGATTTCCGGGCGAGGGTGGAGCGATCCTCGTCGGGTCGCATCTCGACTCGGTGCCGGAGGGCGGCCGTTTCGACGGTGCGCTGGGCGTGCTGTGTGCGGTCGAAGCCGTCGAGTCACTGCTTGACGCGCGGACGAAACTCCGCCGCCCGGTCGAGGTCGTCGCCTGGGCCGACGAAGAAGGCGCGCGCTTCGGAGTCGGCCTCTTCGGATCGGCCGCCGCATTCGGTCGCCTGGCGCGTGGCGTGAGCGACCGCCGCGACCGCGACGGCGTCTCGATCGCGGAGGCGCTCCGCGCGCTCGGCGAGCGAGGCGATCCCGCCGAGGCGCGGCGCGATCCGACCGAGCTCGCCGCCTACCTCGAGCTCCATATCGAACAGGGCCCGCGCCTCGAGACAGCCGGCCTGCCGCTCGGGATCGTGAGCGACATCGTCGGCATCTATCACGCTCGCGTGGCAATCCGAGGCCGCGCCGACCACGCCGGCGCGACCGTGATGACCGCGCGAGCGGATGCGCTTGCGGCCGCGTCGGAGATCGTCCTCGCCGTGGAGCGGATCGCTCGCGACCGAGTCGACTCGGTCGGGACGGTGGGGGAGATCGCGGTGCGTCCCGGCACGAAAAACGTCGTTCCTGGCGAGTGCGTTTTCTCGCTCGACCTGCGCGCGGCGCGCGATCAGGATGGCCTCGTGCAAGAGGTGCTCGCAGCCCTCATGCGCATCGCGAGCTCGCGCGGCGTCGACGCATCCGTCGACGATCTCGCCCGCGTTCCGGTCACTCCTCTCGATCGGAGGATCCGCGATGTGCTGAAGCGAGCGACCAAGAGCGTCGGCGTCGATGCGCCCGAGCTGGTCAGCGGAGCCGGCCACGACGCGCAGAACCCCGCGCTCTCTGGGGTGCCGACTGGCATGATCTTCGTGCGGTCGACCGGCGGGTCGCACACGCCACGCGAGTTCGCCTCCAACGACGATGCCGCGCTCGGCGCGCAGGCGCTCGCGAACGCAATAAAGGAGCTTGCGACATGACCGACAACGCGGCGTGTGTCTTTTGTCGGATCCTCGAGGGTCACGAGAAGGCGAGCTTCGTGGCACAGGGAGCTGACGTGGTCGCCTTCCTCGATCTGCATCCGATCAACGAGGGCCACACCCTCGTCGTTCCCCGCAAGCACGCAACGTCGATCAGCGAGGTGGACGAGGTCGCGGCCGTGGCGATGTGGTCGCTCGCTCGTCGGGTGGCCGCCGGGCTGCGCGTATCCGGTCTGCGCTGCGAGGCCATCAACATGTTTCTCGCGGACGGCGCCGCCGCGGGCCAGGAAGTCTTTCACTCGCACGTGCATGTGATCCCGCGCTGGCAGGGCGATGGTTTCGGGATCAAGTTCCCGCCTCATTACGGTGCGGCGGCGGAGCGGAAAACCCTGGACGACATCGCCGCGCGCCTGCGGAAGCGTCTCTCTGCCAGTTGACGTAAACTGGCGAACATGGCGACGGCGGCGCCGGCGGCGTATCGGATCGGGGAGTTGGCCGCGAAGGTCGGGCTGACCGAGCGGACGATCCGCTACTACGAGGAGCGCGGGCTCCTCGACTCCGTGAAACGACTCGACGGCGGGCAGCGCGTCTATACCGATGACGACGTCCGCAGGCTCAAGTTCATCCAGAAGCTCAAAGTGCTCGGTCTCTCGCTCGCGGAGATGCAAGAGCTGGAAACGCTCTACGGTCGCCATCACACCAATGCCAAAGTGCTTCCGCGCCTGATCGAATTGCTCGACTCCCACCTCACCATGGTGAGCGAGCGTCTGCGCGAGCTCGCAGCGCTCCGAGATGAGATCCGGTCGTATCGCCAGCACGTGACGGAGCGCCTCGAGGAAGCCAAATGAGCGTGGTGATTCTCGGCGCCGCGCGGACTCCAATCGGCGCGTTCCTCGGTGGCCTCGCGCCGCTCTCCGCGCCCAAGCTCGGGGCGATCGCGATCAAGTGCGCGCTCGAGCGCGCCGGCGTAAAGCCGGATCAGGTCGACGAGGTGTTCATGGGAAACGTCGTGCAGGCGGGCGTCGGCCAGGCGCCGGCACGACAAGCGGCTCTCGGCGCCGGGGTCCCGAGCTCGGTCCCGTGCACGACGATCAACAAGGTCTGCGGCTCGGGTCTGAAGTCGGTGATGCTTGCCGCGACGCAGATCGCGGCAGGCGAGGCGCGCCTCATCGTCGCCGGGGGTATGGAGTCGATGTCGAACGCGCCGTATCTCGCTCGCGGGCTCCGTGCCGGACTCCCGCTCGGCGAGCACAAGCTCGAAGACGCGAACCTCATCGACGGTCTCGTGGACGCGTACGGTCACGGGCACATGGGTCTGGGGGGCGAGATCGTCGCGCAGGAATGCGGCCTCGGCCGCGAGGATCAGGATCGCTTCGCCCTCGGCTCGTACGAGAAGGCGCTCCGGGCGCAGCGCGACGGCGCGTTCGACGCCGAGATCGTGCCGGTCGAGGTCCCGGGGCGAAAGGGCGCGGTCACCCTCGTCAACAAAGATGAAACACCACGAGAGACGAGCCTGGATTCGCTCGCGAAGCTTCAGCCCGCGTTCAAGCCCGGTGGGACGATCACGGCCGGGAACGCGTCGAAGCTCAACGATGGGGGCGCCGCCGTCATCGTCGCATCGGCGGAGCGGGCACGCGAGCTGGGAGCGACGCCCCTCGCGCGGATCGTGGCGCAGGGACAGTTCGCGCACGAGCCCGAGCGCTTCCTCGCGGCGCCGAAAGGCGCGATCGAGCGGTGCCTCACAAAAGCCGGCTGGTCGATCGACGATGTGGACCTCTTCGAGGTGAACGAGGCGTTCGGCGGCATCGAGTGCGTGCGGCGCGAGCTCGTCATCCCCGAAGCGAAGTTCAACGTGAACGGCGGAGCCGTCGCTCTCGGTCATCCGATCGGCGCGTCCGGAGCGCGTCTTCTGGTCACGCTTCTCTATGCGCTGCGGGCGCGTTCCAAGAAGCGCGGCGTCGCCTCGCTCTGCCTGGGCGGCGGCGAGGCGGTCGCGCTCGCGGTCGAGCTCTCGTAATGGCAATGACGACGGCGGAGACCGGCTTCGACCTGACCCTCACCGAAGAGCAGGAGCTGGCCCAAAGAACGGCGCGCGACTTCGCCACCGAAAAGGTCCTGCCGCGCGCGGCCGAGATCGACGAGCAGGGCAAGATTCCGCCGGAGCTCCTCCGCGAGATGGGCGCGCTCGGTTTCATGGGGACCTACGTGCCCGAGCGATACGGCGGCTCCGGGCTTGACATCGTTTCGAACGTGCTGGTCATCGAGGAGATCAACCGCGCATGCGCGTCGACCGGCGTGGCGCTCTGCACGCACATCTCGCTCGCCGTCGATCCGATCCTGCGTCACGGAAGCGATGCGCAGAAGGAGAAGTACCTGGCGAAGCTCGCTCGCGGCGAGTGGATCGGCTGCTTCGCGCTATCCGAGCCGGCGGCGGGCAGCGATGCCGCGGCGATGCGCACGACCGCGCGCCGTGACGGCGACGCGTGGATCCTGAACGGCACGAAGAACTTCATCACGAACGGCTCGGTGGCGAACGTTGCGATCGTGTTCGCGCAAACCGACGCGGCGCAGAAGCACAAGGGCATCGCCGCGTTCATCGTCGAGAAGGGCACGCCCGGGTTCTCCGTCGGCAAGCTCGAGAAAAAGCTCGGGATCCGCGGATCGGACACCGCGCAGCTCATCTTTCAGGCCGCGCGCGTGCCGGCGGCGAATCTCCTCGGCGACGTGGGACAGGGTTTCAAGATCGCGCTCTCGACGCTCGACGGCGGTCGCATCTCGATCGCGGCGCAGGCGGTCGGCATCGCGCGCGCGTGTCTTGAAGATTCCCTCGCTTACGCCAAGCAGCGCGAGGCGTTCGGCAAGAAGGTCGCGGACTTCCAGGCGATCCAGTGGATGCTCGCCGACATGGCGACCGAGATAGACGCCGCGCGCCTACTGACATGGCGGGCGGCGGCGCTGAAGGACGCGGGCGAAGACCACGTCCTGGCGGCCGCGGAGGCGAAGCTCTTTGCGAGCGACGTCGCGGTCAAGGCCTCCCGAGACTGCGTGCAGATCTTCGGCGGGTACGGATACCTGAAAGACTTCCCGGCCGAGCGCCATTACCGCGACGCGAAGATCACCGAGATCTACGAAGGGACCAGCGAGATCATGAAGCTCGTCATCGCGGAAGAGATCCTCAAAGAATGAAACGAGCGAGGAGCGGCTTTGCCGCGACGAATGAGACCACCAGCCGTGAGCGTGTCTCCGCGGCGCCAGCCGCGAGATTGATCAAGGAGTGATCGCGCCCACCGGCACCTTTGTTCCGTGGGGAGCGGTGTTGCTGGCGCTCGCCGGGCTCGGCTTCGGGGCGTTCTTCTGGCGTGCCTGGCGCCTGTATCAATACATGCGTCTCGGTCGGGACGAGGCGCGCATTGACCACCCCTGGCGGCGGGTGCGCGACGAGATCGTGGTGTATCTGGGGCAACGCAAGCTTCTGAAGCGCCCGTACTACCTCCGCGGGGTCGCGCACGCATTCATCTTCTGGGGCTTCCTCGTGATCACCATCGGAACGGTGGATCTCCTGCTCAGCGGAATCTTCGGGTTCCACGTTCCCGGCACCGGGAGCGGGCTCTTCGCGTGGACGATCGACATCTTCGCCGTCCTGGTCCTCGCCTCGATCGCGATTGCCCTGGTCCGTCGCCTCTTCTTTCCGCCGCCCCGCATGCACGTCGCGCTCGACGGGTACGTGATCCTCGGGATGATCGCGATCCTGATGCTGACGCTCCTCGTCTTCGAGGGCGCCGGTCTGTCGGCGGGTCTACTGGAGAAGGGCTACGCCGCGCCGCCGATCGCCAACGCCATTTTGAGATCGATCTTCTCGCAGAACGTTGCGAGCGTGGTGTTCCCGGTCGCGTGGTGGATGCACGTCGTCACGGTCCTCGCCTTCGCCGCGTACCTACCGCAGTCGAAGCACCTCCACATCGTCACGACGCTTCCGAATGTCTTCTTCCGCAAGCAGACCCCCCGCGGCGCGCTGTCGCTCATCGAGGACATCGAGAACAAGGAGACCTTCGGCGCGGCCTCCATCCGCGACTTCTCGTGGAAGCAGCTCCTCGATGGCTACACCTGCACCGAGTGCGGCCGCTGCTCCGACAACTGCCCCGCGCTCGCCACGGGAAAGCCGCTCGACCCGCAGAAGATTGTTCTGGACATCCGCGATCAGCTCCTGCGCGACGGCCCCAAGCTCCTTGCCGACGGGAAGACCGAGACGACCCCGCCGGCGCACTGGGTGGAGTCGAAGCCGGAGGAGCTCTGGGCATGCACGACGTGCGCGGCGTGCGTCGAAGCCTGTCCCGTCACGATCGAGCACATCGACAAGATCGTCGACATGCGCCGCCATATGACACTGATGGAAGGCTCGGCGCCTCCCGAGGCGCAACGCGCGATGACGAACATCGAGCGCGCCGGAAACCCCTGGGGCGAGCCGCGGGAGACGCGCGGTGACTGGGCCAAGGACCTCGGCGTGCCGACGTTCGCCGAGAAGCCGGACGCGGAGTACCTCTACTTTGTCGGATGCGCCGCGTCGGTCGACCGACGGAATCAGAAGGTGGCACGCGCACTGGTCCAGGTTCTGCGCGCAGCCGGCGTCTCGTTCGCCATCCTCGCGTCCGAGGAGACCTGCAACGGCGACCCGGCGCGGCGGATCGGCAACGAGTACCTCTGGCAGACGCAGGCTCAGCAGAACATCGAGACCTTCAAGAAGTACGGCGTGCGGAAGGTCATCGCGAGCTGCCCCCACTGCTTCAACACCATCGCGAACGAGTACCCGCAGCTCGGCGGTAACTACGAGGTCATCCACGCGCTGCAGCTTGTCGACCGCCTCATCGCGGAAGGCAAGCTGAAGGTCGGCCGAGGGATGGCCGAGGCCGTCGCGTACCACGACCCCTGTTACCTCGGACGGCACAACGGCATTTACGAGCAGCCCCGAGCCGTGATGGACGCGATCCCCGGCATCCAGCGCGTCGAGATCGAGCCGCACAACCGCGAGCGTGGCTTCTGCTGCGGCGCTGGCGGGGGGCGCATGTGGATGGAGGAGAAGGTTGGCCAGCGGGTGAACCACCGCAGGATCGAGCAGCTCCTCGCGATCAACAGCGGCGCGACGAAGGTCGCGAGCGGGTGCCCGTTCTGCCTGATCATGCTGGAGGAGGGCGTCGGGGCAAAGGGCGTGCAGGAGCAGATCCGTCCAGTCGACGTCCTGGAGCTCGTTGCGGGGAGGATCGAAAGCTAGTGGATCTCACCGACGGTCAGACGATCTTCGCGATCGCGTTCACGTTCGTAATCCTTGTCGTCGCCTTCGCCGTCGTCGCATTCGCTCTCTGGTACTCGGGGGACCAGCAGCAGATATGAAAACCGAGCGACGAGCGGTTCACCCGCGAGGAGCGAGTCGTTCAGTCTTGAACGTGTCTCGACGCGCAGCGGCGAGATTGAGCAGGCCTTGAAGATTCTCATTCCCCTGAAGCAGGTGCCGGACTCGACCGTCCGCGTGAAGGTGGCGCCCGACGGAAAGTCTGTCGTCACAGAAGGCATCACCTGGTCGATCTCTCCGTACGACGAGTACGCGATCGAGATGGCTCTCGAGCGGAAGGACGCGGATCCTTCGACGGTCGTCGCGGTCGTGACGGTCGGCCCGGCGCGTTCGCGCGACGCACTGCGTCAGGCGCTCGCGATGGGCTGCGACGAGGCGTCGCTCGTCGTTGCCGGTGCTGCCGCGCCGCTCGCCGTCGCGCGCGCGCTCGCGAAGATCGTGGAGGAGGCGAAGCCCGACCTCGTCCTGTGCGGAAAGCAGGCGTCCGATGACGATCAGGGTTTCGTCGGGCCGGCTCTGGCCGAGCTGCTGGGGTGGCCGCACGTCGCGACGATCACGAAGGTCGCGCCGACCGAGGGCGGCGTCGAGCTCTGGCGCGAGGTGGAGGGCGGTCACGAGGTCTGGAAGGCGCCATTGCCAGCGCTCGCGACGGTGCACAAGAGCGAGAAGGAGCCGCGCTACCCGTCGCTCCCAGGGATCATGAAAGCGAAAAGGAAGGAGATACCTGAGCGTCCGATCAGCGCCCTCGGCATCGACTCGTCGGGACCGACGTGGACGGTCCTCTCGATGGAGCCTCCGCCGACGCGCGGCGGAGGCAAGATCCTGAAGGACGGCGACGCCAAGCAGATCGCGGAGCAGCTCGCGACCGCGCTGCGGGACGAGGCGAAGGTCCTGTGAAGACGCTCGTCGTTGCGGAGCGCAAAGGCAGCGAGCTGCGCCGGGTCACGCTCGAGCTCGCCGCGAAGGCACGGGAGCTCGGCGACGCGACTGTCGTGGAGATCGCCGCCGAGCGCTACTCGCCGCTGTCCCACGTCTCAGCACTCGCCAAAAAGGTGGACTCGGAAAAGCCCGACCTGGTGCTCCTGGGCGCGACCCTGAACGGACGGGATCTTGGGGCGCGCCTCGCGGCCCGGCTCGGCCGCGCGTACGCGGCCGACGTCACCGACGTCCTCGCGACCGGGAATGCGCTTGAGCTGGACAAGCCCATGTACGCAGGCAAGGTGCGTGCGAAGCTGCGGCTCGAGCCACCGGCGGTCGTCTCGGTGCGACCCGGCGCGATTCCGTTGAAGGAAGGCGCCCAGACGCCGCAGGTGGAGCGGATCGAGGCCGACTCGGCTGCCGAGAAGCTCACGTTCGTGAAGCTCGCCGCCACCGCCACAGGGGGCAAGCGCGTCTCGCTGTCAGAAGCTCGCGTGATCGTGTCCGGCGGTCGCGGACTAAAGGGACCTGAGAACTGGCACCTCGTCGAGCAGCTCGCGGACGCGCTTGGCGGCGCGGTCGGCGCGTCGCGCGCGGTGACGGACGCCGGATGGCGGCCGAACGAGGAGCAGGTCGGGCAGACCGGGAAGACGGTCACGCCGGATCTCTACATCGCGCTCGGCATCTCCGGCGCGATCCAGCACCTCGCGGGCATGACCTCGAGCAAGGTGATCGTCGCCGTGAACAAGGATCCCGACGCCGACATCTTCAAGATCGCCGATTACGGGGTCGTCGCGGACGTGTTTGAGTTCGTGCCGGCGTTCACGGAAGCGGTGAAGAAGGCGCGGGCGTCGTGAACCCCTTCGTGGGCGAGACCGAGCGCGAGCTCGCCGGCGCGGTCGCGGATTGGGCGAAGAGCCTGGCCGACCGGATTCCCGTCGCCGAGAAGGAGGGAGCACTCCCCCGCGACCTCATCGCCGAGCTCGGGCATCTCGGCGTCCTCGGGATGACGATCCCCGAGGCCGACGGCGGGCTGGGCGCATCCGCGGTCGCCTTCGCGCTGGTGCTCGAGGAGCTCTCCGCCGCGTGGCCCTCGCTTGCCGTCGGGGTCGCTGTCAACAGCGGGATCGTGGCGGGCTCGATCGTCCGGAGCGGCACCCCGGAGCAGCGCAAGCGCTGGCTGCCCAGGCTGATAGACGGGACCGGGCTGGGTGCATTCGCGCTGACGGAGCCGACGTCGGGCAGCGACGCCGCTTCGCTCCGCACGACAGCGCGACAGGACGGGAGCGGGTGGCGGATCGAGGGGCGAAAGCAGTTCATCACCAACGCGCGCTACGCGCCGTTCGCGATCGTCTTCGCCCGCGTGCACGAAGAGGGGGGTCTGAGGGGGGCTGCGCCCCCCTCAAGGCATGCTGGGGTCACCGCGTTCGTCGTGCCGCTCGGCGCGCCGGGCGTCTCGCTCGCGCCGCCGGAGCGCAAGCTTGGGCTCAGGGCGTCGGACACGAGCGCGCTCGTCTTCGAGGATGCCCACGTCGGAGGCGACGTCGTACTCGGCGAGGTCGGCAAGGGATTCGGGATCGCGATGTCCGGCCTCGACAGCGGGCGGATCGGCATCGCCGCGCAGTCCGTCGGCATCGCGCGGCGGTCCCTCGAGATCGCGCGCGCGTATTCGCTCGAGCGGAAGCAGTTCGGTCGCCCGATCGCGGACTTCGAAGGACTCCGCTTCAGGATCGCAGAGGCTGAGAGCGATCTCGCCGCGGCGCGTTTGCTCGCGCTCCGCGCGGCCTGGCTGCGCGACCGAGGCCGGCCGTTCACGCGGGAGGCCGCGATGGCCAAGCTGTACGCGAGCGAGATGGCGCAGCGAGCCACGCACGCCGCGGTGCAGATCCTCGGCGGGAACGGCTACATGCGGGACTACGCGGTCGAGCGGTACGCGCGCGACGGTCGCGCGACGACGATCTACGAAGGGACGAGCGAGATACAGCGCCTCGTGATCGCGCGCTCGCTCATCGCCGCATGACCATCCAGAAGGCGGGGACCAAGAAGCAGCGCTGGCTCGACGAGATGTACGGCGCGGCCACAAAGAAGCACCCCGAGCGCAAGGCCCGCTTCTCGACGCTCTCGGACGAGGTGATCGAGCCGCTGTACACGGCCGAGGACCTCGAAGGGTTCGACCCCGCCCGCGACCTCGGCTTCCCGGGGGAATTCCCGTACACGCGTGGCGTGCAGCCGTCGATGTACCGCGGCCGGCTCTGGACGATGCGCCAATTCGCGGGATTCGGCTCCGCGGAGGACACGAACGAGCGGTTCCACTACCTCCTGAAGCACGGCGTCGACGGCCTGTCCGTCGCGTTCGACATGCCGACACTCATGGGCCGCGACTCCGACGATCCGCTCTCGCGCGGCGAAGTCGGACGCGAGGGGGTCGCCGTCGACACCCTGCGCGATATGGAGATCCTCTTTGACCGGATTCCGCTCGATCAGGTCACGACGTCGATGACCATCAACGGCCCGGCCTCCATCGTCTGGGCGATGTACCTCGCCGCGGCGGAGAAGCGCAGCATCCCGCTGGATCGACTCGGCGGAACCATCCAGAACGACGCCCTCAAGGAGTACATCGCGCAGCGCGAGTGGATCGTTCCGGTGAAGCCTGCGATGCATCTCGTCGTGGATACGTTCAGGTACGGCTCGCGCGACGTACCGCGGTGGAACACCATCTCGATCTCCGGCTACCACATCCGGGAAGCGGGCGCGACGGCGCTGCAGGAGCTCGCGTTCACGCTCATCGACGGGCTCGAGTACGTGAAGTGGGGCGTCGAAGCGGGCCTCGATGTCGACGACTTCGTGCCGCATCTCTCGTTCTTCTTCGACGTGCACAACGACTTCTTCGAGGAGATCGCGAAGTTCCGCGCCGCGCGGCGCATCTGGGCGCGCGAGATCGAGCGGCGCTACCACCCGAAGAACGAGCGGGCCCTGCTCATGCGCACGCACGCGCAGACCGCCGGCGTCTCGCTCACCGCGCAGCAGCCCTACAACAACGTGGTTCGCGTGACGCTCCAGGCGCTCGCCGCCGTGCTCGGCGGTACGCAGTCGCTCCACACGAATTCTCTCGACGAGACCTACGCGCTTCCCACACAGGAAGCCGTGACGCTCGCGCTCCGCACCCAGCAGGTCATCGCGCACGAGTCCGGGGTCGCCGACACGATCGACCCGCTCGCGGGGTCCTACTACCTCGAGTCGCTCACGCAGCGCATGGAGGAGGGCTTCGAGCGCTACCTCCGCGAGATCGAGAAGATGGGCGGCATGGTTGAGGCGGTCGAGCGCGGCTACCCCCAGCGCGAGATCACCGAGGCCTCCTTTCACTTCCAGCAACAGGTCGAGGACGGGGAGAAAGTCGTCGTCGGGATCAACAAGTACGCGACGAGGGAGGAAGCACCGATCCCGACCCTCGCCATCGACCCCGACGTCGAGAAAATGCAGATCGCGCGTCTCGCAAAGACGCGGAAAACCCGCGACCGAGGCCGCTGGAATGAATCAATTGACGCACTCCGGCAGGCCGCCAAGAGCGGGGACGAGCTCATGCCGAGGTTCCTGGAGGCCGCGAGAGCGCACGCGAGCGTCGGCGAGCAGGTACTCGTCCTGAAGGAGGTCTTTGGTGAGTACCACGATCCGGGCTATTTCTAAGGAGCAGCTTCTCGCCCGGATCACCCAGGGCCACCGCGCGATGCGGGAAGCCATCGGCGCTCTGCCGCCGCCGCGCTGGGAGGAGCAGCTGCCGGCCGGCTGGACGATGAAGGAGATGGTCGGACACCTCGGCTACTGGGAGAGCACGGTTGCCCCGTACGTGCGGGCTCTCCGGACGGGCGAGCCTCGCGAGCCCGGCGGCGACGTCGACGCGAAGAACGCCCGCGCGGCGGCCGACGCACGCGCGCTCTCGCGTGATGAGGTCCTAAAACGGTGGGACGACGCGCACGCCACTGTCGTCGAGGTCGCGCGGGCCGTGGCCGAAGGCGAGCTCGCCGACCAGCGGTTCGTCGAAAAGTTCGAGGGTGAGACCTACGGCCACTACCCTGACCACTACGCGGACCTGGCCGCCGCGATCAAGGACAAGGACGATCTTCTCGCACTCGTCTGGGCGCCGTGGATCAACTTCCGCCTCGCGATCGGGTCGATCGGCCTTCCCGGCCTGGAGGCGAAGACCTCCGCCGGCTGGTCCTACAAAGATCTGGCCGCGCACGCGGCCGCGTGGGAGGACCGAACGGCGAACCGGATCGCGACCTTCCGGGAGAGCGGGGCGAATACGGACCCCGGTGTGGATGACGTCGATCGGTTCAACGCCGCGGTCGTGGAGCGCACGCGCGGGCGCGATGCGGGCGATGTGCTCCGCGAGCTCGACGCCGCACACGAGCGGATCGTCGGCGAGATCGGAAAGCTGACCCCGGAACAGATCCACCCGAGCGACGATTGGGTCATAGCGGTCGTTGCCGGAAACACGTACGGCCACTACGCCGAGCACCACGACGAGGTCTTCGCGGCCGTGCCCAAGCGCCCCGCGGAGCTGCTCGAGAGGATGCGCGAAGGGTGGCGCCCTTTCCGGCGCGCGCTGAACCGCGTCGGCCTCTCTGCGTTGTCGGAGACGACGCCCTCCGGCTGGACCTACAAGGGGATGCTCGGCCACGTCGCGAACTGGATGGAGAAGCTCGCCGCGGAGCTGCCGAACCGTCTCGAGGGGCGCCGCGGCCCGTTCCCCGACGTCGACGCCGAGAACGCGCGCGAGGCGGAAGCGAGCAAGTCACGATCAGCGCACGAAGCCGTCGAGCGGGTGCACAAGGCGTATCAGGGCGTCGTGGATCTCGTAGCGGCGCTTCCCTCGGACCGAGAGATCAACTTTCTCGCGGTTCGGCTGATCGTCGGCGAGACGTACGGCCACTTCGTCGAGCATCTGGGCGAGATCGAGGCGGCCATCCCGCGGACCGCGCCCGCGTACGTCGAGCGAATCGAGAAGGTCTGGAAACCGTTCCGTGCGGCGATCCGCGAGCGCGGTCGCGCCGGTCTCGGCGAGCGCACACCGAGCGGTTGGACCTACAAGGATCTTGTCGCGCACGCCGCCGGCTGGATGGAGCAGACCGTGCGCGAGATGCAGACGAAGGAGTTCCGCACCGGCTGGACCGCGGCGACGATCCAGGAGTTCAACGACCGCTCCGTGCGGACGCACGCGCTCGTCGGACCCGAAGCGATGATCGACGAGCTGGACACGCTGTATGACCGGCTCGTCGAGACGGTGCTGGGGCAGGGCGAGGGCAGCGTCGACGAGCGCATCGCGAGCTCGATGCCGTACTACACGCACCTCCACTGGGAGGAGCACTTCGCGGAGCTCGGCATACCGCTTTGAAAAGACCGATCCGCGTGGTCGTAGCAAAGGCCGGCCTCGACGGGCACGATCGGGGCGCGAAGGTCGTGGCACGGGCGTTGCGCGATGCCGGGATGGAAGTGATCTACACGGGCGTGCACCAGACCCCGGAGCAGGTCGTGGAGACCGCGTTGCAGGAGGATGCCGACGCGATCGGCCTCTCGCTGCTTTCCGGCGCGCACAACTACATCTTCCCCAGGGTCAGCGAGCTTATGAAGGAAAAAGGCCTCGATGACGTGCTCCTCTTCGGCGGCGGGATCATTCCGGAGGCCGACTGGCCCGGGCTGCAGAAGGTCGGAGTAGAGAAGGTGTTTCCGCCCGGCGCGTCCCTCGAGGAGATCACCAAATACGTGCGCGAGGCCGTTCCAAAGCGACGAGGGGTCGCGGCGCGTGGCGTATGAGGAGAATCCGGGTACTCGCCAACCCGTTGAGGGTGGCGTGGCCCACAGACGGATCAGCGAAATTGGGCGTGAGGTTCACGCAGTAAGGGGGACGACGAGCATGGCGAAGAAGGACGAGAGACCGATCGATGCAGGGCTCGCGGCGTTAGTCGGCAAGAGCGAGCAGGAGCTCATCGATTTCTGGAAGCAACGCTTCGGGCTGATCTCGGCGATACCGATGGACACCGCGCGGGTCGGTGCGCTCACACCCCAGCTTCGAGAGCTCGTGCGCATCGAGAATCGCGAGGAGCGCAAGCGTCTCACCGCGGCACGGATGAAGGCGTTCGTTCAGCTGCCCGGCGACCAGCAGGAGCGAATCATGAAGACGCGACAGGCGGCGTACGACATCGACCGTGCCGTGCTCGAGGAAGACCAGCGGATGGTCGACGAGATCCTGCCGACCCTCCCAGAGGCCAAGGGCTACCCGACGGCGGCGCGTTGAGCGCCGTTTGAATTTCTCGTACCGGGAAGACCAGATTCTCGTCCGCGACACCGTCCGCGACTTCGTGCGGTCGCGGATCGTCCCGAACGCCGATGCGTGGAACGAGAAGGGCGAATTCCCGCTGGAGCTGCTCCCGGAGCTCGCCGCGCTCGGGCTTACGGGGCTCGCCGTACCGCACGAGTACGGTGGAGCCGAGCTCGACACTCTCTCGATCGCATTAGTTATGGAGGAGCTCGGCGCGGGCGACGGATCTGTTGCCCTCACGGTCGCCGCGCACAACTCGCTGTGCATCGGCCACCTCCTCGTCGGGGCGAGCGACGAGCAGAAATCGCGCTGGCTGCCTCCTCTGGTCCGCGGCGAGTACCTCGGCTGCTGGGCACTGACCGAGCCTTCGTCCGGGTCGGACGCGATCAGCGTGCAGAGTCGCGCCCGCCGCGATGGCGACGACTACGTGCTCTCCGGGACGAAGCAGTTCATCACTAACGGGTCCATCGCTGGTTTCGCGGTCGTGATGGCCGGCGCCGGGGAACGCAAGCTGTCCGCGTTCGGGGTCGCGCGCGATACACCCGGCCTTCGTGTGGGACGGCGCGAGGAGAAGATGGGCCTCCATGCGTCGGACACCGCGCAGCTTGTGCTCGACGACTGCAGCGTCCCGGCGGGCGACCGGATCGGCCGGGACGGCGAAGCGTTCAATGACGTCAAGCGGGTCCTCGACAAGGGGCGCATCGGCATTGGTGCCCTGTCAGTCGGCCTCGGACGAGCCTCCCTCGAGATCGCGATCGGCTATGCCAAAGAGCGCCGACAGTTCGGAAGGCCGATCGTCGAGTTCGAGATGATCCAGTGGCGCCTCGCGCGTGCGCGCACCGAGCTGGACGCGGCCCGTCTGCTGGTGCACCGTGCCGCCGCCCTAGCGGACGCCGGCCTTCGCTTCACCGATGCAGCGTCCAAAGCCAAGCTGTACGCGTCGGAGGCCGCGACGCGTGCCGCCGACTCGTCGCTGCAGGTCCTGGGCGGGTACGGTTACCTGCAGGACTTCCCGATCGAGCGGCATCTGCGCGACGTGCGCCTGATGGAGATCGGCGAGGGCACCAGCGAGATCCAACGGATCGTCATCGCTCGCGAGCTTCTTCGCGTCGACTGATGGCGGCCACCGCGACCGGCAATCTTCTCTCTCGCGCGCGCTCGGGCGACAAGCGATCGATCGCACGTCTCGTCTCGGTCGTCGAGAATGACGAGCCCGGCGCGGCCGAGGCGATGCGCGCGCTGTATCCGAAGACCGGTCGCGCGCAGATCCTCGGAATCACCGGCCCGCCGGGCGGCGGCAAGTCCACTCTCGTGAACCGCCTTGCGGGGACGTACCGCGAGCGCGCGTCGCACGTGGCGATCGTCGCGGTCGATCCCTCCAGCCCGTTCAGCGGCGGCGCGATCCTAGGCGACCGGATCCGGATGCGCGAGCGTTTCCTCGACGAGGGCATTTTCATCCGCTCGATGGCGAGTCGCGGCCACGCCGGCGGTCTCGCGCGCGCGACGTCGCGCGTGGTGAACGTTCTGGACGCGCTCGGGACGGACGTCGTCATCGTCGAGACCGTCGGTGTTGGTCAGGAGGAGGTCGACGTCATTCGCGTGGTCGACACCGTCTGCCTCGTAACCGTCCCCGGCCTCGGCGACGACATTCAGGCGATCAAGGCGGGCATCCTCGAAATCGCGGACGTGCTCGTCGTGAACAAGGCGGATCGCCCCGGAGCGGACGAGACCGCACGCGATCTGGCGCAGATGCTGACGCTGGCGAAGGACCGCCCTTGGAAGACCCCGATCGTGCGCACGTCGGCGCAGTCCGGCGAAGGGCTGCCCCAGCTCATGGAGGTGATCGACAAGCACCGCGCGTGGTCGCGCGAGTCAGGCGAGTACGTCGAGCGCCGTCGCGGCGCTGCTCGCGCGGAGGTTGAGGCACTCCTGCGTGAGGCCCTGCTGCGGGAGCTCGAGGGGCGTGTGGGTGAGGCGCGCCTCGACGCGGCGATCGCGAAGGTGGCCGACCGGTCCATCGATCCATACGCCGCGGTCGAGGAGCTGCTGCGCGGGTGACCAACGCTGGGCACGAAACAGTGACCGCCTCGCGACTGGCGTTACAGGCGACCACCCACTGCCTTACGGGCTGCGTCATCGGCGAGGTCGCCGGGATGACGATCGGCATGGCCGCGGGTCTCTCGAATGGCGTGACCGTCGCGCTCGCCATCGCGCTCGCCTTCGTTTTCGGCTACGGCCTCACCATGCGGCCGCTCCTGGCGGCCGGCACGCCCATTGGGGCCGCTCTGAGGACGGCGCTCGCCGGCGACACCGTCTCGATCGTGATCATGGAAGCGATCGACAACGCGTTCGTCCTCGCCGTGCCCGGGGCGATGGATGCGGGGCTTGCCGATCTGCTGTTCTGGGCGTCGCTGGCGGCCGGCTTCGCGATCGCCTTCCCGTTCGCGTTTCTCGCGAACCGAGCGCTGATCGCCCGCGGCGTCGGGCGCGGCGCGCATGGGAGCCACCACTGATGGAGCTCACTATCTTTCGTACGGGCGGGGTCGAGATCGGCGGCTCCGCCTTCATGCCAGGCGCAACCGAAGACAAGACGTTCGCTCCGGTGTGGTCTGCGTTGCTGCGAACGCCCGAGGGGGATGTCCTCTTCGATACCGGACTCCACCCGGTGCATGTCGAGCGGCCCGACGCGACCTTCGGCCCGGGCGGTCTCAAGGTCGTCATGGCAAAGGAGGACGCCGTGGTCGCGCGGCTTGCGTCACTCGGTGTTCGTCCAGACGATGTGACCGTCGTCGTGAACAGCCATCTGCATTTCGATCACGCCGGCAACAACGGTGCGTTCCCGAAGGCGACGTTCATCGTCCAGGGCGAACACCTCGCGTTCGCGAAAGGGAAGCCAAATTTTCCAGGGATCTACTGGGACATCCCGGAGCTGACGTACATTCCCGTGGCCGGTCGCACCCGCGTCGCACGCGGTGTTCTGGTCGTGCCGACGCCGGGACACGCGCCTGGTCACCAGTCGCTGGTCGTCGATCTCCCGGAGACCGGCCGCGTCGTTCTGTGCGGTGACGCGGCCTTCACCCGGGAGAACCTCGACCGTGGCGAGATCCGCGCGCCGGATGAAGCGGCGGCGAAAGACTCGCTCGCCTTGATCCGGTCGCTCGTCAACGACGATCTCGATCGGGTCTTCACCAGCCACGATGCCGCGAGCTGGACGCGCTGGCGGCACGCGCCCGAGACGTACCGGTGACGCCGTTCCTCGTCGGCGTCCTCCCCCACGTCAAGTGGTTCACCGACCCGCACTCGCACCCGACCCAGTACGACCTTCTTGCGAGCTGGCCGGTCATCGCCGCGTTCGCGATCGCGCTGGCGGCAACGGGCGTCGCGTACCTGATCCAGCACCGCGTGCCGGAGCCGAAGGCGATCAGCTCCCTCGAGCGGTACGCCAAGACTGGACCGCTCGCGCTCCGCATCGCTCTCGGGGTCGCGCTGCTCGCGGCCGCCGCGGCGGGTTGGCTCTTCGTTCCGTCGCTCGTTCTCGGCAGCGACCCCGGCGGAGTCGTGCTTCGGGCAGTCGAGGCGCTCTGCGGCTTTCTCCTGCTTGCCGGGGTCTTGACGCGATACGCGACCCTCGTGCTCGCGGTGCTCGGGATCGTGGCGATGGTGCCCTTCAGCATCGAGAGCATCCTCGAGCAGGTGCACATCCTCGGGATCGCGGTGTATCTCTTCATCGCGGGACCGGGCCCCGTGTCAGTCGACGCCCGTCGCCACGCGGGTCGCTCGCTCCAGCATCAGGAGGCGCCGGCCGCCGCTATCAACCTCTTGCGGATCGCGATGGGCTTCGGCATCGCATACGGCGCGCTCACCGAGAAGCTGCTGAACCCGCCGCTCTCTCAAGCTCTCCTCGATCAGAGCCCGTTCCTGAATGTGCTCCGGCCGCTCGGTGTGAGCGACCCCGTCTTCATCTGGCTTGCCGGCCTGACCGAACTCGCGATCGGAGGCGTGATCCTCTCCGGCCAGATCACGCGTCCGGTGATGGTTATCGGGCTCGCGCTGTTCACGGTGACGCTCATCGTCTTCGGACTGCCCGAGTTCATCGGGCACCTGCCGTATTACGGAATCATGCTCACGCTCTTCATCGCGCCGGACGCGAACTCGTGGCGCGTGCAGCGGGCGTTGCGATCCGCGGCCTAGCTAACCGAACGCGAGCTTCAGATCTTGGCGGTCGTCCTCGACGTCGGGATTGCGCACCAGGTCGAGGAGCCGCGGATCGTTCGGGAGAACGATGCCAACGAATCCCTGTGCTTCGCGCTCGGTGCGAAGCGTCTTCCACTCCGCGCGCGTAGCCGGCAACTCGCAAATCGACCAGCGCTCGGCGGCACCTTCCGTGTCGGGCACGAGCACAGTCCCCGCGCTCTGCTCTCCGATCACGAGGCGGCCCCGCGAGAGTCGGTCGAGCGTGACACGGGTCTGCGCGCGGTCGATCGCGCCGACGACGACGAGCCGAGCGCGCCAGGTCGTCGCTGCCAGTGCGGCGGCGAGGATCCAGGGATCCTGACCGTCCCGCGCGAGCACCCAGAGAGAATCGACCCCTGCCGCCTCGAGAGCACGAGCGTCGGCGAACAGCTCGCCCGCGTCGCCCCCGCCGAGTCGCAGCTCGGCCCCGATCTTCATCGCAAGGCGATGCTAGCGACCGCCTAGCATCGAGCGGTGCCGCGTCCGCAGGCTCCACCGGTCCAGGTCGCGCGCTGGCGCGCCGGCGACTGGCGGGACGATCGCGATCAGGTCGCTGCCGAGGAGCCGCTCCAGCTCTCGCTCGACGGCAAGCCGCTCTCGATCGTCATGCGGACGCCCGGAAATGACCTCGAGCTCGCGCTCGGGCTCCTCTGGGCCGAGCGCGTCATCCGGTCGCTGGACGACCTCGTCCGCGTGCGCATAAGCGCCGAGACCCAGGAGAGCGAACCGCGCGTGTCGCTGGCGAACGACTTGGTCGAATCGAACCAGGTCGACGTCTATCTCCGCGCCGGCGCCGGTGCCCGCCGTCCGGAGCGCTCGTTCCTCGCAACGTCGGCCTGTGGGGTATGCGGCGCGACAACGGTCGAGTCGCTCGCCCTCGACTTTCCACGCCTCCCACCGGGTCCGACGGTCGGCCCCGAGATGCTGCCTCGGCTTTCCGACCGCCTTCGGGAGCAACAGCGCATCTTCGAGTCGACTGGCGGTCTGCACGCGGCCGGGCTTTTCGACAGCGCCGGCAAGCTGGAGCTGCTCCGCGAAGATATCGGCCGCCACAACGCGGTCGACAAGATCGTCGGGCGGGCTCTGCTTGACGGCCGGTTGCCGCTCGCGCGCGCGGTGCTCGCGGTGAGCGGGCGGGCCGGTTATGAGGTGGTGCAGAAGGCAGTCGCAGCGGGGATCCCGATCCTCGCTGCGGTCGGTGCCCCTTCGAGCCTCGCCGTCGCGACCGCCGAACGCTTCGGGATGACGCTCGTGGGATTCCTCCGCGACGACCGCTTCAACGTATACACGGCGCCCGAACGCATCGGGAGGTAGAGATGGCGGTGGCTCAGGACAAGCTCCACCCGAAAGCACGAGCGATCGTCGATCAGATCGCCGCGATGCCGTCGCTCACGACGCTGACCCCTGCCGAGGCGCGTGGCAGCCCCGTGCCGCTCGCCGCGGCGCCCGAGCCGGTCGCGAGCGTGACCGCGCGAACGATTCCTGGTCCCGGCGGTCCCATGGCGATCCGGATCTACCGTCCGCAGGACGTGCTCCGCACGGCGCTCGTGTATTTCCATGGAGGCGGCTGGGTCGTCGGGTCCCTCGAGGGAGCGGATGGATCGTGCCGCGCGCTGGCGAATCGCTCGCGCAGCGTCCTGGTGTCGGTCGATTACCGCCTCGCCCCGGAGACAAAGTTCCCGGGTCCGGTCGAGGACGCCTACGCCGCGGTTCGCTGGGTCGCAGACAAGGCTTCTGACCTCCGAATCGATCCGGAGCGGATCGCCGTGGGCGGGTCGAGCGCGGGTGGCAATCTCGCTGCCGTGGTCGCGCTCGTCGCCCGGGATCGCGGCGGCCCGCGGATCGCGTTTCAGCTCCTCACCGTTCCGGCGACCGAGTTTCGTTCCACCGCGCGCTCGACCGAAGAGTTCGCCGAGGGTCATGGGCTTACCCGAGCCGACATGGAGTGGTATGGCGCGCACTACCTCGGGACCGACGCGGAGCGCGACCACCCTTACGCGTCGGTGCTTCGCGCCGACCTGCACGGCATGCCGCCCGCCTTCGTGATCACCGCGGAGTGCGACCCGCTCCGTGACGACGGGGAGGCTTACGCAAAGCGGCTGAGCGAGCTGGGGATCGCCGCCCGTTACAAGCGCTACTCGGGGATGTTCCACGGATTCATGGGATTCCCGGACGTACTACCTGAAGCTGCGCAGGCTTTCGACGACGCCGGAGCAGCCGTGCGGGAGGCGCTCGGCTAGGAACGGGCCACGCGGCGGGAAGCAGGCGGCGGGTGGCACGGGCGAGAGAGTTGTGCTCGAGCCGCGGGTGCCTGGGACCCCTGAGCGAGGCGAAGCCGAGCCCGTGACAAGACCCGCCGACCCGCCGTGGACCCGCCGCGCCAGTGCACGGCTCAGACGGGCGGCTCGCGCTCCAGCTCTTCGCGCACCTCGCGGATGAACGCCGCGGTCGCTTCGGCGTCGGCCCCTTTTGCCTCGCGCAAACGCTCGGCGGCGATGCCGGCGGTATACGAAGCTAGCGGAGCGAAGCGGCGCTCCTTGGTATGCGAAGCCACTCGAGCAAGCTCCAGGAGCTCGAGCGCCACCTTGGCGTCGAGCTCGGGTGGCTCGATCTTCGCGCCTCGACGCTCCGCGGCCTTCTGCCAGCGCTTGCCGAGGGACTCGAAGAACTCGTTCATCAGGCGAGAACCTTAGCGCCGAACTTGCGCGCCGGTAACTGCCGGAGTACAACGAGTACCCGATTCCGATGACGGAAATCACTCGACGTGAGTTCCTGAAGCTCGGAGCCGCCGGCACCGCCGGCATGGCCCTCGTCCCGCTTGCCAACCCGCTCGGCTTCAACCTCGTCGCCGCGAAGAAGCGCCAGCTCGAGCTGCGCATCGCGGGCGCGAAAGAGGTCCACTCGGTCTGCCCGTACTGCGCGGTCGGCTGCTCGCTCATTGCGTACACGAAGGAGGTCAACGGGAAGACCCAGCTCCTTCAGGTCGAGGGCGATCCTGACAGCCCGATCAACGAGGGCGCGCTCTGCCCGAAGGGCGCGACCGCGATGCAGCTCGCGACGAGCTCGCGCCGCGTCGAAAAGCCGCTCTACCGCGCGCCGGGTGCCACGAAGTGGGAAGAGAAGTCGTGGGACTTCATGCTCGACAAGCTCGCCACCAACATCAAGACGGCGCGCGACAACACGTTCGTCGCGCAGGACGCGAACGGCAACATCGTGAATCGCACCGAGGGGGTCGCCTTCGCCGGCGGCGCCGCTTTCAGCACCGAGGAGGGCTACTTCGCCGCCAAGGTGATGCGGACGCTCGGCGTCGTGCATATAGAACAGCAAGCCCGGGTCTGACACGGCCCAACGGTGACCAGTTTGGCCGCCACATTCGGACGAGGAGCGATGACGAACCATTGGCGTGACATCAAGCACGCCGACGTCATCCTGATCAACGGCGCGAACCCGGCGGAAGCCCACCCGGTGGGCTTCCAGTGGTTCGTCAAGGCCAAGCTCGACCCGACCAAGGGCCCCGGGTCGGGCG
>JBOGTG010000162.1:0-16857 GCA_050692175.1 Candidatus Limnocylindria bacterium | reverse complement strand
CCTTGGCAACCGACTGCTCGAGCTGCTCTTCGACCTGCGCCGCCTGCACCGCACCTACGATGAAGCCGTCCACGCCGCCAACATTCGATGGGCCGCGTGATGCGCCTATTGACGGAGGGTGTCTAGCTGGCACGCGCCCTGCGGCCTGTGGGCGCGGAGGTCGCAATGGAAACCAGAGCTGACGAGGTCCAGGAAGTCAACGTCCCCAGCGAGCACGTTGCGGTTGTGGCGATGTTCGCCGACCGCGACAAGGCCGAGACCGCCGTCGATGCGCTCCTCGCGAAGGGCTTCACCGATGATCAGATCTCGCTCGTGGCGCGTGGCGCAGAGACGGACAAGTCAGGCAAATTCGTTCCCGGTGGGCTCATGGTCACCGTGAGCGCCAAGGGCCGCGAGGAGGAGGCCGAGCGCATGTTGAAGGAGGAGGGGGCTCGCGAGGTCACGACGAACCGGATCGGTGCGACCGGAAAGGTCGGCGAAGAGACCTAGTTCGTTTTAGTCCGCCGGCGCGGTCGCTTCCTCGCGGACCGCGTCGGCGACGGCCTGCTGGAGGATCCAGCCCCACTTCTTCCGTGTCTCGCGCTTCGTCTCGGCATCCGGGCCGATGGCGATGGGGAAGCGATCCTTCCACTCCCACGGCTTTGTCGCGTCGATGATGAGGCGCGAGTTAAAGCCCTTGTCCTCGGGCGGTATCGCCGGGTCGAGCGGACCGGACCATGCGCGATGGATGATGTCGAGAGACCGATCGGGATCCGATCGCGTGAGGATCGCCCACATCACGTCGTTCAGGTCGGTCACGTCGATGTCCTCGTCCACCACGACGACGATCCGGCCGAGGTACGCCCCGACCCGGCACATCGCCGCGACGTGGCCCGCCTGCCGCGAGTGGCCCGCGTAGCGCTGCTGGATCGAAACGACGTTGAAGAGGCGGCAGCCGCCCACACCGAAGCAGTGCGCGTCGACGATCCCGGGCACGCCGGCCGCCTTGAGCTCGCGCAAGAGAAGCGCACTCCTCAAGTACTCGCGATAGCGATGCGGCTCGTACGGTGGCTTATTCGGCGGCACGCCGAGGAGGATGGGGTCATCGCGGTGGTAGATCGCCTCGACCTCGAGCACCGGCTCCTCGCGCTCGCCCGAGGCGTAGTACCCGGTCCACTCGCCGAAGGGTCCCTCAGGCGCCTTCTTGTCGTGATGGAGAGAGCCGACGAGGACGACCTCGGCGTGGGCGGGAATCGGGAGCTTCGTGATGGGGTCGATGACGACCTCGTATGGCTCGCCGCGAATGCCGCCGGCCCAGTCGTACTCCGACACGCCCTGCGGGACCTCGAGGGTGGAGGCGATGAAGAGGAGCGGCTCGACGCCGCACACGACGGCGATGGGGCAGGGCTCGCGCCGCTTGAAGTAGGCGTCGCGGAATTGCCGGCCGTGCTTGCCCGGCGAGATGTAGACGCCCACGCGTTTTTGGTCCTGGACCATGATGCGGTACGTGCCGAGATTCACCCAGTCGGAGTCGGGGTCTCTCATGATGTCGACGACGCCCGTACCCAGATACCGGCCACCGTCGAGCGGGTGCCACTTCGGCGAGGGGAACTTGAGCACGTCGACGTCGTTGCCCTTGAGGACGTTCTCGAAGACCGGACCGTCCTTTACGACGCGCGGCGGCATGGCGCGACCTTCCTCGGTGAGGCGCAGGAACTCGTCCATGAGCGGCCGCCGCTCGATGTCGAGCGGAAGCCCGAAGGTCATCGCGAGGCGCCGCCGGGTCGCGTTTGCGTTCGCGAGGATGCGGTAACCCGGCGGATAGCCGGGAATCTCGTCGAAGACGACCGCCGGCGAGTCGTCGGTGTGGTGGAGCATCTCCGTGATCCGGCCGATGTCCTCCTGCCAGGTAGCGCCGCGGACGTCGCGGACCTCGCCGAGGCCGCGCGCCGCGTCGATCCAGCCGCGCAGGTCGCGGTACTTCACTACTTCTGGAACGTTACCCCCTCGATGACGCTGAGCGTCACGCGGGCCGCCGTGAGTGGGAGGTTGGACACATTGTTGAACCCGGGCTGGTTCAGGAGCTGCCACTTCGTCCCGAGGAGCCCGAACTCCTCACCCGGGCCGACCGAGATCCCGTCCTCCGGCACGACGACTGTGTACCCGCGGATGTTCGCGCCGAAGCTCGTGTAGAGCACCGCTCCGTGCGCGGCCGTTCCGACGATGACTAGGTGCGTGATGGCCTTGGACTTCAAGAAGGCGTCGAGCGTGGTGTTGAAGAACTTGTCGGCCGGCCCGATGACTATGGTCTCGCCGGATACCGGCGCGACCTCTGACCGGATCGCGGCGTCGGGCGCCGTCGTGAGCGAATACACGACCGTCGCGTTCGCCTCGCGCGCGCGCTTCAGCAGGTCGCTGATCTTGGCGAGGGACGAGACGCATTGCGGTCGCTGACCGCAGGTTGGGTTGATGAGGTCCAGGGCGAGCACTGCGGTCTTCCCGGCGGGAAGGGTGACCGCATTGAGCGCCGGCAGCGAAACCTGGGTGGGTGTGGGCGTGACCGCTCCGCCGCCAGTCGCCGCTGGCGCCGTGCCGAACCCGATGAGGTCGCTTCGGCTGAGGGTGACGCGCCCCCTCTCGAGTGGCTTGTTGTCGGGGTTGCTGAAGCCGGGCTGGCGAAGGAGCTGCCAGCGCGCGAGTGTCAGGCCGAGCTCCTCCCCAGGGCCGACGGAGAGCCCGTCCTCGGCGACCACCGCGGTGAAACCTCGGGCGTTGGCGCCGAATGTCGTGTAGAGGACCGCGCCGTGCGCGGCGGAGCCGACGACGACGACGGTTTGAATACCCTTGTCCTTCAGAATCTTCTCGAGGTCCGTTCCGAAGAACTTGTCGGCGCGTCCCGTGACCTTGGCCTCGCCTGTCTGCGGCGCGACGTCGGCCAGAATCGTCGATCCCGCCGTGGGGGTGTCGGAGTAGACAACGAGCGCCTTCGCGTCCCGTGCGCTCTTCAACAGATTCGCGATCTTCGGGACCGACCCGACGCACTGCGGCCGCGGGGTACAGACGACGCTGGTGATGTCGAGCACGAGCAACGCGGTCGTCTTGGGGTCGACGTTCACGGCGACCGGCGCGGGGATGCCGGCGGGTGCGGTCGATGCGCTCGCCGGCCCGGTTCCGGTGGGTGAGGGGACCGCCCCTGGCTGAGTGCACGCGATCAGAAGGATCGACGCAAGGGCCAACGCCCGAACTGCCAAGGCGTTCATCAGTCCCCCCTCATCCGCCTAGTACGTTCCCGCGAGGATCGACTTGAGCTTGTCGCGCTGCGCTTGCGGCGTCTGGAAGATCTTCTCGACGATCGCTTGGATCTCCTTGCCGCTCTTCGGGTTGAGCTCCTGCTTGGCTTTCTTGGCGTCTTCGAGGAAGGCGGGGTCCTTCATGGTCTTGTCGAAGGCGTCGCGAAGCGCCTGGGTGCGCGCCTCCGGAACTCCGGGCGGTATCGCGTAGGGGCGCCCCATCGTCTGCCTCGAGAAAACAACCTCGGCGAGCTGCTTCTGCTCCGCCGTGGTCATGTATTCCATGATCAGCGGCACGCTGCTGGGGATATTGGGGTGCTTGTTCAGCGACATCTGGACCAGGATGTTGATGAACTTGGTGTCGAGCCAGTTCTGCCGCGTGCTGACAAGGGACGACCAGGAGAACCCGCAGCGGCCGTCGACCTCGCCGCGCTCGATCGCCAGGTTCACGTCGTTGCCGCCGGGATATCCGACCTTAAGCTCGAACTTCGCGCCGATGAGGCCGTTGAGGAACCGGGGAAAAAAGCCGGTGTCGTCGTCCGGCCCGGTGGCGCCGATGCGGACGGGGCTCGTCAGCGCGTCCTGAAAGGTCTTCGTCTTGGAGTCGCTCCGCACGACGCACACGCTGACCTCGTCGTTCATCGACCCCATCCAGTTGAATTGGGTCGACTTGAATGCCACGTCCGTGTCGCCGAGCAGCTCGCTCGCCGGAAGGCCGCGGCCGAACGTGCCGAAGACGGTCCCGTCCTTGGGAGCGGTGGTGAAGAGGTAATTGGCCGCCTTCAGGCTGCCGGCGCCGTCCATGTTCTCGACGATCACCGTCGGCGTGCCGGGGATGTTCTTACCGATGTGCGCGGCGAGCAGCCGCGCGTAGGTGTCGTAGCCGCCGCCCGGCGTGTATCCGACGACCAGCCGCACGGTCTTGCCCGCATAGAAGGCCGCCGTGTCGTCGGTCTTCGTTCCGGTGGTTGGCGGGGTGGAGGCACTCGGCTGGCCGCCGCAGGCCGCCGCCACGAAGAGCAGGGTCGCGAGTACCGAAAGCGTGCGCATCTCTTTCTCCTCCTAGGGCGAGATAGCCGGCAGCGGGATCGCACCGGCGGGTAACGGGACGTGCAGGAGCCGAACGAACACGAGCTCGACGAAGAGCCATGCAACGAGTCCGTACGCGGCGGCGTGCAGCCAGCGCTCGTTCGCCGCGGCCTTCAAATAAGCGACGGCGAAAAGGGGCACGGTAGCGAGAAGCCCGAGCATCGCCAGTGATACGAAGAAGGCGGCGGCCCAGACGACGGCGGACCGGGTGAGCCGGGCCTCGGGCGGCACGATCTGGGGGATACGGAGCGAACGGGCCTCCCGGACGACCTGCGCGAGAGCAAGCGCGATCGCCGGGACGGCGATGGTCGTGGCGAAGAGCCGGGAGCGTGTCGACCAGGTCTGCGTCTCGTACGCCACGTACGCGAAGATTGCGAGGACCGCGAGCGCCACGAGGAGCGCGCCGCGCCCGCGGAGTAGCGCGGCCACCCGGGGGACGGGGGGCAAAGCCCCCCGAACGCTCATGCGGCGATTCCCTGGGCCGAGGCGGCTCTGCGGCTGCGGCGCTCCTGCCGGATCGAGTAGCCGAGCCCCAGCACCGCGATCGCGATGAGCGCGAGGACGCTCGGCCGGGTCCAGAGCCAGGTCCACTCGTAGAGCTGGTGCGACAGAAAAAGGTAGCGCTCGATCGTCGCGCCAAGGACGACGGCGAGCAGGAACGGCGCACGCGGCCATCCCCATCGGATCGCGGCGTAGCCCACCGCGCCGAAGACGAGCATCACCACCACGTCGAGGATGTCGTTGTGCGTCGTGTACGCGCCGATCGTCATCAGGACAAGTAGGAACGGGACGAGCCAGGTCCCCTTCACGAAAGTCAGCTTCACGAGCTGTCGGAGGAACGCGAAGCTGACGGCGACCGCGACGATGTTGGCGAGAACGATCACCCACACCATCGAGAACGTGACGTCGAGGTGCTTCGCGGGATCGAGCATGTCTGGCCCCGGCACAAGGCCGAGGATGAGGAACGCGCCGAGCAGGATGGCAGTCGACGTGCTGCCGGGCACGCCAAAGGCGACCGTGGGGATGATGCTTCCGCCCTCCTTCGAGTTGTTGACGGAACCCGCTGCCAGCACCCCTTCGATGGAGCCTTTCCCGAACAGCTCCGGATGCCGCGAGGCCTGCTGGGCGTGCGCGTACGCGAGGAACTGCGCGGTCGCTCCGCCCATGCCCGGGACGATCCCGATGAAGACGCCGATCATGCTGCACCGCAGCGTCAGCCACCAATGGCGGATCGTGTCCCTCACGCCGTCCATTACCCGGGTGATCGGCCCGGTGTTGGCGGTCGCGATCGCGCCGCGGCTTGAGAGCAACAGCAGGGTCTCCGGCAGGGCGAACAAGCCGATGACGACCGGGACGATGCTGATGCCGTCCCAGAGATAGAGCTGTCCGAACGAGAACCGCGGCCGCCCGGCGAAGGGGTCCAGGCCCACCATCGCGACGACGAAGCCGAGGAGCGCCATGAGAAATCCCTTGATGAGGTTCCCACTGGATAGAGCGACCACGAACGTCAACCCGAGGACGGCGAGCATCAGGAACTCCGGGGGACCGAACTTGAGCACGAGCGGCTGCATGACCGGCACGGATAGCGCCAGCACCGCCGCTCCGATGATGGCGCCGACGAGCGAGCTGAAGAGCACCGCGCCGAGCGCCCGGCCGGCCTCACCCCGCTTCGCCATGGGATGCCCGTCGAAGATCGTGGCGACGGTGGTGGCCTCGCCGGGTATCCCGAAGAGGACCGAGGTGATGTCGCCGGTCGTAGCCACCACGGCGTGCATCCCGAGCAGGAAAGCGAACGCTGGGATCGGCTGCATGTCGTAAATGAAGGGCAGCATCAGCGCGAGGGTGACCGCTCCGCCGAGACCGGGAAGGATGCCGACGACGAAGCCGATGCCGACGCCAAGCAGCAGCAGCCCGCTGTTGGGCCACTGCAACACGGTGAACAGGCTTCCGATGAAGACCTCGATCTCCGCGCCCTCCAACCCCGTGCGCTTCGAACGTCCCGCGAATGGTATTACCATTCGTGGGTCCCGGCCCCAGCGGCGTCCTTGAAAGGGAGCAGGTGATGGCGACAGCGCAAGTGGACCAGAGGCCAAAGACTCGGAAGTCCGAGCTGCGCGACCCCAAGGGTCCGCCCGCTCCGAAAGAGGCGCTGCGTTCGCTGCCCAAGACGATCGAGTGGCTCCGGCACCAGGGGCTACTCATGGAGACGGACGTCCCGGTGTCGGGCGATCTCGAGCTCACGGGTATCCAGAAGCACTTCGACGGCAGCTACCCGATCCTGTTCAACAACGTCAAGGGCTACCCGCACGTCCGCGCGATCACGAACTTCTTCGCGAACATGGATATCGTCGACCGGCTCTTCGGGTGGGAGGACCGAACCGCGCGGACCCGAAAGCTCGCGCACTCATTGACTCACCCAATCGCGAACGAAGAGGTGGGGCAGGACTCCGCACCGGTCCAGCAGGAGGTCATCACCGACGACCTCGACGTCAACAAGTACATCTTCCCGATCCGTCACACGCACCTCGAATCGGAGATCACCATCGGGTCAGGGAACAGCGTGATCGTGGGCGACAAGTTCTGGGGCGGGAGCCACATCGGCTACAACCGCATGAACTTCCGCTGGGGCAACATCGGCACCTTCCAGATCTCGCCCGGCTCCCACATGTGGCAGGTCATGACGAAGTACTACAAGGAGGAGCCGGTGCCGCTCACCGTGAACTTCGGGCTGCCGGCCGCCGCCACACTGCTAGCCGGCGGCGGATTCGACTACGTCGTCCTACCGCGCGGTGGCGATGAGCTCGGCGCCGCGGGTGCGGTGCAGGGTTTCCCGATGCGGATCGTGAAGGCTCGAACGGTGGATGCGTACTCGGTGGCGGATGCGGAGTATTCGTTGGAGGGCTACCTGCATCCCCGCGACAAACGCTATGAAACCGCGGAGTCCGAGAAGGCCGACGTCCAGGGCCGCTATCACTTCCACCCGGAGTGGGCGGGCTATATGGGCAAGGCGTACAAGGCACCGACGTTCCACGTGACCGCGATAACGATGCGCAAGCGATCGGAGCGGCCGTTCATCTATCCGATGGGCGTCCACATGTATGACTGCAACAACATCGACACGACGGTCCGCGAGGCCGCGTTCTTCGAGCTCTGCGAGCGCATCCAGCCGGGGCTGATCCACGACGTGAACATTCCGTTCCCGATGACGGACTGGGCCGGCGCGATCCTGCAGGTGAAGAAGCGTCTCAAGACCGACGATGGGTTTGTGCGCAACTTCCTCGCAGCCGCAATGGCGTGCAGCTCGGGCATGCGCCTCTGTATCGCGGTGGACACGGATGTTGACATCTATTCGATGGACGACATCATTTGGGCGCTCACAACGCGGGTTAATCCGCGCGACGACATTCTGAGTCCAGTTCCCGGCGGGGCGGGGCAGACCTTCATCCCGTCCGAGCGGCTGACCGCCGGCGGGGCCCAGTGGACCGCGATGAACACCCGATTCGAGGGCGGCATGGCGATCGACGCGACGGTGCCGTACGGCTTCGAGAACGACTTCATGCGACCGGTCTATCCGATCGACCGCGTGGAGCCCTCGGGATGGTTCGATCCGGATCAGATCCAGAAGGGCAAGGCGGCGATGAAGACGTCGTCCTGGGCGGAGGTCCTCGCGCGAAGCGGCCGCTGATCGTGGCGTGATGCTCACGTGATGCTGGGCGGGCTCCGCGTGCTCGACCTCGCCGACGCCTCAGGCGCCTTCTGCGGTCGCATCCTCGCGGATCTGGGCGCTGACGTGATCGCCATCGCTCTCGCCGACGAGGGCTCGCCGTACGAGACCGCGACGTTCGTTGCGAACAAGCGGATCGTCGAGGCAGATTTCTCCGGACTCCTCACGCGGGCCGACATCGTGGTCCAGACGGAGCCGCGTTTCCGCTACGAAGATCTCTCCAGCGAAAATCCCAGTCAGATCCTCGTGACGATGACGCCGTACGGCGTGACCGGGCCAGTCGCGGGCGCGGCGGCCTCGGACCTGGAGATCACGGCGGCGAGCGGGTGCCTGTGGCTCGCGGGCGAGGCCGAGCGGACACCGGTGCGCACGACCCTTCCGCAGTCGCCTTTCTGGACGGCGACGTACGCCGCGATGGGAGCGCTGGTCGCACTGTCGGCGCGCGCGAGGACCGGTCGCGGGCAGCACGTCGACGTGTCCGCGCAGGCATGCATGGCGACCGTGCACCCGCCCGCGATCGTTTTCTGGGAGACGTTGCGCGAAGAGCATCGGCGTCTGGGTCCGCATCTCATGGGACGGAGCATCCGGGGGGCGAAGTTCCGAAACATCTGGCCGTGCGCCGACGGATATGTCGCGTTCGCGATCCAGGGCGGTCCCATTGGTCGCCACACGGGCCGCATGCTCGCCGAATGGATGAAGGAGAAGGGCACGCTCGACGAGGTGGTCGGCGCGATCGACTGGGAGAAGTTCGACAATCGCTTGCTCCCGCAGGCGGAGGTCGATCGCCTCGAAGCCTCCGTCGGGAGATTCCTGCTGCTCCTCACGAAGCGCGAGTTCTTCGCGGGCGTGCTCGCGCGGAACATGCTCGGCTACCCCGTCGCGGACGCGCGGGACATCTTTGACGACGAGCAACTGCGCGCGCGCAACTTCTGGCAAGAGATCGAACTCGGCGGACGGCGGCTCAAGGTTCCTGGCGGCTTCGCGCTCTTCGACGGCGAGCGGCCGCGCCTCCGAGCGTCGACGCGAGTGGGCGCCGGCGCCGAGTGGCGCGAGGCGGGGGTGCCGTCGTACTCGCGGGTCCCCGCCCCCCGCCCTTCCGAGCCAACCGCTCGCGCCGACACGCGCGCGCTCGAAGGAGTTCGCGTGCTCGAGCTTGGGTGGGCTGCCGCCGGTCCCCTCGTTGGGAAATATCTGGCGAATCACGGCGCCGAAGTCATTCATCTCGAATCGGGCACCGTGCTGGACCCATTTCGGTCGACGTACCCACCGTTCAAGGGAGAGCCCTCGGCAAACACGGCGGCGATGTTCGCGTTTTACAACGACGGCAAGAAGGGCGTGACCCTCAACCTGCGTCACCCCAAGGCCGTGGACCTCGCTCTGCGCCTCGTCGCGAGGGCCGACGTGCTCGTGGAGAGCTTCCCTGCTGGCACGCTGGCGCGCCGCGGGCTTACGGTCGACGCGCTTCGCGGAGCGAGGCCCGACCTCATCATCCTGTCGAGCTGCAACCAGGGTCAGACCGGACCGCACGCGCAGCACCCGGGCTACGGCAGCCAGCTCACGGCACTTGCCGGATTCAATGAGCTCCTCGGCGAGCGCGGTCGCACCCCGGTGATCCTCTACGGGCCGTACATCGACTACATCGCGGTTGCCTACGGCGTGATCGCGATCCTGGCCGCGCTGGAGCGCCGCCGGCGTAGCGGCGCGGGTTGCGTGATCGATCTCTCGCAGTACGAGGCGGGCCTGCAGTTCATGGCGCCAGCGCTCCTCGAGCTGTCAGCGCAGGGAACGATCCCGACGCGCGACGGCAACCGCGACCGGATCGCTCGTCCTCACGGGGTCTATCGCTGCGCGGGCGAGGATCGCTGGATCGCGCTCTCGATCTGGACGGAGGATGAGTGGGCGCGTTTCCGCTCGATCGTCGACCACGTCGAGTGGTCGCGTGACGACCCGGACCTGGACCGCTGTATCGAGGAGTGGACGTCGACGCGCTCGCGTGAGGAAATCGTCGACGCGCTTCGTGACGAGCGCCTCCGTGCCGCGCCTGTGGTGAGGATCGCCGAGCTCGCAGGTGACGGACAGCTCCGTCATCGATCGTTCTGGCGGCGGACTCGGCATCAGGTCCTCGGTGAGGTGGTCGTGATGGCGCCGCCGTTCCGTCTTTCCGACACACCCGCGATCCTGGAGCGCGCGGGGCCGACCCTCGGAGAGCACAACGACGAGGTGTGGCGCGGACTTGGTGGCATCGACGAGGCCGAGTACCGTGCGCTGGCAGCGGAAGGGGTGTTCGACTGAGCGAGGCGGAGGAGATCGCTCGGCGCAAAGGCGAGCATCTGAAGCTCGCGGCCGAAGCGGACGTGGAGACGAGGACGCCGGCGGGGTGGGACGACGTTCAGATCGTTCACGACGCGCTGCCGGATGTCGACGCCGCCGATGTGGATCTGAGCGCGACGTTCCTGGGCCGGAGGCTCCGCCTGCCGCTCGTCATCTCTGGGATGACCGGAGGACACGGGCGGGCGCTCGCGGTGAACGAGACGCTGGCTCGCGTCGCCGAACGGCGGGGCATCGCGATCGGCGTCGGAAGCCAGCGCGCGGCGTTGCGCGATCCGAAGCTGGTCCCGACCTACTCTGTCGTTCGCGCCAGCGCGCCCACCGCGTTCGTCATCGCCAACGTCGGTATCTCGCAGCTCGTCAAGCAGGACAGCGAGCCGGCTCTAGGCCCACGCGACATCGCGCAGATCGTGTCGATGGTCAAAGCGGACGCCCTCGCCCTTCATCTCAATTACCTGGAGGAGTCCGTGCAGCCGGAAGGGCAGACGCGCGCCCGCGGGGCACTCGCCGCGATCCGAGCGCTCACGAGGAAGTCGCGCGTGCCGGTGATCGCCAAGGAAACCGGCGCCGGTATCACCAAGGCGGTGGCACTGCGGCTGCGGCGGGCAGGCGTAAAGGCCATCGACGTCGGAGGCGTGGGCGGAACATCGTTCGCGGCGGTCGAAGCGATGCGTGCCGCCGCCCAGTCGGACATGGCGCGGATGAGTCTGGGAAATCGTTTCCGCGACTGGGGTCTGCCGACGGCCATAGCGGTCGTCGGCACGGCCAGCGTTGGACTCCCGGTGATCGCGACCGGCGGGGTGCGCAGCGGGCTTGACGCGGCAAAAGCCCTCGCGCTCGGCGCGACCATCGTCGGCGTGGGCCGCCCGCTTCTTCAAGCGGCCCTGCGGGGCGAGCAGAGCGTGGAGGCGTGGATCAACGACTTCGAGCTGGAACTCCGCACCGCCGTGTTCCTTTCGGGGGTGCGCCGCGCGATCGACCTACGGCGCGTCACCGTCGTGGTCACCGGCGAGTCGAAGCAGTGGCTCGACCAGCTCGGTTATCGCAGGGGAGCGCCGGCTCGCCAGCGGAAAGAGCTAGCTGAGCTCTCCCCAGACATGAGTCACAAATAGAGGCCCCCGACTAGGGTGCGAGGTGTTCAGGCCAAACACCACTAATCGGAGGCTTCTGTGTACGGTATCTCGCGTCTGTCACCGCGCACGCGCGCGTTCCTAGTGAGCGAGTCCTGGCGACTGGGCGTCGGGCCGGCGGCACGCAACAACGGCACCAGCCGGCGAACCGTGTATCGCTGGCGCGGGCGTGATGCATACCTCGATCGCAGCTCTCGGCCGCGCCACTCTCCGCGGCGCACACCCGATGCGGTCGAGGCGACGGTGCTCGGGCTGCGTCTCGAGATGCGCTGGGGCCCGGATCTGATCGGCCCCTATCTCGACATCAATCCCAGCACGGTGCACCGGATCCTGCGTCGCCACGCCGCACACCGGCTCTCGCACCTGTTCCCGAAGCCCCGGCGCAGCTTCGGCCATTTCGACATCAGCGAACCCGGTGAGCTCATCGCGATCGACATCAAGAGCCTGGGCCGCTTGGATCGCGGCGGTGGCCACCAGCGGGTGCGCGGGCACCACCGCGACGATCGGATCGGCTGGCGCCATCTGCACGTCGCGATCGACCTCGCTAGCCGGCTCGGCTATGCCGAGCTGCGCTCCGGCAGCGGCAACGCCGATACGACGGTCTTCGTGACGAATGCGCTTGCGTTCTTCGACGCTCACGGCATCCGCGTGCGTCGCGTGCTCACCGACAACGGCGCTGGCTACAAGCGCACCTTCGATGAGCGCTGTGCCGCGCTGGGCGTGCGGCATACACGCACCAAGCCGTATCACCCCTGGACCAACGGCCGCGTCGAGCGCTTCAACGGGACGATCCAGCGCGAGTGCCTGTACGCGCTGGACTTCCATGCCGAAGACGAGCGCGATCTTGCGGTCTGGCTCTACCTCGCCTACTACAACGCCGAACGCCCGCATACCGCCCTCGATGGACACTCGCCGCTCGACTGGCTCCGGCGACGAGGTGTGACCCACCTCCCGGGAGACCTCAGCTAGCCCTCCGCCTCGAAGCACCATAGTCCTTGGCTCCGACGGCGAACAGGACTTATCCACACCCGCGCGTGCGATTCTGCGCAGGCCAGAAAACTGGGACTTGTAATAGTCGGAATCGGGAGTACACCGAAGACGTTCCCGGACCCGATCCACCGTCCGAGCCCTAGTGCCGGCGAGGTGCCCTACAGGCCCCGTGAACCGCTCTCGCGTACCACCCCGAGCAAAGGGGGTGACGCCAATGTCTAGCGAACAGCACAAGGTTGTCGCACGCCCTCAGCGATGAGGGCTTGTTTATGACCGCCCGACGGGCGCGTCGGACTACATTACGAACGCGATTAGGGGGAGGACACTGACATGGGCAAGTTCGAGGAGACCTCGCGGAAGCTCGCCGACGCACAGACCAAGCACGACTCGGAGGCGGTGGCACGTCTCTACGCCCCGGATGCCGTCGCCTACGACCCCATGTATCCCGAGGCCTTGCGGGGTCGTGACGCGATCGCCAAGGAGAGCGATGGATTCTTCAGCGCGTTCCCAGATCTACGCTTCGAGATCGTCACCGTGATCGAGAAAGACGACCGGAGCGGCGCCGGCGAGGTCCGCCTCACCGGAACGCACACCGGCCCACTTGAGTCGCCCACCGGACAGAAGATTCCGCCGACAAACAAACGGGTCGACCTCAAGGGCGCCGCGTTCGTGAAGCTAAACGAGCGCGGTGAGATCGTCGAGGAGCGCCGCTACTACGACGTCGGAACGTTCCTGCGGCAGCTCGGACTCATGCCCGAGCAGGCGGAGGAGCCGGCCGGCGCGAAGCGCTAGCTGAATGAACTCTCGCTAGCCGGCTGTCGAATTGGTTCTGCGGATCGAGGGGCGCGAGGGGCGCCCCTCGCCCAGGACCGCGGATGGTCGATGTTATCCGGCCAGAGCTCGCGAGCGATTACGGGCGCTGTCCGACGTGCCTCGGACCCGAAACCACGTGCTCATCGCACTATCTCGCGCTCGGCTGCCTATTCGAGGAACGGATGACCTTCGAAGCGAGCGCCCTAGCTTGTGCGGCCGGGGGCCGCTACAGCAGCGAGCCGATCCAGTTGCTCCTGGACGAACTCGCCGAGCCATTCCGGCACGCGGATGGTTGGATCGCCGAGCGGCTCCCAGGCGTAGCGAAGCTCAAGGAGACATCCACCCGGCGTCGCCGACACGATCTGCGTCACGTAGAAACTCTCCGTTTCGCCGAGCACGTGCATGGTTGTGCGGCTTCGGTTTGGATCGCGCGCGGAACGGATCACGCGCAGGACACTGCCTCTCGTCCCGTCCGCGCGGTGATGGCAGTGCGTCTCCTGGCCAAATGCCGTGCCTCGGGCTCCCCTCCGCGCGAGCACGCTTCATCCCCGTACGAGGCACGAAGGGCGTGCGCGCGTTGGTGCGATCGGCCTCCTCCTCTAGCCCCTGCGGATCTTCAAGAAGCTCGAAATGCTCGCCGATGCCGTGGAAGGACTCGTCCCGCATCACGCGGCGGATTCGTTCCGGCGACATTCGGAAAGAGCGCTCGAAACACACCTGCGCTTCACGCCGCCCGAGATGTTCCGTGCGCTCCGCGAGGGCGCGAGCGCGGAGGCTGGTGAGCTCGATATATGCGCAGCGGACCGCGCCAAGCTGCTCGACCTGCTCCTCATGAGCCACCGATCCCTCCGCGGCCACAGCCGCGAGCGCAGCCTCGGTGAGGAGGATGTACTCGTGAGAGGGCACCTTGTTCTTGAGCAGCCGGTGCGCCAGAACGATGTCGCTCCCGACGAAGTGATCGCTCCCGGCGACACGCTGTTGGACGTACTCGCCGCGATGGACGACGAACTTGAGGGTCAACGAGCCCACGGAGGCGCACGCGCGACAGCGACAGGTCGTCGCCAGGGTCATGAAGCGCAGACGTCGGTGGAACTCGACGAACGTCTCTTTCAAACACTCCGCGAGGCCCGCACCGTGCTCGTCGGACAGCCAGAAGACGGCATCCGCTCCAGCTGCGCAACCCTGAGATTCCCGGGTGCGCACTCGCAGAGCGTTCCGAGGAGTTCCGCGAGGATCTCCCGTGAGTGCTGAAGCTCGGTGGTCGCGATGAACTCGGTGTATCCGGAGACGTCGCCGAGGACGATCAGTCCGTGGTCCACCGTCATCCCGGCGACTTTCCGCGCGTGCCGCTCAGCGGCCGTCGCGGTGGACGCTGAAGACGTCGCGCACGCCCTCGAGCTTCGCGAGCACGCGCGAGAGCTGCTCGACGCTCGTGACCTGGAGCGTGGCGTTGACCGTCGCCGTCTTGTCGGGGTTCGCCTGCGCCGATAGCGCGAGCAGCTGCACCTGGTTCTCGCTGATCACTCCGGCGACGTCCCGCAGGAATCCGTCACGGTCCCAACCCTCGATGCGGATCGCGACCGGATACGTACGCGTCGTCGAGCGCTCCCACTCGACTTCGACGAAGCGCTCCTTGTCGGCGCTTCCTTTCACGTTCGAGCAGTCCGCGCGGTGCACGGTGACGCCGCGCCCGCGGGTGATGTAGCCGACGATCTTGTCGCCGGGCACCGGGTTGCAGCACACACCGAAGCGGATCAGCAGGTCCGTGACTCCCTTCACGTTCACGCCGCCGCGCGATGTGTCCGGCGGCAGTGGCGGCGCGACCTCGGGAATCGCGAGCTCGGTGTCGTCGGTGATGCCGAGGCGCGTGACGACCTGGGCGGCGGTGAGTGCCCCGTAGCCGAGCGACGCGAAGAGGGTGTCCACGTCGTGGAGGTTCAGGACCTCGGTCACGCGGCGCAGGTCGTCGTCGGAGATGTCGCCGAGCTCGCGCTGCGAGATGCGCCTGAGCTCTTTGTCCAAGAGGTCCTTGCCGTGCGTGATGTTCTCGTCACGCTGCGCGCGCTTGAACCACGCGCGGATCTTCTCGCGCGCGCCGGGCGTGCGCACCATCGTGAGCCAGTCGCGCGACGGCCCGCGCGCGGCCTTGCTCGTGACGATCTCGACGATGTCGCCGGAGGCGAGCCGGTGGTCGAGCGGCATGATGCGCCCGTTGACCTTCGCGCCGATCGTGCGGTGCCCGACGTCAGTGTGGATCCGGTAGGCGAAGTCGATCGGCGTCGCACCAGCGGGCAGCCCCTTGACCTCGCCCTTCGGCGTGAAGACGAAGACCTGGTCCTGGAAGACGTCGACCTTGAGCGATTCGACGAACTCCTGCGCGTCGGCGACGTCGTGCTGCCATTCGAGGAGCTGGCGGACCCAGGCGAGCTTGGTCTCGTAGTCGCGGTCGCCCTTGCCGCCCTCCTTGTATCGCCAGTGGGCGGCGATGCCGTACTCGGCCAGGTCGTGCATGTCCTTGGTCCGGACCTGGATCTCGACCGGCTGGCCGCCTGTGCCGATGACCGCCGTGTGCAGCGACTGGTACATGTTCGCCTTTGGCACGGCGATGTAGTCGTCAAACTGCCCCGGGATCGGCGGCCACAGCGTGTGCACAACCCCGAGCGCGGCGTAGCACGAGGGGACGTCGTCCACGATCGTGCGGATCGCGAGAACGTCGTACACCTCTTCGAAGCCGACGCCCTTGCGGCTCATCTTCTGCGCGATCGACCAGAGATGTTTCGCGCGGCCCGAGAGCTCCGCGCGGATGCCGGCTTTCTCGAGCTCCTGCGCGAGCGTCTTCATCGTCTCGTTGATGTAGCGCTCGCGGACCTGACGGCGCGCCGCGAGCTGCTCCGCAACCTCGCGGTAATGCTCGGGCTCGAGGTACTTGAAGGCGAGGTCCTCGAGCTCCCACTTGATCTGCCAGATCCCGAGCCGGTGCGCGAGCGGCGCGTAGATGTCCATCGTCTGTCGGGCGATGCGCGTCTGCTTTTCCGGCGGGAGCGGCGCCAGCGTGCGCATGTTGTGCAGGCGGTCGCAGAGCTTGACGATCACGACCCGCAGGTCGTCGGCCATCGCGAGCAGCATCTTTCGGATGTTCTCGGCCTGGTGCTCGTCGCGCGACTGCCCCGAAAGACGCGACAGCTTCGTGACGCCGTCGACCAGACGGCCGATCTCCTCGCCGAACTCGCGGCGCACGTCCTCGACGGTCTTCGGGGTGTCCTCGGGCACGTCGTGGAGCAGCGCCGCAGCGACGGTCGCGGGGTCCATGCCGAGCTCGGCGACGAGCATCGCGACCGCGGCCGGGTGCGTGACGTAAGCCTCGCCGGAGACGCGCTTCTGGCCCGCGTGCGCCTCGGCCGCGTAGGCGTACGCGCGGCGCACGAGCTCGGCCTCGCCCTCGGGATAGTGGCGGAGGATCTCCTTCGCGAGCGTGTCGACGTCGACGTGGCCGTGACGCTGCGGGCGCAGGCGG
>JBOGTG010000161.1:0-9412 GCA_050692175.1 Candidatus Limnocylindria bacterium | reverse complement strand
ACTGGCGCCTCTTCGGCTGGTTCATCCCCGGTGCCGGGTATTTCCTCATCCGCGATCAGCAGGAGATCTTGAACTACGCGCCTCAGGTCGGGGTGCCCGGCCTCCTCTTCGATCGCGCCTTCGGTCTCGTTCCGCGCGCAGCGGTCTATCTGCTCGCGTTCGTCGGCGCTGGCGCGCTCTGGAGCCGTCGCCGCCTGTACGGCCCGCCGCTCGCCGCGCTCGCCCTCGGATGGGGGCTGTACTTCCTCTACATCGCGGACATCGTGACCTGGCACGCCGACGGCGGTCCGTCGTCGAGGTATCTGCTGGCGGGATTGCCGTTCCTCGTCGTCGCGGTCGCGGGCGGGCTCGAGACCGTGCTCGCCGCGACTGGTCGACTCCGCGCAATGCTCCTCGCGCTGACGTGGGTCGCGGTCTGGTGGTCGGCGTTCGTGACGTTCGTCTACGCGGTGCTGCCGGATCTGCGCTACGAGTACATGCCGCGGATCCGCGACGGCGATCCGGTGCAGCTCTGGCTGGAGCTCGGCCGCGTCATACGCCCGGACGTCCAGACCGCCCTGCCGTCGTTCTACAGTCGTGAGGCCGCGACTCTTGTGCTCGCCCTCGTCTGGGTCGCCTTCGCGGCCGCGCTCGTGGTGATCGGGTACAGGCTTCGTCGAGCGCCGGCGGTGAGCGCGTCAACTCTCTAGCGCGCGGCGCCGCGGCGCTCGTCGCGTTCGTCATCCTCACGGCGCTGGTGGCGTTCGGCGCGCTCGCCAGCGTTGATCGCGCGGTCCTGCAGCTCGCGCAGGTGCCGCAGAGCGCGTGGCTCGATCTCGCGGCGTCGCTCGTTACCGTGTTCGGACAGGCCGAGGTCACCTTCAGCGTCGCGCTCGGAGTCGCCATCGTCCGCGTGCGGGCCGGCCGTCGCGACTGGTGGATTCCGCTGTTGATAGCGGTCGTCGTCCTTATCGAGCTCGTCCTGAAGTTCGCGATCCCTCAGCCGCCGCCGCCGGAGGAGCTTTCGCGGAGCGTTCCCCTCTTGCCATTCATCGAGGGGCCGACGCCCTACGCCTTCCCGAGCGGCCACGTCGGGCGCGTCGCGTTTCTGGTCGCCGCCCTCCGGTGGCCCGCAGCCGCCTCGGCCGCGATCGTCCTCGTGATGGTCCTCACGCGAATCTATCTGGCCGAGCACTGGCCGAGCGACGTCGTGGGTGGCTGGCTTCTCGGCTACGGGATCGCGGCCGCCGCAAACAGGCGTCCCTAGAGCGAACGCCGCGAGGCGCGCTCGTACACGTCCCGTCGATGCAGGACAGCGAGGATCCAGACGTCTCTCTCTGCAATCTTGAAAACGACCCGATAGTCACCGACCCGCAGTTTCCAGTAGCCGTGGAGGGAACCACCAAGTGGCACGCCGAAGCGTGCCGGCTCCGTTCCGAGCCGTGCCTCAACCAGTCTGCCGATACGCCGGCGGGCCTCGACGGCAATCTTCGGCAGGTCATCCGCGCGCACGGCTGGGTGATAGCGAAGGGTGTACGACACTCAGCGTTTCTTGACGCGACGCCCCCGCCATACCTGGTCGTGCGTGAGCCCTGCGGAGCGGACGAGGGTCCGCTCCCGCTCCTCCGCGACCTCTGCCAGGGCCAGATCCTCGTACGTCTCGATGGCCTCGCGCAGAAGATCGCGTGCCTTCGTCGAAAGCGAGGAGCCCTCCCGTCGCGCGAGCCGGCCGAGCGCATCGTAGAGGGGACGTTCCAGGACCACGTTCACCCGTGGGTTCTTAGCAGGCATGACGCCGAGTGTATCACAAGTGACGCACCGGTTCTATTATCAGCCCCACTGCCCCGCCCGCCCTCACGACATCGCGGACCGGCTGCCACTCGAAGTCGACGAGGTAGCGCGCGAACAATGGCCGCCGGCACTCCAAGGACGGTCCGCTGCACCTGCTCGACGGCCCCATTGGTCTGCGGGCCGCGTGGGTAGCGCACCCCACGCCTCAGGCGTGCGCTAATACTCTTGCCGGCATGAGCGACGTCCACCCCATGCGCGACGGCTTCGAGCTGCGGCTCGACCTCGGCGATCCGCTGCAGCGCGCCATGGCCACACAGCGCCGGTACGAGAGCGATGTCACCTGGGTCTACCCGTATCTGCTGCGCCCGGGCGACCGCGTCGTCGACGGAGGCGCTCACATCGGCTACCTGACGCTTTTGGCGTCGCGGTGCGTGGGGCCGTCGGGGGAGGTGCACGCGTTCGAACCCGTGCCCCGCACGTTCGCCGCGCTCGAGGAGAACGTGAGACTCAACGGCGCTTCGAACGTCCGGTTGAACCGCGTCGCGCTCGCCGCGCGCGCGGGCGAGCTCGAGCTCGAGGTGCCCATCGATCCCGATGGGGAGGGTCTCCTCGCATGGGGCGCGACGAGCGTGCACCTCCGGCGTGGGCCGATCGAGCGCGCGCCGGCGCAGACCCTCGACGAGTATGCCCGCGCGCATCGCCTCGACCGGATCGCGCTACTGAAGCTCGACCTCGAGGGCGCGGAGCTCGAGGCGCTCCGCGGAATGGAGGAGCTTCTCGGCGCGTCGCGGATCGCGTACATCGTCTGCGAGCTGAACACGTTTCTCGCGGACGCGCAGGGCCAGAGCTACGACGCGGCGCGGGCGTACTGCGCGCGATTCGGCTACACGGCCTACGACCTGGGGCGGGCCGCGCGGCTTCGTCGGATCGAGAACCCGATCGTGGAGATCCGGCATCTCGTGACGGATCTGCTCTTCGTCGCGCCTCGGAGGACCCCGAGCGATGCGTGAGGACGATCCGAATCGGTTCGTGGACGAGCTCCGCGAGCCGCTCGTCGCGCTGCCGCACTACTTCGGCGCGCGGATCGCGTACGACCCGACCTCGCGCAGGCTCCCGTTCGGGCCGGCCGTCACCCTGGTTCGCGGCTCGCTCGTACGTCTCCTCCGCCGGTGGCTCCTCTCGGCGCTCGAGCGCCAGGACCGCGTCAACCGCCTCCTGGTCCGGGCGATCGAGCAGCTCGACGAGCGGTCGCCGCGCGCGCTCGACGAGAGGGTCACCGCGATCGAGGAGAGCTGGCGATCGCGCGACTCGGCGGAGCGCGCGGAGCTGCTCGAGTCCACGGCGCTCGCGCAAGCCTTCGCGTCGTCCGATCGTTTTGCGGGCGCGGACCCGGCCCCGCTCGTGGAGCTTCTCAAGTCACGACCCCGAGTGCTCGTGTCCGATCTGTCGTGGCCCGCGCTCGGAAACGCGCTTCGCAGCGCGGCCATCATCTATCAGGGCGTCGATCCGGACGCGGGGAGCGTCGAGCGCTCGCGCGCGGCCGGAGCCGATGCGGTGCAGCGCAACGCGGACGTCCACGTTCGGGCGGTCGCCGACGGCAGCCTGCACGGCGCGGTCATCATGGGATCGCCGCTGCGGGCGACGCTCGGGCACATCGTCGTGCTGTTGCGTCAATTGCACCGGACCCTCGTCGCAGGCGCGCCCCTCGTGATCGTCGTCCCGGGCGCGGACTCCCTGGTCGGTGCCCGCGACGTTTGGCACGACCCCGGTGCCCGCCGCCCCGTGCCGCCGAGCCTGTACGCCCAGATCGTCGAGCTCGCGGGGTTCGTGGGGCCCCAGATACTCACGCTGCGCAAGGCCAGCACGACCCTGGCCGAGGATGTCGCCGATCCCAAGCTCGCCGCGAACATGCGCGTCCTGAACGAGCTCCTCTTTGGCGCGGAGATCTGCGCGGTCATCGCCCGCAAGTGAGCGCGATCCGCGCGGAGCGCGTCTCGAAGACCTACAAGCTCCGCCGCGAGCGGAGCCGCACGCTGAAGGAGACCGTCCTCCGTCAGTACGCGCCGGCCGAGCAGGTCAAGGCTCTTCGCGACGTCAGCTTCGCGATCGAGCCCGGATCGTCCTTCGGCGTCGTCGGCGCGAACGGGTCGGGGAAGTCAACGCTGCTCAAGCTGCTCGCGGGCACGGCGAAGCCCACGAGTGGAACGCTCGAGGTGAACGGCCGCGTGACCGCCCTGCTGGAGATCGGCGCGGGATTCCACCCCGACTTCAGCGGCCGCGAGAACGCGTACCTCAACGGCTCGCTCCTCGGCCTCTCGCGCAGGGAGATGGATCGCGCGATGCCCGCGATCGAGGAGTTCGCCGACATCGGACGCTTCTTCGATGCGGCGGTGAAGACGTATTCGAGCGGGATGTACATGCGCCTCGGTTTCGCTGTCGCCGTGCATCTCGAACCCGACATCCTGCTCGTCGACGAGGTCCTCGCCGTGGGCGACGAGTACTTCCAGCACAAGTGCTTCGCGAAGATCGGCGAGTTTCGAGCCGCCAGGAAAACGATCGTGCTCGTTTCGCACGACCTCGGGGCGGTCGCGCGCCTCTGCGAGCGCGCGATCTGGCTCGACGAGGGGGTCCTCGCCGCCGAGGGATCGCCCCACGACGTCATAAACGCGTATCACCAGAAGGTCGGCGAGAAGGAGCGGCGCGAGCGCGCAGCGCGCGGCGAGATCGGGGCCCGATGGGGATCGAAGGAGATCGAGATCACGACCGCGCGCGTGCTCGGACCCGACGGCACCGAGCGCGTCGTCCTCGAATCGGGCCAGCCCGCCGCGATCGAGATCGGCTTCCGCAATCCGAGCGGCGTCAGTGACGCCGTCTTCGGTGTGTATCTGTACCGCGAGGACGGCGTCGGTGTATTCGGGACGAACACCCTCATCGACGGCGTCGCGGTGCCGGTAAGGCCGGAAGGGGTGGTGCGCTTCGCGGTCGGTGAGCTCGAGCTGCTTCCGGGAGCGTTCGATGTGGACATCGGGATCATCGACACCCAGGACCGCGTGTACGACTACCACCAGAAGGGCCTGCAGTTCCGCGTCATCGGCACGTCGCGCGAGATCGGCGTGGCACGGCTCGCGCACCGCTGGGAATTCCGGTGAAGAAGCTCGTTCCGCTCCTCGCTGCGATGATCGTCGTCGCGGGGTGCGTCACCTCACCGCGCGAGCCTGCGGCAGCGCCGAGGGCCTCCGTGGACGCGTACCTCGCGGAGCTGAACGACGACAACTTCTCCGGAGTGGTGCTCGTCGCGAAGGATTTCGTGCCGTTCGCGAGCAAGGCGACGGGCTATTCCGACCGCAACCGCGGCGCACCGAACGCCACGATCACGCCGTTCAACATCGCCTCCGTCGCCACGGTCTTCACCGCCGTCGCGGTCGGTCAGCTCGTCGATGAGGGCAAGGTGTCGCTCGACGACCCGCTCAGCAAATACCTGCCGACCTATCCCAAGCCCGCCGCTGATCGGATCACGATCGCGATGCTCCTCGGTCACACGGCGGGGACGGGTGACTACCTGAACGACCCCGGGTATCTCGGCGTCCGGGACAGTTTCGAGTCGGTCTCGGATCTTCTCGCCGCGGTGAACACGGGCGTATCGCCGGATGCGGTGCCGGGAAAGACGTTCGCGTACAGCACCACTGGCTATCTGCTGCTCGGTGCGGTGATCGAGCAGGCCTCGGGCCGCGACTACTACGAGTACATGGACAACGCGGTGTTCGCGAAGTCCGGCGTCGCCGCGGGCTTTCTGCACAACACCGAGGACGAACGCGGCCACCGCGGCTTCGCCCTCGGCTACCTGCCGGATGGAAACACGAATTGGGGCATCCTCCCCGTTCGCGGGACCCCGGCGGGCGGCGCGTACGCGACCGCTCCCGATCTGCTCGCGTTCCACAAGGCGCTCGCGACCGGCGCGCTGACAAGATCGGAGACCCTGAGACGTCTCGTGCTGGCGCCGCCGCCGGCCGGTCAGACGTCGCCGGGTCTCGCCTCGGGAGTGTTCGGCGGCAACGACGCCGGCGCGAGCGCGGTGTTCGGCATGACGCCTACCGGCTACACGGTGATCGTGCTTGCGAATGTCGGCGACGTCGCGCAACCGGTCGCGGACAGGATCCTGAAGCTCATCGCGTCAGGGAGCTAACGGAGCGCCCGCTACCCCGCTGAAACCAAAGCCACGGACCCGTAACCCGGGAGCCGTACGCTCTTCGTGTGGATCGTCGAGCGCGCGCTCTTGCCGCCTTCGCGGTCGTGCTCGTGGCCGGCGCAGCTGTCGTCCTCGCGACCCGCGACTCGTTGACTCCGCAGGCGCGCCCGAGCCCGTCGCCTACGGCAATGGTCGCGCTGGAGACGCCGTCGCCGAGCCCCTCGGCGAGCCCTTCACCGACCCTTACGCCGACCCCGGTGCCGACCGTCGCGGCCACGCCGGTGCGGACCGCTCGGCCACGCCCGACGACCAATGTCGCGGGCCAGCAGCTCATGACCTATTACTTCCAAACGCGCGCGATCCTCCCGATTTTTCCGCCGACTCCCCAGATCGATTTCGACGAACCGGCCGACGAGAACGGCGACGCCTGGTACCGAGGGCTGAATGCCTCCGGGCAGCCGATCTTCACCGTGCGCGAGGACTACGTGATGACACCGAGCACCGCCTTCCACGAGATCGGCCATGCGTACCAGGACCTGCTGCAGCGAAGAGTCGCCGGGACCGACCTCATGGCGAAGTACTGGACACATCGCGGCTTCCCCGCGACGTGGCAGGACGCGCTCAAGGACGCTTATGCACAGCCTGCCGGGATGGCGCAGTGGATTCATCTGCCAGGCGAGTCGTGGGCGGAGGCGTTCAGCATCGCGATGGTCGGCGCGGGACGCGAGAAGACACTCGACTACGGGCGAACCATCAATCCGTCCGCGACAAAGTCCTTCTTCCTGTCACTGATGACGCTCTCCAATCCCTGAGCATCGCCAGGAACACGTCGACCCTGCTTCATGTGGCTAGAGCGACGACCGCGTCCGCCAATTCCCTGGGGCGGTCGAGCGGCACGTTGTGGCCAGCGTCGACCTCCATAAGGCGCCCGTCGGCGAGCGTCCGGACGATGCGGCGCGCAACGTCCTCCGACAGGACATTCGAGCGCGTTCCACGCGCCACGAGAGTTGGGCAGGCAATCCCGGCCAGCGCGTCCCAGCGATCCTCGCTCGGCAGGCGCCCGCTCATGATCCGTTCGAGCGCGGCCTGGTCGGATCGCCAGACGAGACCGCCGTCCTCCTCGCGGAACGCGAACGCGAGCCGGTTCTCGTAGACGGCATCCGGATATCCCGGCGAGGTTCGCTGGAGGTACGCACGCGCCTCCTCGCGATCTCCGAACCGCGCAGGCCGACCGGTGAGAAGTCGCTGTGCGCGCTCGGCGCCCGCCGCTAGCGGCTCAGGGCTCGCGTCGACGATGACGAGCGCTTGCACCCGCTCGGGATGACGCGCGGCGAGGTTGATCGAGTGAAGCCCGCCCATCGAGTGGCCGACGACGATGGCGCGCTCGATGCCGAGCCGGTCGAGAACCGCGAGGGCGTCCGCAGCGAAGTCCGCGGGCGCGTAGCCGTCCGCGGGTCGTCCGCTTTGGCCGTGGCCGCGCGCGTCAGGCGCGATGAGCCGGAGCCGGCCGGCGATCGCGCCCGCGAAGAGGTCCCAGTAGCGCCCGTAGTTGCCGATGCCGTGAAGGAGCAGCGTCGGCGGACCGGCGCCGGGCCACGTCCAGTAGACGAGCTCCGTGCCTTCGCGACTGACGGAGCCGCGCGTCGGCATCACCCGAAATACTCTTCCAGCAGCGATCGCCCACGCTGACCACATTTCGTAGTCTCTAGACTACAATCTGTTGTCATGGACGCACTCCGCGGCCTCGTCCTCTCCGAGGCGCGCGCTAAGGTCCTAACCGCGCTATTCAGCGAACGTGGCCGCACGTTCTATCAAAAGGAGCTCGCCCGCGCCACGGGCCTGCCGATCGTGGCCGTCCAGCGTCAGCTGAAGCGCCTTATCGCGGCGGGTTTGGTCAGCGCGAGTACGGCAGGTGGGCGGCGAGTGTATTCAGCCGACCCGCGGTCGGCGATCTTCGACGAAGTCTCATCGATCATCCGTAAGCTCCGCGGACCCGCGACCAGCCTCCGGCCGGCACTCAAGGCACACAAGGTCGAACTCGCATTCGTGTTCGGGTCGTTCGCGTCGGGCACCGCCGCAGCCTCGAGCGACATAGACCTCATGGTGCTCGGCGACGAGTCGACGCGCGCGGTACGCGGCGAATTGGCAAGAGCTGAGCGCGACCTCGGTCGCGCGGTGAACGAGCACGTCATGACGGTCCGCGAGTGGAGAACGCGGTTGCGCAAGGACGATCCGTTCCTGACAAACGTGCGAGCTGGGCCGAAGCTGTGGGTGATCGGGGATGAGAGCAGACTCGCCGAAGTCGATCCGCGGCAGGCACGCACATGAGCATGGAGCCGAGCGCTCTCGAAATCCGACGATTGACCGGCGTGGCGCGCCGCGAGCTCGCCGATGCCGCGATCGGCGGGCTTTCGCCCGACGGAAGTTTCGAGCATTCGTATATCGCGGCGCTAACCGCGGCAACTATCCTCATCCGCGCTCACGGCGAACGAATCCACAGTGCCGAGCATCACCGCCTGACCTTCGTTCGCCTTGGCGAGCTGGCAGCTGGCCGCTGGGCGAGCGCGGCCAACTACTTCCAGCACTGCCGAGTCCGGCGGAAACAGGTCGATGTACGACCTCGCGGGAAGCGTGTCCGCGGCAGAAGCCCGCGAGCTCCGCGTTCAGGCCGCCGGGCAACTCTTGGCGGAAGTCCGCGACTGGCTTCAGGCCGAGCGACGAGAGCTCTTCCCCTGAATAGCGGCGAAATACTCTTTCATCGGTGATCGCCGACCTCCGGACGCTCGTCGACCGGCGCGAGCTCCTGGCCGACTTTGCGTGGCGCGAGCTTCGCGCCCGATACAAAGGCTCGGCGCTCGGGTTCGCCTGGAACTTCGTCAACCCGCTGCTGCAGCTCATCGTGTTTTGGATCCTCTTCGGCGTCATCCTCCGCACGCGGCCGGTCACCGTGTCCGGCGAGCAGCCCTACGCGATCTTCCTCTTCGTGGGACTTCTGCCGTGGACCTTCTTCGCGACGTCCCTCCAGTCGGGTGCCTCCGCGATCCTCGCGAACGCCCCGCTGGTGAAGAAGGTCAAGATGCCGCTCCAGATCCTGCCGGCGGCGAGCGTGCTCTCCGCGCTCGCGAACTTCCTTCTGAGCTTCGTCGTGCTGCTCGCGATCCTTGCCATCCTCGGCCCCCGCCACCCGGAGGGACTCGTCTGGATCCCGCTTCTCGTCGCGCTCCAGATCGTCATGAACCTGGGGTTTGCCTATTTATTGAGCGCGCTCGCGGTCTTTTTCCGCGACGTGCAGCACATCCTCGGGATCCTGCTGCTCGCCTGGTACTTCCTCACGCCTGTGCTGTTCCCGGTCTCGCTCGTCGAGAGTCGGCCCGACGAGCTGCGGCTTCTCTACCTCAACCCCATGACGGCGATCATCGTCGCGTACCAGCGCGCGCTCCTCGACGGCCTCGCGCC
>JBOGTG010000160.1:0-10409 GCA_050692175.1 Candidatus Limnocylindria bacterium | reverse complement strand
GAGAAGAGACTCATCTCCAGGGCGGAGGGCTCGGCGTTCATATCGCCGGCGACGATCGCGATCCGCTCGCCGTCCCATTCCCGCAGGATCGTTCGGACCTGCTCCTGACGGATCGCGCTCGAATCCGCGATCTCGTCGAGATGCGTCGTGATGATCACGACCTCCCCGATGCGCACACCGACGGCGCCGCGCGGCTGGTGCCGTATCGAGGGCTGCACGGCGAACTGGACGCGCTTGACGTCGGTCATCGGAAAGCGCGACAGGATCGCATTCCCGTAGAGATCGCCGATGTTCGGACCGAACACGTACGGCATCCCGAGCCGTTCCGCGAGCACGCTGAGGGCATCGTGCTGCTCGTCGATCATCCACCCCCGCACGACCTCTTGAAGCAGGAGGACATCCGGGGATTCGCGGGAGATGACATCGACGAGCAGGTCGAGCGAGGGGACCTGACCCGCGTTGAAGCCCTGATGGATGTTGTAGGTCATCACACGGAACGTGTTCCGGGGCTCCTCGGTGGTGAAGGACTGGGGCGTGAGCAGCAAAGCCAGGAGCGGCACGCCCACGACGATCGGGACGAGCCCTATCGGAAGGGCGCGCCAGGCGGGGAGCGCGCGGCCCGGAACGAGCAGTGCCGCGATCGCGACGAGCGCGGTCGCCGCGTACACGGCAGGGAGGTACGCCCAGAAGGCGTAGAACCCGAAGGCGGTCCCGACGAACACGAGCCATCCGAGCGCGAGCGCCAGGGTGACGACCGCGGGCGAGCCGACGACCTTCAGTGGTGCGCCCGGGATCGTCGCCGCGGCGATGAACAGACCGGCCGCGAGGACGAGGCCACCAACGAGCGAGACGACGGGGGCGTGCATATACCAGAGCAGCGCCGCACCCGCCACGCAGGCGATCGCGGCGGCAACGCCGCGAGGGTACTGACGCGACAGCGCGAGCGACCCCGCGGCGAGGCCGAGCCCAACGAGCACCATGCCGAGCTGGGTGGCTCGGGGCGGCTCCGGGCCGAGCCCGAGCCCGCTCGCCAGGGCCACCTGGGCGCCGTTCGTTGCGCCCGTCTCGGCCACGAGGAAGAGCGCCGGCAAAGCGATGAGCGCGAGCGCGCCTCGTGCGTCCGGCCGGGTCCAGGTGCGCGCGCCGGACATCGCGGCGACGCCGGAGGCAAGGAAGACAAGCGCCGCGACGAGAACGAGCGGGGCCGCGAGCGCAAGATTCAGGTCCACGACCGGCACCGTCCGGAACGCGGCGCGCAGCACGAGATCCGCCGAGAACGCGATCGGCAGCGCGACCGCGAGCGGCGAGGGGCGATCCGCCGGCCGGGAGGCGTGGAGCAAGCCGAGCCACCACACTCCTCCCGCGATCCCCACGATCGAAAGGGCGAGATCGGCGATGTTGTGGCGCGAGACCGTCGCGACGACGGTCGCGATGCCGAGCATCGCAGCGCTCAGCGCGACGCCTCGCTTCGGACCGAGGCGCCAGCCGACGAGCGGCGCGAGGAATGAGGTCGCGAACACGGTGGTCGCCATGACGGCAAGCGTCGTGTTCGATTGACCGAAGAAGGTCTGCTGGAACGTGGACGAGAACGTCCGGACGTCGGCGATGAAAAGGAGAAGGCCGATGACCGCGAAGGTGACCTCGCCGACCATTGGCGAGGGAGTGTAGGTCTAGTGCTTCGTGCGCCAGGCCTCCGTGAGTCGCGACGCGGTCTCATTGACCAGGTCGCGCACTTTCACGATCGTGCTGAATCCTGGCTCGTCCGCCATCGGACCCACGACGAGGGCTCCGACGACATCACCGGATACGGTGATCGGGATGATCGTCGATCGGCCGCCCTGGACGAGCCGCTCGAGCGTCGCGGCACCGTCCGCGTCGCGAAGCGGGTGCACGAGCTCGTCGAGCGTCGGTGATGTGACGATGCGACCTTCGCGGCATGCCCGCGCGATCGCGTTGTAGCGGTCAGAGAGCTCGATCGTGAATCGGCCGGCCGAGATCCCGAGCGCGTAGTCGAGCTCGCGCGCGGCGGATGAGCTCGAGATGAGCTCGCCCCGCAGGAGACCCGCGGCGGGGTCGACGCCGACCATGAAGGTCGTGGGTAGACCGATCTCGGTGCAGTTGTTCACGAGGTCGTTGAGGATCTGATCCGTCGTCGGCGCCTCGGACCCGGAGGCGACCGGAGCGGGAAAGGGAGCCGCGGCGACCGGCGGGAGGACGGCGGCCGCCGCGGACTCCTGAGGGGAAAGACTTGGTTGGAAGCGCGCGGCGCGCCGCACGGCGGCGAGCCGGTCGCTCGAGACCTCGATCACGCGGAGCACGAGGCGCGTCGCGTGATCGGAGAACCCAGAATCGCCGAACACCTGGAGCGTCGCGACGCCGAAGACCTCGTCCGCCGCGAGGAGCGGGTACTGGAGAACGGAGATCTTGCGGGCCTCGACGCCTTCGGGACCGCGCACACCGATCTCGCGAACGTAGCCGTGCCAGCGACGATCGCGCCGGGCCGCGTAGCAGTCCGGACCGTCGTCTACAGCCTGACGGCCCATCTCCGCCGAGTCGGGATCCGCACCGACGACCTTGTATCGGTACGCGACCTCGCGTCGCACGCTGTTGAAGAGGGCGACCGAGAAGCCGTCGACGCCCGCGATCGCGGTGACGGCGTCGCGGAGCACGCGGCCAATCGACTTCGCATCCGTGAGCTCGTCGAGGGCGCGCGCGACCTCATCGACGACCTGACGGTCGCGCTCGTCCTGCTCGTCCTTCGGATCCACCACCGGCTCGGACTCGGCGGGCACCGTCATGACGAGCGACGACTCCGGCTCGGGCTCTGGCTCGTTCGGCACAACGACGAGGCGCCGGGGCTCCTCCGGAGCCGGCGGCGCGGAGAGCGTCGCAAGGGAGTCGCTGCCGACCGCGGCGGCGATGAGCTCGCACGAGAGGTCGAGCGCTTCGCGCGCCGGGGCCGAGACCTGATCGCGGCTGATCAGCGTTCCCAGCAGGACTCCGACCGTGCGGCCCTGCGTGACGAGACGCGAGATGAGAAGACGCGGAGGCGCGCCGACCCACTCGGCCTGGTACGGGACGGGCCAGTCGAGGAGGATCGCTCGGTTCGCGGGGAGCGAGTCGTCGGGCAGCTGGAGCGTCAGAAGGCGACGGTCGTGGAGCCACGGCATCCGCCCGACCTCGGCCTCGACCGCTTCGCCGACGGCCGGCTGACGTACGACCGCCGCGCCGATGAGGTACGGAACGCTGTTGAGAAGGATGCGGAGCGTCGCTTCGACCGGCGGCGTCATCCGGACGACGTTGAAGGGCGCGGGGTCGATTCGCGGCGACTCCACGCTTTGGGTCGAGACCTGGGCTTGGGCCGGTTGTACGGCCACCCGCCTAACGCCTCCCATGACCTGTTCGCTTTCCTCCCGTTTTCGTAATTGATTTGTAGGGCGCGCGGCCCCGTGGCCCATCACCCGACGGGACTAGATCGAGCGCGGGGGAGTACGGACGTATGGCCGGGGGATGTGGGGCCCCTGCCCCGTCGGGGCCCCTACCCCGGGGCCCCTGCCCGGTCGGGGGCCCCCCTACCCCCGGGGCTAATGCGCGCCGGTCCCTCCGTCGACAAGGAGGAGCTGTCCGGTCACGAAGCCCGCTTCGGTAGACGCGAAGTAAACGACCGCGGCGGCCACGTCCTCAACCGTGCCGAGACGTCCAAGCGGCGTCCGCGCGACCTCCACAGCCCGAAAGGCTGGGTCTTTTCGCATCCGCTCGCGGGTCAGGTCGGTCTCGATGAGGCTCGGGCCGACCGCATTCACCGTGATTCCGCGGGACGCGAGCTCCAGGGCCAGCGATTTGGTGAGTGTCACGACGCCGCCTTTGGCCGCGCTGTACGCGATGCGCTCGACTCGGCCAAGCACTCCGTAGATAGACGCGATGTTGATGACCCGACCGCCGTCGCGGAGAAGCGGTAGAGCGGCCTGCGTCACGAACGCGACGCCCTTTAGGTCCGTGTCGACGACGGTGTCCCAGCCCTCCTCGTCGAGCGAGGCAAGGTCGGTTGGAATGTTCGTGCCCGCGCTGTTGACGAGGATGTCGATCGTCCCCCATTCGCCCGCGAGGCGCTCGAAGCACGCGCGAATGGACGCGCCGTCGCGCACGTCCAGAGCCAGCGCAATGGACTTCGTTCCCTTCGCCCGGATGGCGCGTGCGACGGGCTCGACGTCGTCACCCTTCCGCGATGTGATAGCGACGTCGGCACCCGCTTCGGCCAGCGCGAGCGCGATCGCGCGGCCGATTCCGCGCCCGCCACCGGTGACCAGCGAACGCCTGCCGCTCAGATCGAAGGGCGGGCTCACAGCGTGGCAGGATACGGTCGATGCGGACGATAGCGACGCAGATCAAGGCTCCTGCGGATGAGGGCTTCCCTGACGTCCTGACACCCGATGCGCTCGACTTCTTGGCGCGGCTGCATCGCGAGGTCGAACCGGTGCGAACGACCCTGCTCGACAAACGAGCCGAGGTCGCGGAGCGGCTCCGTCGTGGCGGCACGTTCGACTTCCTGACCGAGACCGCCGACGCACGGAGGACCGGGTGGCGTGTCGCGGACGTGCCGCAGGACCTTCGCGTACGGAAGGTCGAGATCACCGGACCGACCGATCGAAAGATGGTGATCAACGCGCTGAATTCGGGCGCTTCCGTCTACATGGCCGACTTCGAAGACGCAAACACGCCGACCTGGCGCAACATGGTCGAGGGCCAGCAGAACCTCATCGACGCGGTCAGCGGGACGATCTCGTTCAAGAACCCGGACGGCCGCGAGTACAAGCTCGCGGAAGAGACCGCGACCCTCGTCGTGCGTCCGCGAGGGTGGCATCTGGTGGAGCGGCATCTGACCATCGAGGGTGCTTCGATCTCGGGCGCGGTCTTCGACTTCGGTCTGTACGCCTTCCACAACGCGAAGCGGCTGCTCGAGCGCGGGAGCGGTCCGTACTTCTATCTGCCGAAGATGGAGAGCCACCGTGAGGCGCGTCTCTGGAACCAGATCTTCGACTGGACCGAGGACGAACTCGACCTCGGCCGGGGGAAGATCAAAGCGACGGTGCTGGTCGAGGTGCTGCCGCTCGCGTTCGAGATGGAAGAGACGCTCTACGAGCTCCGCGATCACAGCGCAGGCCTTAACGCGGGCCGCTGGGACTACATGTTCAGCATCATCAAGAAGCTCGGCGACCGTAAGGAGTTCATCCTCCCGGACCGCGGGCAGGTCGCGATGACCGTGCCGTTCATGCGCGCGTACACGGAGCTTCTCGTGAAGACCTGCCACAAGCGCGGCGCGTTCGCGCTCGGCGGGATGGCGGCATTCATTCCAAATCGACGCGATCCCGCGGTCACCGAGACCGCGCTCGCGAAGGTCCGCGACGACAAGAAGCGCGAAGCGACCGACGGCTTCGACGGTACGTGGGTTGCCCATCCCGATCTCGTGGAGACCGCGATGAGCGAGTTCGATCGAGCGCTCGGAAAGAAGCCGAACCAGCTCGACCGTCAGCGTCCGGAGGTCGACGTCACCGCCGCGCAGCTGCTCGACGTGCGGATCCCAGGCGGCACGATCACCGATGCGGGCCTCCGCACGAACGTGAGCGTCGGCATCCAGTACATCGCGTCGTGGCTGCGAGGGACCGGCGCCGCGGCGATCAACAACCTCATGGAGGACGCGGCGACCGCCGAGATCTCGCGCTCGCAGGTGTGGCAGTGGATCCATCACGGCGTGTCGCTCGCCGAGGGACCACCGATCACCGCGGAGCTCGTGCGCGACGTCGAGCGCGAGGAGCTCGAAAAGATCAATTCCGTTGTCGGCGCCGACTCCTTCGCGAAGGGCCGCTACAGCGAAGCGCGCGAGATCTTCGACGGGGTCGCGCTCTCAAAGGACTTCAAGGAGTTCCTCACGATTCCCGCGTACGAGAGGATCGATTAGTCGACACCGCTCCGCCCAGTTGACCGCCAGGCAGAGAATCTAGCGAGCATGCGTATCCCTGCGGTGCTCCGAGAGGTCGCGGCGGGCTGTCTCGCGGGCATCCTCGTTGGGATAGTCGTCGGCGGCCTCGGCTCGCGCCTCGCAATGAGAGTCTCCGCGATGGCGGCAGGCCCGATCCCACAGGGCGCCACGACGGACAACGGCGCCATCGTCGGAGAGATCACCCTCGGCGGAACGATCGCCCTGATCGTCTTCGGCGGTGTGTTCGCCGGCCTCCAGGGCGGCCTCCTCTACGCAGCACTGAGGCCATGGCTCCTGCCATTCGGACGCTGGCGCGGCCTCGTCTTCGGGTTCGGCCTGCTGGGCCTGGACGGGTCTCTGATCCTGGACGATACGAACAGCGACTTCATCATCCTGCGACCTCCCCTGCTGAATGTCGCGATGTTCGCGGCTCTCTTCCCGATCTTTAGCCTCGCGCTCGCGCCGGTGTTCGACCGCGTCCTGCGCTTCCTGGACGGCGGATCCTTTGCAGCGGGCGCGCTGACGATCTTCGCGTTGCTGCTGGCGGCATTGTTCCTCGGGCTGGGGCTCGTCTCAGGTTTCACGTCCCTCGGATCGGATCCATCGCCAGTTGACCTGGTCGGACTGCTCAGCCTCTTACTGATAGCCGCCGGTCTGGCCCTACGAATTCCGAAACCCACCGCGGCGGCGCCGCCGTGGGCACCTGCGTCTTACGTGGTCCTCGCAGCCGCCGTCCTCGTTGCGGCTGCGCGGACGTACTCCAGCGTCGCGAGGATCCTCAGCTAGCCAGGTCTGGATCAGTACACGTCCGGCGACTCGGGCACGAAGGTCCACCCGATCCCGAAGCAGTCCTCCACGAGCTGCGCGAGCGCTCGCACGCCGAACGTCTCGGTCGAATAGTGCGAGCCCGCCACGAGATTGATCTTCCGCTCCTTCGCGTACATGCGCGTGTACATCGTGATCTCGCCGGTCACGTACGTGTCGGCGCCGCGGGCCGCCGCCTCCTGGACGAAGGTCGTGTACGGGGCTCCCCCGCTCGCGATCGCGACGACTCCGAACTTTTCGCTGTTCTGGCGAGCTTCGACTTGTGTGCCGAGCGCGGAGCGGAGGCGGTCGACGAACTCCTGGAACGTGCCGGTAGCTGTGCCGATGACTCCGGCCATGCCGCCGTGATACGGAAGGAAGCGCTCGCGGACTTTCACGCCCGTCGCCTGCGCGATTCCGTCGCCGTTCGATACGCCGGGAGAAGCGTCGAGCGCGGAGTGGGCGCAGTAGAGCGAGATGCCGTTCTGCCGGAGCCGCGTGTGCTTCTCCTCGACGAGCTCGAGGTCGATCTCGGGCCAGCTTCGGTGATGCACGATCAGGAGATCGGCCTGCGCGCTCTTCGCGCGGGAGATCGCGTGGAATGACGTGCTCACCGCGGCCGCGATGCTCGTGACCACGTCCGACGCGCGGACGATCAGGCCATTCGACTCTTGCTCATCGAACTTCGCGACCTCGAGCCGTTCGTCAAGGAACCGAACGACGTCATCGAGACGGACATGCTCTGTCATGCCATTCGCTCGGTGAGCATGCGATTCACGACCGCGGCGTTCGCTTTCCCACCCAGCTTCTTCATGACCGCTCCAACGAGCGCGCCGAGGGCGAGCATCTTGCCTGCTTTGTAGTCGGCGACTGCCTTGGGGTTTGCCTTGATCACCTCGTCGACGGCTGTTTCGATCGCCGTCTCGTCACTCACCTGAGCGAGCCCGCGCGTGTTCATGATCGCCTCGGGGTCACCGCCGCTTTTCCACATCTCCGCGAATATCTGCTTCGCCGACGGACCGCTCACCTTCCCCGACCCGATGAGACGGATGAGCGCGGCGAGCTGCTCGGATCCGACCCGCGAGGCGCCGATCTCGATGCTGTCCCGTTTGAGCGCGGCCGTGAGGTCGCCGATCACCCAATTCGCGATCGCCTTGGGCTGACCCGGTTCGGCTTTCACCGCTGCCTCGTAATAGTCGGCGAGTGCGCGGTCCGAAACGAGGATCCGCGCGTCGTAGTCGGAGAGCCCGTAAGCCGAGACGAATCGCGCGCGACGCTCGGCCGGCATCTCCGGTAGTGCCTCTCGTAGCTTCGCGACGGTCTCGGGCGAGGGCGCGAGCGAGACGAGATCGGGCTCGGGGAAATAGCGGTAGTCCTCGACGTCTTCCTTGGACCGCTGCAGATACGTGCGGCCACGGTCGGGGCTCCAGCCCACCGTGATCTTCCCGGTCCGCGTGCGGATCTCGCCGCCGGAACCCCACTCCTGCCAGAGCCGATCGGACTCGTAGGCGACGGCCTCACGCAGCGCCTGATAGCTGTTCAGGTTCTTGATCTCGCTCTGCGGTGGCCACATCGTCTTGCCGTTCTCCTGGAAACGGATCGAAACGTTCACGTCGAACCGGCCGGCGCCTTCCTCGAGACGCATCTCGGAGACGCCCGAGAAGATCAGGATGTCGCGCAGCGCCCGGACGTAGGCTTCGCCTTCATCGGCCGAGCTCATGTCCGGCTCGCTCACGATCTCGAGGAGCGGCACGCCGGAGCGGTTGAAGTCGACCAGGGTGTAGCGGCGACCCGCGTCTTCGCCGTGCTTCAGGGTGCCGGTGTCCTCTTCGAGATGCGCGCGCGTGATCCGGACCCTCTTCCCGGTCGGGAGCTCGAGCCATCCCTTCACGCTGAGGGGTAAGTCGTACTGCGAGATCTGGTAGCCCTTGGGCAGATCCGGGTAGAGGTAGTTCTTGCGGTCGAACTTCGTGTGCTCCGGCGTCTCGCAGTGAAGCGCGAGGCCGGCGGTGATCGCGAGCTCGATCGCGCGGCGATTCGGCACGGGGAGAGCGCCGGGCAGGCCAAGGCAGACCGGACAGACGAGCGTGTTCGGTGGCGCCCCGAACCACCGCGCCTGACAACCGCAGAACATCTTGGATTCGGTCTTGAGCTCGACATGCGTCTCGATGCCGATGACCAGCTCGTACGGGGCCGCGCTCACGGTCACTGGCCCGGCGGCACGACCGGCTGCGTCGGCGGTGCGGAAGTCCGCTCGAGCGACACGATCAGGCGATCGAGATTGACGATGACGCGATCCGTTGTCACCGACACAAGATATCGGTCGAGACCGCGCGGTGCCCCATTGGTCGGTTCACCGCGGCCGTCGAACTCGAAGAACCGCCCGCCAGAGCCGTCCCCGCACACCGCCAAGTAGCCGACCTTCCCGTTCACGATGGCAGCGCGGATCGAGCACTCCGACTGACCGATGACGGGCGACCACCGCGCCCGGATCGCGACCACCTCGGTCCGGTCGAGGCGCCCGAGCATGAAGCCGTGAGCGTCGTCGATCAGTGGTGGGCCGACGGGAGTCGGCAGCGCCCCCGCCCCACCGACGTCCGGCGGCAGGGCGCTGAGCGGAAGCACCAAACGGTCACCCGGCACGAGGGCAGGAGGCCTCACCAGCTGAGGGGCGGCCGCGAACGCCGCAACCAGGCCCACGAGGACGAGACCGCCGACGAGGAGGAGCCCGGTCATGAGGAATTGCTTCCACACCGGCGTCGGGTCTAGAGATTCCGGCCCGGCCCAATGCTCGGGCGGCTGGTCCTCGATGCGCGTTCCCATCTATTCGACCAGCGTCTTGACGCGTCGCTGCGCGGCGCGGACGGCGCCGCGCACGAAGGGTCGGTCGTCGGTTGCCAAGAACTCGAGGATGTCCGGCGCGCGCTGCGCCATCCGGGCGCCGCTGGCCGCGGAGAATGCCATGGCGACGTTCCAGCGGACGTTCTCGTCCTCGTCCTGTATCCACTTCCGCAGGCGCGCGAGCGTGGCGTCGGGATATGAACGAACGAACTGGTCACCGATCGCGAACGGGCCGAGGCTCTTGCGCACGTACTCCTCGCGATCGCGCAGCGCCGGCTCAAGCAGGTCGAGGAGCGGTTCCGCCCACTCGGGGGTTCGCGTTCGCGCGGCGTATTTCGCGGCGACGATGACCGCGCGGCGCAGGCGGCTATCGGGACCGCTCACCCACTCACGCAGGAGCGGGATCGTGTCAGCCCACGCCTCGGTCAGCACCTGTCCCAGGAGCGCGGCAGCGGCCTCGCGGACGGCCCAGTCATCTTCGCGCGCGAGGCGGTAGCCCATGCGCGTGAGCTCGCGGAAGTGGGTGCGCGCAAGTGGCCACACGATGAGCGCGGCGAGCTCCTTGTCGACGCGCCGTGGATGAGCCAGGAGACGCTCTGCCCAGTCCAGACGCACGCGCGGCGCTGGGCCGATCCGGTCGATCACCTTGACGGCGGCGTCGTAATGATCCTTCCGCACCCACCCATTCACGCCCGACTTTCGGAGCGTGTCGGACGCACCGAGCGGGTCCCCAGCTTGAAGCGAACGCTCGAACCGCGGAAGCCACTGATCCGCGATCGTCGGGGGG
>JBOGTG010000159.1:0-5374 GCA_050692175.1 Candidatus Limnocylindria bacterium | reverse complement strand
CGGAACGAACGCGGCGCGGCTTTCGCCGCGCCGTCTTCGTGACAGAGCATCGCCGTGGTTAGCTCTGCTCCTTGAACTCTCCTTCGATCGTGTCGCCGTCGCGCTTCGCGCCGGCCCCGGCGGGTTCGCCCTCCTGCTGCTCGGCACCTGGCTGACCCGGCTGACCCGGTTGCTCGGCCTGCTGCTTGGCCTGCTCCTGCTGGTAGAGGATCTCGCCGATCTTCGTCGAGGAAGCCCGCAGTGCCTCCGTCGCGGACTTGATCCGCTCGACGTCGTCCGTCTTGAGGGCATCGCGTAGCGCCGCGAGCTTCTCTTCTACGTCCTTCTTCGTGTCGGCGGGGACCTTCTCGCCGAGATCCTTGAGCGTCTTCTCGATGGAATAGGCCATCGTGTCGCCCTGGTTCCGGACCTCGATCTTCTCGCGATTGCGGCGGTCCTCCTCGGCGTGCAGCTCAGCGTCCTTGACCAGACGCTGGACCTCGTCCTTGGAGAGTCCGCTCGATGCGGTGATCGTCACGTGCTGCTCGCGACCGGTCGCCTTGTCGCGCGCCTTGACGTTGACGATGCCGTTCGCGTCGATGTCGAACGACACCTCGATCTGCGGGATTCCGCGCGGTGCGGGCGCGATCCCATCGAGAATGAAGCGCGCAAGGCTCTTGTTGTCCGCGGCGAGCTCGCGCTCGCCCTGGGTGACATGGATCTCCACCTGCGTCTGCGCGTCAGAAGCGGTCGTGAAGACCTGCGACTTCGACGTCGGGATGGTCGTGTTCCGCTCGATGAGCTTGGTGGCGACGCCACCGAGGGTCTCGATACCGAGCGAGAGCGGGGTGACGTCCAAAAGGAGGACGTCCTTCACTTCACCCTTGAGCACACCGGCCTGAATGGCCGCGCCGACGGCGACGACCTCGTCCGGATTGACGCTCTGGTTCGGCTGCTTGCCGCCAAAGAGCTTCTTCACGGTCTCGACCACGAGCGGCATGCGCGTCTGTCCGCCGACCAGGACGACCTCGTCGATCTGGTCCGGGGTAACCCCGGCGTCCTTCAGCGCCAGCCTCACCGGCCCGGTGGTCTTCTCGACCAGATCTCCGACGAGCTGCTCGAGCTTCGAACGGGTGAGCGTGATGACGAGGTGCTTCGGACCGGACTGGTCCGCGGTGATGAACGGGAGGTTGACTTCCGTCTGCTGCGTCGAGCTGAGCTCGATCTTCGCCTTCTCCGCCGACTCCTTGAGACGCTGGAGGGCCATGCGGTCGTTCTTCAGATCGATGCCCTGGTCCTTCTTGAACTCCTCGACGAGCCACTCGATGACCCGCTGGTCGAAGTCGTCGCCACCCAGGTGCGTGTCGCCGTTGGTGGCCTTGACCTCGAACACGCCTTCGCCGAGCTGAAGCACCGAGATGTCGAAGGTGCCGCCGCCGAGGTCGTAGACGGCGATGACCTCGTCTTTCTTCTTGTCGAGCCCGTACGCGAGCGACGCCGCCGTCGGCTCGTTGATGATCCGCAGGACTTCGAGGCCCGCGATCTGACCGGCGTCCTTGGTGGCCTGCCGCTGCTGGTCGTCGAAGTACGCGGGAACGGTGATGACCGCTTGCGTGACCTTCTCCCCGAGGTACGCCTCGGAGTCGGTCTTGAGCTTCTGGAGGATCATCGCCGAGACCTCGGGTGGCGTGAGCTTCTGCCCGTTGCCGAGCACGATCTCGACGCCGCCGTTGGCGGCCTGCTGGATCTTGTAGGGGACCATCTTGATCGTCCGCTGGACCTCGGGGTCGGAGAATCGCCGCCCCATGAGCCGCTTGACCGAGTAGATGGTGTTCTCGGGGTTCGTGATCGCCTGCCGCTTCGCGACCTGGCCGACGAGGCGCTCCCCACTCTTGGTGAACGCGACGACCGACGGGGTGATCCGCCCGCCCTCCGCGTTCGGGATGATCGTCGGCTCGCCGCCTTCCATGTAAGCGACGGCCGAGTTCGTGGTCCCTAGATCGATGCCAATGACTTTTGCCATATCAGTTCTTCTCCTTGCCTTCGCTCCCACTCGAGACGGTGACGAGCGCTGGACGAATTAGCTTTTCGTGTAGGCGGTATGCCTTCTGGTGCTCCGCGATGACCGTTCCCTCGGGCTTGTCCGAGGGTACGTGTGCGACGGCCTCGTGCTGGTACGGGTCGAACGGCGTGCCGATCGAGTCGACCGGCTCGAGCCCCTCGGCCTCGAGGATCGCGCGCAGCTTGCGCTCGACGAGCCACATGCCCTCGACCCAGGGCTGACCCTTGAACTCGTCGGGCACGGTCGCGAGCGCGCGATCGTACCCGTCGAGCACGTCGAGCAGCTTCGCGATGAGGTCGGCCTTCGCGAATTTCGCGAACTCGGTCCGCTCCGCCTCGTTGCGCTTGCGGTAGTTCGCGAAATCGGCCGCCATGCGCTTCAGATCGTTTGTCAGCTGTTCCGCTTTCTCATCGCCGGGTGCCCCGGCCGCGTGCTGCTCCGGGGCCTGGGCCTCGGTGTCCACGTTCGTATGACCGTTCGCACCGCGCTCGCGTGAGCGCTGCTCAAGCAGCTCCTCTGCGCGCCGAATCTTGTCGTCCATCAACGTCCCTCCATGACTCGAACGAGATCGCTCATGAGCGACCCCACGTAGCGGACCGCGCCGATCGAGCGCGCGTAGTCCATCCGCGTCGGTCCGACCACGCCCACGAAGCCGACGACGTCGCCGCTCTCGCCGTAGCGGCCGATCACGAGACTGCAGTCCCGCAGCGATTCGTGTCGGTGCTCGCGACCAATCGTGATGTGCACCTCGCCGTCGCCCAGATCGAGTGGCAGGATCTCCGCGAGCCGCGTGTGGTCCTCGAAGAGACTCAGCATGGCCCGGCTTCGGTCACTCTCGGCGAACTCGGGCTTGGCCAAAATGTTCTGAAAGCCGTCCACGTACACCTCGCGGGCTCGAGACGTGTCGTACTCCTCGAGGATCCGAGCGAGGGCCCTCGCGATGTCCGCGTCGGCGCCCTTTTCGGTCGCGACCGCGGCCTGGACTTTGGTCGCCGTCGCGCCGCCGAGCGATTCCGTCAGCCGGCTGGAGAGCGTTCGAAGCTGCTCGGCCGTCGTCGCCGTCCCGAGCTCGAGGAGCTGCTGCCGCACGGCGCCGCCATCGACGACCGCCACGAGAAGGGCGCGACGCTCGTGGATCGGTACGACCTCGACGTGGCGAAGTGTCGTCCGCTTGCTCGCCGGGGGCGTCACGATCGAGGCCTCGGCCGTGAGGCGCGCGAGGCTCGACGCGGCGACGCGAAGCCATTCCGCGGTGTCCTGGAGCGCCTGCTGGAACTGGTGTGAGACGGTGACCTGCTCGTCGGCACGGAGCGAGGGGCTCGGCATGAGCGTCTCGATGAAGTACCGGTAGCCAAGATCGGTGGGCACCCGGCCCGCCGAGGTGTGCGGGTGCGTGAGGAGTCCGGCTTCCTCGAGGGCGGCAAGCTCGTTCCGCACCGTGGCCGGCGAGACATCGAGCTTGTACCCGCGGACAAGCTGGGCCGACGCGACCGGCTCGGCGGTGGCGATGTACTCGCGGATCACCGCGGCGAGCACCTGTCGGGCGCGCGGATCAAGCTCGGGAAACTCCGCTGAATCGGGTCTCTTTGTCAATTTAGCACTCTCCTGTCGAGAGTGCTAAGAGCGTATCAGGGCCCTGCGGTGCCAGTCAAGGCTCGCGTCAGCCCGTCTGGCTAGTTGGGAGGCTGGCATGGCCTCTGCGGTTACGCAGCCTCATCCCGCCCTGGAGGCCTTCCAATGGTGTCCGAGTTCAAGGAGTTCCTGCTCAAGGCGAACGTTCTCGCGCTGGCTCTCGCGTTCATCATCGGCGTCGCGCTCGCGGCCGTCGTCACGTCGCTCGTCAAAGACATACTCATGCCGCCGGTCGGGCTGCTCTTCGGAGGGGTCGATTTCAACAACCTCTTCATCGACCTGTCGGGAAAGAATCCCGCGAGTCTGAAGGCCGCACAGGACGCGGGCCTGGCGACACTCAACTACGGCGTGTTCATCAACACCGTGATCACGTTCATCATCGTGGCGTTCGTCGTATTCCTCATCGCGCGGTCGTTCGTCCCGAAGGGGGCACCGACGAAGGTGTGTCCGTTCTGCGGCGAGGAGATCCTCGCGTCAGCGCAGCGCTGTCGCTATTGCACGAGCCAGCTGTCAGCGGGAGCACGCGCGTAGCTACGCCGCGGTCGGCGAGAGGAGCGCGCGGACGCGAGAAACGAGGTCGTCGAGCTCGAAGGGCTTGGTGACGTAGTCCGCCGCGCCAAGCTCGGTCGCGTACAGGCGCTCGGACATCCCGAAAATCGCGGTGACGACGATCACCGGAATATTCAAGATACGACCATCAGCGCGAAGCTCGCGAAGGATGGAAAAGCCGTCGCGTTTGGGCATCATCAGGTCGAGCACCATCACCGAGGGCGAGAGGTCGTCGACGTCCCGCATGGCCTCGTCGCCATCGTGGGCGAGCTTGGCGTCCAGGCCATCGTCCTTGAGCGCGGTCACCATGACGTCACCGAGCGCGGGATCGTCCTCGACCACGAGCACGAGTGGTCGCTTCCTCGGAACGGCTACCACCTAGAAGCGGACCTCCTTCGCGAGGCGATCGGCGTCCTTGATCGCGATGCGCCGGCGGCGTATCGAGATGATCTCCCGTCGCTCCAGGTCGCCGAGCACCCGGTTCACCGACACCCTCGACGCGCCAATGAACGCAGCGAGCTCGTCCTGCGTTAGGGTCAGCTCGTTCCCGCCGTCGCCATTGGAGCGGACCAGGTCGAGCAGGTACTTCGCGACGCGGCTCGGGACATCGAGGAAGATCAGGTCCTCGACCCGGTCGGAGAGCCGCCGGATCGTCCTGGCGAGCGTCTCGAGAACCACGCGAAACGAGGCCGGGTGCGATTCCAGATATGCCAGGAAGTCGTCGCCCGCGAGCAGCGCCGCGCGCGTGTCCTCCATCGCGGTCGCGCTCGCCGACCGCGGGCTGCGGTCGAAGAGGGCGAGCTCGCCGAAGAACTCGCCCGGCCGCATGATCGCGACGAGCGCCTCCTGTCCGAACTCGCCGGGCAGCGAGATCTTCACCGCCCCGTCGAGGACGAGGTACAGATGCGTCCCGGGGTCGTCCTTGCGGAAGATGACCTCGCTCCGACGGAACGGCCGGAGCCGGATCCGCTGGGCGAGGTCCCCGAGCTCGTCATCCGAGAGCCGGGCGAACAGCGGCAGGCGACGGAGCCGCTGGACCATCGCCGGGTCGGCCACGGGGCGGAACGGTACCGCACATTGGGATGCATCACGTAGGAAGGCGGCATGCATGAGCAAGGGCCAGAAGAAGAGGAAGACGACCGGGAAGCTCGG
>JBOGTG010000158.1:0-6813 GCA_050692175.1 Candidatus Limnocylindria bacterium | reverse complement strand
CGTCGACCGCGCTCTGAGGCTCACAATGCCAGCGTGCCGATCGATCGCGGGCTGCTCGAGCTCCTGGCCTGTCCGGACGAGCACCACGCCCCGGTCCGGGAGGAGGGCGAGTATCTCGTGTGCACCCAGTGCCGCAAGCGCTACCCGGTCCGCGACGGGATCCCCGTGATGCTCTTGGAGGAGGCGCTCCCTCCCGAGTAGCGCGGCGTTTGCGACCCGTCGATCGACAGGCGGCCGCATAACCGGAAGCCTAGCTGTCGGCCTGGGCGCTGGTCAGACGGCCTGGGAAGAAGCACCATGGACAGCCAACAGCCAGCTACTGGGGGAAACGTGCACCACCACATTCGTCATCGCCCGACCCTGCCCGTGACGCTCGCCTTCGCGCTCGCGATCTCCGCTTTGGGCGCGACGCCGGCTGACGCGGCCGCTGCGAGCGTCAACGGGGCGGACAGCTACATCATCGTGCTGAATGACGGGGTCGACCCGACATCGATCGCGCAGCAGCACGCGGCGCGCTTCGGCCTCACGCTCGGCTTTGTCTACGAACATGCTCTACGCGGCTACTCCGCGATCGTGCCCGGCGTGCGGCTCGCCGCGCTGCGCGCCGCCGCGAACGTCAAGTACGTCGAACCCGACGGCATCGCGACGATCTCCGCGCAGACCATCCCGTGGGGCATCGTCAAGATCGGCGCCGACATCAGCTCGACGAAAGCCGGGGACGGCAGCGGCGCCATCACGAACGTCAACGCCTACATCATCGACACCGGCATCGATAGGGCGCACACGGACCTGAACGTGGTGCGGCACGTGAACTTCGCGACGGGCCCGAACAAGGACTGCCACGGCCACGGCACGCACGTGGCCGGGACCGTCGCGGCGAAGGACAACACGCAGGACGTCGTCGGCGTCGCGCCCGGCGCTCCGCTGACCGGGGTGAAAGTGCTCGGCTGCGCAGGCAGCGGAAGCACGTCCGGCGTCATCAAGGGCGTCGACTGGGTGACGGCGAACGCCGCGAAGCCGGCGATCGCGAACATGAGCCTCGGGGGCTCCGCCAGCCAGGCGCTAGACGACGCGGTGAAGAGGTCGGCGAACAGCGGCGTCTTCTACGCGGTGGCGGCCGGCAATAGCGGCGACGACGCGTGCAACTACTCGCCCGCGCGCGCCGGCACGCACGACGGGGTCATGACGGTGGCCGCGACGGACCAGAACGACAACGAGGCGTCCTTCAGCAACTTCGGGCCCTGCGTCGACATCTGGGCTCCGGGCGTGGGCGTCCTGTCGACGCGGAAGGGCGGTGGCACCACGACCTTCTCGGGGACCTCGATGGCATCGCCGCACGTCGGCGGTGGCGGCGCGCTCTACCTCTCAAGCAATACGACAGCCAGCCCCGAGACGGTCGAGGGCGCGCTGAAGCTCGCCGCGCAGACACCCGGGACGACGAGCAAGAACGGCAGGACGATCACGCGTCTGTACGTCGGGACGTTCTGATCAGCTGAGCGCTTGAGGTGAGGCTCCGACCGGGTCGGAGCCTCACCGTTCTCCTTCGCGGCTCCGCCTCCGCAGCGAAACCTGTTCTACGCGGCACCGCGCGGACGCGTGCGTATCCACTGGCGCAGGCGAGGGAGCCCCGATCCGTCTGGGCTCCCGCCGTCTCTCTGCCGAACGGCAGATGACCACGGACCAGTACACATCCTGATGCCCGGCGCTGGTTGGGCTCATGGCGGTGGGCGTCGCCGTGCCGGTGGCGAATCGCTTCGCGTTGTTTCGCCGTTAGCTAACGCAGGCGATCTCGCGGCACCACGATGCGCACGGTTGTGCCTTCTCCCGGCTTGCTCTGGACCTTGCAGAGTCCGCCGAGAAAAGCGACTCGCTCGCGCATTCCGAGCAGACCGAAGTGTCCGGGGCGCACGCCCGCCTCGCCCCACTGCTCTGTTTCGAAGCCATGCCCGTCGTCGCCGACGTCGATCTCGAGCGTGTCCTCATTCTTCAGAAGCGCCAGGCGAACCTCGTGGGCGGCCGCATGCTTCTTCACGTTGTTGAGCGCCTCGACGGCGACGCGATAGAGGGTCGACTCAGCCTCGCGCGACAGCGGGCCGGGATCGTCGAGTGCTTCCTCGAGAGTCCAGCCCGCCTCCTCCGCCATCCCGCGTGCGGCGGCGGACAGAGCGGCGACGAGACCGAGGTCGTCGAGGGTCGCCGGGCGAACGGTTCCCAGGATCTCGCGCGTCTCACGGATAGCGCGCCGCAGGAGCTCTGTCGCCTTGCCGACCTGCGCGTTCTCGATTCCCGCGCTCTGGAGCTGGGCGTGCGCGGAAACGAGAATTGGCGCCAGCCCGTCATGCAGGTCGCGCGCAAGACGGCGCCGGTGCTCTTCTTCCTGGGAGAGAAGCTGCCCGGTGAAGTGCTGAAGGTCGCTGTACAGCTCCATCCGGTCTATCGCGAAGGCCGCTTGGTCGCCGAGGATGCGGAGAAAGGCGATCGCGTCGTTGCCCGGGTGGCGTTGGCGGTTGACGTTGAGCACCCCTTGGGTCTTGGTGGCCACGAGCAGCGGGATGCAAATAGCGAAGGGGACATCCTTCGTATAGGTGGTGCCGAGCTCCTCGGAGGCCGGGCCTTCGATGATGATGGGCTCGCGGCGCTCGAGCGCCTGCCACGAGATCGACGGCCCGACCGGAACGCGCGTCCCGACGAGGCGACCGGGGCGTGAGGCGCGAACGATGAGCGCATCCCCCGCCGCGTCGACGGTCATGAGGGAGGCGGACTCGTAGGTAACGGCCTCGTGCGCGGCCTCGAGAACGAGATCGAACAGCTCGTCGGCGCTCGCGGCATTCCCGATGCGCACCGTCGCGCGCTCGAGAGAGCGGAGCAGGGTGGAGGGGGTCAGGTCGCCGGCTGCTCGACCAGGCCGTTCCGGACCGCGTAGATCGCGGCCTGCGTGCGGTCGGAGACGTTCAGCTTCTCGAGGATCGCGGCGACGTGGCTCTTGACCGTCTCGGGCGAGAGCACGAGCTTGTCCGCGATCTCGCGGTTGCTCAAGCCTTCGGCGACGAGGGCGAGGATCTCGCGCTCGCGTTTCGTGAGATTGCGCGCGGCCGACGGAGTTGCCGAGCCAGGCTTCATCTCGGACAACATCCCCTTGAGCATTTGCGATTCGATGAACGCGCCGCCGGTCGCTACCTGCCGGATCGCGTCGATGAGGTCATCCTTCGAGACGTCTTTGAGGAGATATCCAGCCGCCCCCGCGCGGACCGCTTCCCGGAGATACGCGGGGTTGTCGTGCATCGTGACCATGATCACCGCGGTTCGCGATCGTTCCTCCTTGATGCGCCGCGTTGCCTCGAGGCCATCCATGTCCGGCATGCGTACGTCCATGAGCACCACGTCGGGGAGCTCCTTGCGAGCCGTCTCGATCGCCTCGCGCCCGGTCTTCGCCTCACCGACGACGGTGAGGTCCTCGGCCTTGGCGAGCATGGACGCGACACCCTGTCGCACCAGCTCGTGGTCATCGACGAGAAGTACGCGGATCGGCATCGCGGAGATTCTAGGGGTCGATCACACGATGGCGGTCCAGATGAGATAGAGAAGGAGTCCCACGAGCACGACCACGAGGATGCCGATCCCCAAAAGAGCAAGCGAGCCCGCTTGTTCCGCGGGCCGTGTCAACAAGCGTTCTACAGCGCTCACCAGGTCAGCCGAGGCGGCGTCCTTCGCCACCCACCCGCCCGGCTCGTCCAGCGATAGCGCCGCGGTGGCGGCTTCGCCCACGCCCGCGGCGAGGACCAGCGCCGGAATGCCAAGGTCCGCACGGGCATCGCTGCGTAGCAGGAGGGCATCGACCAGAGCGAGGTCCGCTGGCCACGTTCGGGCGAGGTTCACCGCGTCGGCAAGCTTCCCCGCACGTCGCACCTCGTAGCGTCGTTCGAGGCGGAGGATCGTCTCGATACCCTCGCCGACGCTCGGGTGAAAGACGACCAGGAGGACCCTCGGTCGGCCGATGGCCGGACGATACACCGTTGTCCGGTTCCGCTACATCCGGTCTACACCGTTCCTCCCCCTCCGGTCCGATGCCTCGTAACAGCCAAGAAACGACTCTTTCACTCGTGCCAAAGCGCATTCTCATCGCGGACGACCACCTCGCTGTACGCGAGGGCCTTCGCTCGCTCATCGACCCCGACCCTGATTTCAAGGTCGTCGGCGAGGCGGCGGATGGGAGCGAGGCCGCCCGCAAGGCACTCGAGCTTCGTCCCGACCTGATCCTCCTCGACAACTCGATGCCCGGCATGACCGGCCTCGAGGTCGCGCGGATGCTCCGGGACAACCTTCCCGCGACCAAGATCGTCTTCCTCACGCTGGACCCGGGGATCCGGGACCTCGCCCTCGCAACCGGCGCGGCCGCGCACATCTCAAAGGACCAGCCGCCGCAAGAGATCATGCGTGTCGTCCGGGCCGCCGCCGGTATGGCGCCGGCGAAGGCGCCGACCGGTCAGCCGAGCGCCCAGGCCAAGCTCGCCGAGCTCCTCGTTTCGGAGAAGGCCCTGAGCTCGCGGCAGATCCAGGACCTCGATCGCTCGCGGGAAGGCAAACAGACCCTCTCGAACGCAATTTTGCGGTCGGGCCTCGTTGCCCCCGATGCGCTCGCAAGCGCGCTCGCTCGTGTCAGCGGCCACCCGGTCACCTCGCTTCGCGTCGCACCCGAGGCCGCCGTCGTACGTCAACTCCCGCGTCGCTTCTGCGAGCTCCGCGCCGTCGCCCTCATCGAGTTCCGACGTACAGACGCGACGCTCGCGATGGCCGATCCTTTGGACGACGCGACCGAGCGCGAAGCCAAGGACATGCTCGGAGGTGTCGAGCTCAAAGTCGTCACGGCGACGCTCACCGAGGTTCGCGATGCGATCCACCACGCGCACGCGCCCGCGCTCGTGCCGCTCGTCGCGGTGCCGCCGCTCCCCAAGAAGCGCACACGTCGTCCTCTCGCGCTCGTCGCCGCGGTCGCCGCGGCGCTGCTCCTCGTCGCGACGGGAACCGGCGTTCTGCTGACGCAGACCACTGTCGTTGCGGCGCGCGCGAATCTCACGGTCTTCCAGGGTGTGGTCCAGGTGCGCCACTCGTCCGGCGGGTTCGAGGTCGTCTCGACCAACGAGCTCGTTCAGCAGGGCGACGTGATCCGGACGGAGAGCGGTGCGCACGCCGCACTGACCTTCTTCGATAACTCGATCATCGTCCTCGAGCCGGCGACCCAGGTTGAGATCCAAACCCTCAGCACGGTCGCGGGCGGTCGCGACATCGACATGGTCCTACGGCAGACCACCGGTTCGACGTGGCACGTCGTATCGCACAGCATCACCGATGGCCGTTACTCCGTGCTGACCCCCACCTCGACCAACACGGTCGAGGGCACCGCGTTCCAGGTACGCGTCGACGCACTGGGCACGACGACAGTCAGCACGACCGACGGAACGGTCCGGACGTTCGGCACGGACATGAGCGTGCCGCCGGTGCTCGTTAGCACGGGGATGGAGACGACTGTCACGGAGAGCGGTCCGTCCGTCGCGGCGCCGATGACCGACCCGTTGCTGACGTTCAGCTTCGACGACGCGCGCCAAGCCTTCGTCGTGAATGGCACGGGGCAGGTCGCCGGCGTCAAGGACGGCAGCGTGGTCCGCTTCATTCCCGGTTCATCCGTCGCGCGTGATGGCAACCAGATCGCCGTGACGATCCCAGGAACGGACACCGGGGTGCTGAGCTCGGTCGTCAGCCCTGCGGGTGACGTTCAGGAAGTGAATGTCGCGATTCAGCTCGTGAGCCCCGGGGCTCCCGTGGCGACAGCGACGGAGACCCGCGACGTCGAGAACGGCACTGCGCGCGGCGGCGTGACCATCAACAACCTGCAGATCAACGTGGTCAGCGATTCGGCCGCGAAAGCGGCGCCCACCGCGATCTTCGCAAGCCCGCCTCCGTCACCGACGCCCTTCAATCCCCTGTCCTTCATCTCGAGCGGTCCGCAAGGAAATCTCGGGCCGGCCGGTCCCGTCGGTCTGAACGGCGAACCCGGTGTGCAAGGTCCTCCAGGCCCGGCGGGTCCGACAGGTCCAGCTGGCGCACCGGGCGTTCCGGGCCCGTCAGGGGCTCCAGGCGTCGCCGGACCTGCGGGCGTTGGACCCGCCGGTGCGACGGGACCCGGAGGGGCCGATGGCCTTCCTGGTGCGACCGGTGCGCCGGGTGCTCCGGGTCCGCAGGGTCCCGTGGGCGTCGCCGGTCCCACGGGCGCCACGGGCCCTTCCGGCGTCGGGCCGACCGGCCCGGCTGGCCCGACCGGTGCTACGGGTGCCACTGGTGCGACGGGGGCAACCGGTGCGACCGGTAACAATGGTGTTGACGGCGCGACCGGACCAACCGGCGCAACCGGCGCGAATGGCCTCGATGGCGCGACCGGCGCGACCGGCGCGACCGGCGCCGTGGGACCCACCGGAGCCGCTGGTGCGACGGGCGCGACAGGTGCAACCGGCGCAACCGGAGCTGACAGCACGGTCGCCGGGCCTCAGGGTCCAATTGGTCCGACTGGTCCGGTGGGCCCCACGGGCGCGACCGGCGCAACCGGCACAACAGGTTCGACCGGCCCAACCGGCGCGACAGGCGCAACAGGAGCCACCGGTTCTACCGGCGCGACTGGTGCCACTGGCGCCACGGGTGCTACCGGCGCTGACAGCACGGTCGCCGGGCCTCAGGGTCCAATTGGTCCGACTGGTCCGGTGGGCCCCACGGGCGCGACCGGCGCAACCGGCACAACAGGTTCGACCGGCCCAACCGGCGCGA
>JBOGTG010000157.1:0-31561 GCA_050692175.1 Candidatus Limnocylindria bacterium | reverse complement strand
CCCGTCGCCCGCGTCCGTGATGAGCTGTTGCAAGGGAGATGCGCCGACCTCGGTCCCTGGCCGGATCCGGGTGCGAAGAAGGAGGGCTTCGTCGGTGACTGATCGAGCGAATTCGTCGACGAGCCTGCTCTTCCCGATCCCGGCCTCGCCGGTGACCAGCGCGAGCGTTGCCCGCCCGCCTTTCGCGCGACCGTACGCGTCTCGCAGGCGCGCGAGCTCGGCGTTCCGGCCGACGAACGCTAGCGGCGCGTCTGACCCTTCGACGATTTGCAGGAGCCGCCAGGCCGGCACTTTGCCGAACCCCTTGAGATCGAGCTCGCCAAGGTCCGCGAAAACTCCGAAGCTTCCGGCCGCCGCACGGCAGCTCGGCCCGACGAGAACCTGACCCGCGTCGGCGCGCCCCTGGAGCCTTGCCGCCACGTTCACGCAGGTCCCCACGGCCATGCGCTGGCGCTCCTCGAGCCCCGCAAGGTCGACGAGCGCTTCGCCGGTCTCGACGCCGATCCTCACGGAAACGGCGTCGTGTGCCGAAGTTGGCAGGGCACGCATGCATCAGCGACGCGCAGGGCACGTCTGACATCGTCGGCGTGCCCGACGGGAGCGCCGAAGAGGATGAAGACCTCGTCGCCGATGTACTTCTCTATCGTGCCGCCCTCGGCAAGCGCGACCCTGCTGATCTCGGCGAAGGTATCGCCCAACTGTCGCTGCATCCGCTCGGGACCAAGACGTTGCCCCAGATCGGTCGACCCCACTATGTCGATGAAGACGCAGGTGACCAGACGACGCTCGGACCGCCGTTCCACTTTCCCGCTCCCCGGCGGAATCGTACGCGTCTAGGTCTTTGCCGGCGGGGCCGGTATGCGCTTGCCGCTGATGTCGACGCGGTTGCCCTTTGGCGTCTGCACGATGCGGATCATGACCGTCGCGCAGGCGGTGCACCGCAGCACGATGCCGGGGGCGTGGACGAACGCGAGCAGGCCTCCGATCGGGTCGACCTGCCCGCAGCCTCCGCACTCCGCGAGGACCGTCGTCATATCGTCGCCGTAGATCTCTGTGAGCGTTCCGGCGACCGCGTTCCCGTCGAGTACGAGATCGTCGCCCTTCGTCGCGGTCATGCGCCGCTCGGTCCGAAGCGCTCGGTGCGGATACGGTCAGGCGGCAGCCCGACACGCTCGAGCCCATCCGCGGCGACCTCGACGAGGGCGGTCGGACCGCAGATGTACGCCAGCGCGTCCGGACCGAGTGGTGCGCTCACGTCTTTGAGCATGGCGTCGTCGATCCGTCGCGTGTATCCCTTCCAGCCCGCGGGCTGGCTCCGGGTCAGCGTGTACGAGACCGTGAGTCCATCCTTCCGCGCGAGCACATCGAGCTCCTCGCTGTAGATGATCTGCTCGTACGTCCGCGCGCTGTAGAGGAGCCGGGCAGGAGTGTTGATCGCCGTGGCCGCGCGGTGGCGAAGCATCGCCATGAGGGGCACGACTCCCGACCCGCCCGCGACGAGCAGCAGCGGCCCGCCGATCGACCGGTCCCAGACGAAATACCCGCCGATGGGACCGCGAACCTCGAAGCGATCGCCGACGACGACCGTGTCGTGAAGAAAGGGAGACGCCTCGCCGTCGGCGATGCGCTCGACGGTGATGTCGATATCGCCTCGGCGCTCGGGCTCGGACGCGATGGAGTAGCTACGTTGCGCGGAGTAGCCGTCCTCGGCGGTCAGGCGGATGTCGTAGTGCTGGCCAGGGCGGTGCGCGGTCCAGTCCGGAAGAGCGAGCGTCAGCGTCTTGACCTCGGGTGTTTCGGTCCGGAGAGCCTTGACTGTGGCGATCTGCCACTCGAGCGGACGTTTCACCAGCTAGTCGCCCGTGTACCGCTCTTCTTTCCACGGGTCACCGTGGTTGTTGTAGCCGAGCGACTCCCAGAAACCGGGATCGTCACGATCCATCACGCGAAGCCCACGCACCCACTTGGCGCTCTTCCAGAAGTAGAGGTGCGGCACGACGAGGCGCGCGGGTCCGCCGTGTTCCGGCGCCAGCGGCTTGCCCTCGTACTCGTACGCGACGAACGATTGACCGTTGATCAGATCCGGCAGCGGAACGTTCGTCGTGTATCCGCCGTCCGAGAACGCGGTCACGAAAGCGGCACGCCGGTCGAGCTCGACATGTTCGAGCAGGACGTCGACGCTCACTCCTCGCCAGCGCGTGTCGAGCTTGGTCCATTTCGTCACGCACGAGATGTCCTTTGTGAAGTCCTGGGCCGGCAGCTTCAGGAAGTCATCCCATCCCCACGAGGCGGGGTCCTTCACGAGACCCTCGATCTTGAAGGACCACGCCTGAAGGGGTGTCCGCGGCGTCGGACCGGCCGAGAGGACAGGGAAGTCCTTGACCAGGTGCTGACCGGGCGGGATGCGAGCGGCCTGGCCGGAGCCCGCCGGCTCTCTACGCCCAACGAATCCGCGCGTGACGAATCGATCCGGCACCCCCTGAAGCCTAGGCCGAGTGCTCTCATCATGTGCACATGCCGATCGCGCGGTCATCGAAACATCCCTCGAGCTCACGACTCGCCGCGATCGCGCGGCGGCTTCTCGACGATTCGAAGCTGTGCGCGATCGCGACGGTCTCGCCTGGTATTCGAGCGCACATCAACACGGCGTACTTCGCCTGGGGTTCCGGATTCGAGATCGTCTGGCTCTCATCGCCTGACGCACGTCACTCGCGAAATGTGCGCGCAAATGCCTCCGCCGCAGTGGCTGTCTTCCGGTCGACGCAGACGTGGGGTGGTTTCGACCGCGGGATCCAGCTGTTCGGCCGCGCGCGCGAGCTCGCCGGTCGTGCCGCTCTCGAGGCCGAGCGGCTCTACGCGAAGCGGTTTCGCGCGTACGACGCCGACCTGGACGCGTTCCGTTTCTACCGGCTCGCCACCCGTCGCATGAAGCTCTTCGACGAGCGCGTGCTCGGTGGTGGGACATTCGTGACCGTGAGCGTGCAGCGCGGCGGGCGCGTGAAATGGGAGAAAACGGAGAGTTTCGCCTGACGGACGCCATCTCGACCAAAGGACTGACAAAGGATTACGGCCCCGGCCGCGGCATCTTCGACCTCGACCTGACCGTCGCCGAGGGTGAGATTTTTGGATACCTCGGGCCCAACGGGGCGGGGAAGACGACGACCATCAAGCTGCTCATGGGCCTCTCGCTTGCAACGAGGGGGTCGGCGACGATCCTCGGGCTCGACGCCGACCGCGACGCTGTCGCGCTGAAGCGCAAAATCGGCTACGTCCCCGGCGAGCTCCCGCAGTTCGGGGGCTGGCGTGGCTCCGAGGTCGTCGCCTACGTCGCGGGTCTTCGTGGCGATCTCGACGATCGCGAGGTCGAGGCCGTGGCGAAGCGGCTCGACCTCGACCTCAGCCGCAAATACCGCGAGTACTCGCACGGGAACAAGCAGAAGCTGGCCCTGCTCCTCGCGTTTGCGCCGCAGCCCGCCCTGCTCATTCTCGACGAGCCCACCAGCGGGCTCGATCCTTTGCACCAGCAGGAGTTCTATGGCCTGGTTCGCGACGCTCGTGGCCGCGGCGCGACGATCTTCATCTCGTCCCACGTCCTCTCCGAGGTCGAGCACGTCTGCGATCGTGTCGGGATCGTGCGCGAGGGCCACCTCGCGACGGTTGGCCAGCTCGACCAGCTGGCCGGGATGCGGGCGCACCGCATCGAGATCGTGTTCGCGGGCCCTCCGCCGGTCGAGCGCATCCGCGCGATCCCCGGATTCGAACAGGTAGCGGTCGAAGATCACCGGGTCAGCGGGATGTTCCGCGGTGAGTTCGAGCCTCTGCTCGCCGCACTCGCGAGCTCGCGGGTCACCAAATTCGAAAGTCGCGAGCCGTCGCTCGAAGAGATCTTCCTCGGGTTTTACAAGTGAGCAGGCATCGGTAGGTGACTCTCCTCCGACTCGCGGTTCGATCTCATCGCACCGGTCTTCTCATGACCGCGCTCGTCGTAGCGGCTGGCGGGCTGCTCAACGCGATCGGATTCGCGCAGATCGCGGGCGACACTCCCGCCGCGAGGGCCGTCTTCGCGCAACAGATGGAGCTTCTCGCGAGGCAGCTCACATATCTGCTTCCCGCTCCGGCGCAGCTCGACACAATGGCCGGCTACCTGACCTGGCGCTGGTTCGGATCGGCCGTGCTCGTCTACGCGTTTTGGGCACTTCTGGCCGGCACCGGCGCTGGGCGCGGCGACGAGGAGCGCGGGTTGGTAGAACTCTGGCTTTCGACCGGCGTTTGCCGCTTGCGCCTTATCGCGGTGCGCGCCGCCGGCTTCGCGGCGCTGGCTGCCGTCTCCATCGCCGTCATGCTCGTCGTGACCAACGTCGGCGCGTCCGTCGGCCAGGAGCCGCTTCCTATCGGACCCCTGGCGCTCGAGGGCCTCGCCATGTGGACCCTCACGCTACTTGTATTCGCGTTCGCGCTGGTCGTCGCACAGCTGGTGACCACAAGGCGCGGCGCGACCGGCATCGCCGGGATCGTCGTGCTCGCGCTGTTCATGCTCAATGCTGCCGCGCGATCCGGCGTCGAGGTCGGCGCCACCCGCTGGCTGTCGCCCTTCTATCTCTTCGAGCGGAGCAACCCACTCTTACGCGGAGGCGCGCTCGATGTCGCCGCCACAGCAGCGCTCGCTGTCGGCGCGCTCGTGCTCGTCGCCATCGCGATCGCCGGCTTCATTCGGCGGGACGTCGGTGGCCCGCTGCTTCGCGGCGTGGCCCGCAGGTCACAGGTCGAGTGGCGTCCGGCCGGTGACCCAATGCTCCGGACACCGGTCCTGGCGATCGTGGACCAGCAGCGCGTTTGGATCGTCGGATGGGCGCTCGGATTGTCGGTACTCGCCGGATTCCTCACCTCGATCACGAAGACGATGGTGGACGCGTTCGGAAACTCGGACATCCCGATGCTCCGCGCCTACTTCGAGCGCGCTGGGATCAATGCGTACGCCGATTTCGTCGGCGTGATCTGGTTCTCGACGCTCCTGCTGCTCATCTCGCTCTTCGTCGTCGTCCAGGTGAACGGCTGGGCTGCCGATGACGCCGAGGGCCGGCTCGAGACGATCCTGAGCGCGCCGGTGTCGCGTGCGCGCGTGGTCGTCGAGCGCATCGCCGCGGTCGTCGTCGCGAGCGCCGTCCTCGTAGCCACGAGCTCGCTCGCTGTCTACCTGACCGCGACCTCGACGGGCATCAGCCTACCCGTCGGCCGCTTCGTGTTCGCCTCGGCGGCTGTGCTTCCTGCCGCCTACGCGTTTTCGGGAATCGGCCACGCGCTCGTGGGCTGGCGTCCGCGCGTCGCCGTGGCCATCCTCGGCGCGCTGGCGGTGGTGGGCTACTTCGCGCAGCAGTTCGCGCCGATCTTCCAGTGGCCTGAGTGGACGACCAACATCTCGCTGTACGCCTTGTACGGAACGCCGATGTCGAAGGACGATTGGGGCGGGATCGCGACGTTGGTCGCGATCGGCCTCGCCGGGACTGCCGTAGCCATCGTCGCTATGCGCCGCAGGGATGTGGGACGCTAGGGCGGTGCGACGGATCGGCCATCGCGGAGCCGCGGGACACGCGCCGGAGAACACGATCGAATCGTTCGAGAAGGCACACGCGCTTGGGTGCGACGAGGTCGAGACCGACGTGTGGCTCGTTGACGACGGTCGTCTTCTGATCTCGCACGACCCGCCCGGCCCCGACGTTGAGCTCACGCTCGAGGAGGTGCTCGACTTCTGCCGCGGACGCATGGGCGTGAACGTCGAGCTCAAGTCGGAGATGAGCGAGAAGAGCGCTCACCAGACCGGCGCTCAGGTCGGGAAGACCCTCGCCGACCGACGGGATCCCGACGCCTACGTCTCGAGCTTCTGGTGGGCGGCGCTCGAAGGGTCAAAAGTCGCTGGGCCATCGGTGCGTCGCGCGTTCGTCTTCTCCGGCTCGCCCTCCCGCTCGGCACTCATGGAGGGCGCGCGCGATATGCGCCTCTGGGCGCTCCACCCAAACCGCGCCTACGTGACGCCGGAGTTGGTACACGCGGCGCACGCGGCGGGCCTCAAGGCGAACGCGTGGACGGTGAACGCGCCTTCTGAGATCGCGCTTTTCGCCGAGTGGGGCGTCGACGGGATCATGTCCGACTACCCGGAGCGGGTGCCGAAGGGTTAGAGCGCCAAAGATCGGTGGCCGCCTGCCGCTGGCGCGGCCCGATTTTGCATTTCCTCTACAACCTCGCAGTGACGATCCCGCTGCCTGCGCTTGAGCTTGTCCATTTCGTTTCCCCTTTCTAGAACGCGATCTCACGCTCGAAACGATCTCGTTGAACGTCATGCCCGATACGAGCAACACAAGCGTCGCTCGTGGTCCCCCGGGCGTGACTGTCAGCGTGAAGGCCCGGTTCGAGCCGGCGCGCGCAATCCCGGGTGTAAGGGGTTCCGCAGAAACCGCAGACTCGACCTGGTCGCCACCCCCCTTCAGCCGGCCCACACGCAGCCGACCCGCCCGCGAAACAAACCAAGGCCGCGTGATCGGCGGGGCAGGGTTACTCCGTTCGAGCGGTGGAGTCAAACCCCCCAGATGTGGGCGCGGCCCAGCCACGAGCGCGCTCGACGGCGCGCAGCCAGCTCGCATACAAGTTGTCGCGCTCGTCCACAGATGTCCGCGGCTCAAACAACGCGGCGACCGGGCGCCGGCTGCGAAGCTCATCGGACGAGGTCCACACGCCGGTCGCGAGTCCGGCGAGGAAGGCCGCGCCGAGAGCCGTCGTCTCCTGGATCGCCGCGACCTCGACGGGTATGCCGGCGACGTCCGCCTGGAACTGCATGAGGAAACGGTTGGACGTTCCGCCGCCGTCGACACGGAGCACCTCGATCGCCTGACCCGCGCCGCGCATGGCTTCGATCAGATCACGCGTCTGGTACGCGATGCTCTCGAGCGTCGCCCGAGCGAGGTGCGCGCGCGTCGTCCCGCGCTCGATGCCGATCAGCAGGCCGCGCGCGTACATGTCCCAGTGCGGAGCTCCAAGACCGGTGAAGGCGGGCACGAGGTACACGTTGTCATTCCCCGAGAGACTCTCCGCGAGCGCTTCGGTCTCCGCGGCCGTTGCGATGATGCCCAGGCCATCGCGCAGCCACTGCACCGCCGCGCCAGTGACGAACGCGCTTCCCTCGAGGGCGTAGCGGACGCCGTCGCCGACGTCCCAGGCGATTGTCGTGAGGAGGCCGCCGCTCGCGGCAGCCGCGCGCGTTCCGGTATTCACGAGTAGGAAGCAGCCTGTCCCGTATGTGTTCTTCGCCTCTCCTGCGGCGAAGCAGGTCTGGCCGAAGAGCGCGGCCTGCTGATCGCCCGCGATCCCGGCGATCGGTAGGGGTGCACCGAAGTGCCGTGTCTCGGTCTCCGCGACCACCCCGCTGGACCGCACCGGCGTGGCCAGCATCGAGCGCGGGATGTCCAGGAGCGCGAGGAGATCGTCATCCCACGCTCGACGATGGATGTCGAACACGAGCGTTCGCGACGCGTTCGACAGATCGGTCGCATGGATGCGGCCGCCGGTGAGGTTCCAGACGAGCCAGCTGTCGATCGTCCCGCACAGGAGCTCGCCGGCCTCGGCGCGCGCCTGGGCGCCAGGGACCTGATCGAGGATCCACCGAATCTTCGTGCCCGAGAAGTACGCGTCGATCACGAGCCCGGTGCGCTCGCGCACGAGCTTCTCGTGGCCGTCCGCGCGCAGTCGCTCGCAAATCCCGGCGCTCGCTCGACTCTGCCAGACGACGGCGGGATGGATCGGGCGGCCCGTCGCCCGCTCCCAGACGACCGTCGTTTCACGCTGGTTCGTGATGCCGATGGCGGCGACGTCGGCCGCCGCGATGCCGGCGCGCGCGAGAGCCTCCCGGCCCACGGCGACGGTCGTGGCGAAGATCTCCTGCGGATCGTGCTCGACGTGTGCGGATGCCGGATACGACTGACGGATCTCGCGATCGGCGGTCCCCCGGATGGTGCCCGCCTCGTCGAAGACGATCGCGCGCGAACCGGTCGTCCCCTGATCGAGCGCGAGGACCGCGCTCACTCCGTGCTGAAGCGACGCATCGGCTCGACCTCACGCCGGTAGGCCTCGATCTCCCTGCGCCGTCGCTCCTCGTCCCAGCCCAGCACCGCCCCCATCCGGTCTCCGACACGGTCGACGCAGTCGAGCGCCTGGCATGCCGAAAGACCGAGCGCGTTGCGGCGCAGCAGAACGTCACCCAGGCTCAGAGCCCACTCGCTCTGAACGGCGTGTACGACCTCGGCCTCGATCCCGCGATGGTGCGGGCAGAGCGGTGACGCAAGCGAGGGATCCGCCCGCGACAGGTCCAGGACCTCGCGGGCACGGGCTCCGTAGATCGAGGTGAGGTGCGCGCGCGTCGCCGCGTCCAGCGCGACGTCGCCGGGCCGGGCGGCGAGATCGACCGCACGAGCGCCCGGAAGGGCCTCCTCAGCGGTCCGCGACGGCGTGTAGCGAGCGAGGCTGCGGCTCGTGGCGTCGACGACCTCTTCCGCGATCGCGCGGTACGCCGTGATCTTCCCGCCAACGACGGAAAGGATGCCCTCGACGCCTTCGCGCTTGGCGTGATCGAAGAGCGCGTGTTTGCGGGAGACCTCTCCTTCGCTCACGCCTTCTTCGCGCACCAGAGCGCGAACGCCAGCCCACGTGAAGTCGATCTCGTCGAACGGCGCGGTGGGGAAGGCACGACGTGCTTCGTCCTGGAGGTAACGGACGTCCTCCTCGCTCGCGGCGACGTCGCCGGGATCGCCGCCGTAGTCGGTGTCGGTGGTGCCGACGATCGTCGCGTCTCGCCAGGGCACGACGAAGAAGAGACGACCATCGCTCTTCGCGAACAGAACGTGCGCCTGTTGCACGGCGCGCCGGGTCACGATGTGGACGCCCTTCGTCAAGCGGAGGAGCGGGTCGGACCGTCGGCGGACCGGTGCGATCGTGCGATCCAGCCAGGGTCCGGTCGCGACGACCGTATACCGCGTACGGATCTCGTGGTTGGCCTCCGCGACGGTGTCGCGGACGCGCGCTCCGACGATGCGGTCGCCCTCGCGAAGGAAGTCGATGACTCGTGCGTGGTTCAGGACCACTGCGCCGTGCGTCGACGCATCGACCAAGTTCTCCACGACGAGCCTTTCGATGAGCGGGACCTGCGCGTCGTAGAAGCGCCACGCGCCGGCGAGCCCAAGAGGCTCGAGCGACGGCTCCGCGGCGAGCGTCGCGGCACGGTCGAGGTGCTGGCGCTTCGGCAGGCTCTTGTCGAGGGAAAGCGCGTCGTAGAGCTGCATGCCGATCCGGAGCTTCAGCTGGTAGAAGAGGCTCGGCCGGTAGAGGGGCAAGAGGAACGCCAGGGGGAAGACCAGGTGCGGCGCGATGCGGAGGAGAATCTCGCGTTCGCGCATGTCGCCACGTACGAGAGCGAAGTCGAAGAGCTCCAGGTAGCGGAGACCGCCGTGTATCAGTCGGGTCGGTCGGGATGTGGTGCCGGAGCCGAAGTCCGCCTGCTCGACGAGCGCGACCTCGAGGCCGCGGAGGGCCGCGTCTCGCGCGATGCCCGCCCCGATGATCCCGCCGCCGATGACGAGGAGATCGACGGTGCGGCCGCCGAGCGACCGCACCGTCTCATCTCGCGCGCTTACGGGTTCGCCTTGTTGTACTTCTCGATCGCCGCGTTGATCTCCGCGACAGCGGCATCGAGCGCTGCCTGACTGGTCTGCTGTCCGAGCAGCACAGACTCGATCATCTTCTGGGTGCGCTGGCGGGCTTGGGGCATGACGCCGAGGACCGCGCCGTTGGTCATGCGGTTCTGCGGCGACTCACGGATCTGATTCACCGCCGTGAGGAACTGAGGGTACTTGGACGCCCATTCCTTGCTCGGGCCCTGATCGTATGCGCCCTTCACGATTGGGTAGTAGCCAGTGTCTGATTGCCACTGGGCCTGGGTGGCGGGCGTCATCGCGTACTTCACGAACTCCCATGCGGCCTGCTGCTCCTCGGCGGGCCGGCTCTTCATGATGTAGAGCGACGCGCCGCCGATGATGTTGCCGCCGTCCTTGGGCTTGCTGTCGGGGCGCGGATACAGACCCGTCCCTACCTGGAACTTCGCGACGTTGATGGTGTTCCGCAGTGTCGCCGTGCTCTCGATGTACATGGCTGTCTTGCCGGCGTTGAACGCATTTGTGGATCCGGCGTTGTCGATTCCTGGATTGTAGAAATAGCCTCCATCCACTCCGGCCTTCCACCAGTCGAGGATGGCCTTCCCTTGCGCACTGTTCCAGAGGACCTTCGTCGCCCGGTTGTCGCGTCCGTTGCCGTTATCGGCGTATGGGGCCGCGGATGTCGCCATGAGCTGTTCGAACAGCCACCCGTAGATCGACGGGCCGAAGCCGAAGCGGACGGTCACACCGCTCGCGTCCTTCTTCGTCAGCTTCTTCGCCGCCTCCGCGACCTCGGTGAACGTCACTGGCGGCTTCTCGGGGTCGAGCCCGACCTCTCTGAACGCGTCCTTGTTGTAGAAGAGGATCGACGACGACGAGTTCCAGGGCATGCTCTGGAGCTTGTCCTGGTACTTGTAGTAGTTGATGACCGCGGGCTCGAAGTCGGTGGTCGAGAACTTGTCTCGGTCGATGAACGCCTGCATCGGCACGATCTGGCCGCCGTCGCGCATGTAGGCCTGGCCAATGTCGTACACCTGCACGAGCGCCGGCGCCGCGTTCGACGCGATCGCGGTGTTGAGCTTTGCTAGCAGGTCGTCGTAGTTGCCTTGGAAGATCGCCTCGACGGTGGTGTTGCTTTGGCTCTTATTGAAAGCAGCGACGATCTTGTTGATCGCTTCGCCGTTGATGCCACCCATCGCGTGCCACCAGATGATCTTGGCGGCAGGCTTCACGTCCTTGCCTGGGGCCAGCGCGCTGGTGTCGGATCCGCCGGGCGTGGCGCCACCGCAGGCCGCGGCCACCATCGTGAATGCGAGAGCGAATGTTGCGAGTCTCCGCATCTTTCCCTCCATGCGTCCTATCCCTTGACCGCGCCGGCGGTGAGGCCTCGGATGAGCTGGCGCTGGCCCAGCACGAGCAGCACGAGCGTCGGCACGGCGACCATGATGACACCAGCCATGACGAGGCCCCAGCGGAGCGATTCCTCGAACCGCAGCTGCGCGATCCCCACCTGGGTCGTCCGCATGAGGGTCTGGTTCGTGACGAGCAGCGGCCAGAAGTATTGGTTGTAGGTTGAGAGGAAACCATAAATGGCGACCGTGCCCAGCGCCGGCCGGGAGAGCGGCAGCAGTATCGTGCGGAAGAAGCGGAACGAGGACGCGCCGTCGATGCGCGCCGAATCCCAGAGCTCGCGCGGGATCTGCAGGAACGCCTGCCGCAGGAGGAAACAGCCGAACGCGGTCGCCATGAACGGGACGGCCAGTCCCTGATAGGTGTCGAGCCAGCCGATCGACCGGATCGTGATGTAGTTCGGGATGATGGTCGCCTCCCACGGGATCATCAGCGTGCTGAGGAACAGGAAGAAGAGGAGCTGCCGTCCCCGGAACACGAGGAACGAGAACGCGTACGCGGCGAGGCTGGCCGTGAGGAGTTGGCCGACCACCACGGCCGACGACACGATCAAGCTGTTCAGCAGATAGCGGCCGATCGGGATCGTCGCGAAGACTTTCCCATAGTTGTCGAGGGTGGGCTGGGTCGGCAACACCGGCGGCGGGAAGGTCACGATCTGGGCCTCGCTCATGAAGGAGTAGGAGAGGGCGAGGAGCAACGGGAACGCGACGAGGATCGACCCGATGACAAGTAGCCCGTACGTCAGCGCGGTGCGGATCTTCACTGGTACTCGCTCCGCTTGTCCAACTCGCTCACCCGTCCGCGTCCGCCGCGGCGGCCGCTTCCGCCCTCGCTCATTGGTAGTGCACCAGCCGTTCGACAAAGCGGAACTGGATGAGCGTGAGCCCCATGACGAGCAGGAACAGGATCACCGCCTGCGCGCTAGCGAAGCCGAACTGGAAATTCTGGAACGCATCCTGGTAGATGCTGTACACGAGCACTCGCGTGGCATCCACGGGCCCGCCTCGCGTGAGCAGATGGATCTGCGTGAAGGCCTGGAGCACGGCGATCGTGTCGACGACCAGCAGGAAGAACAACGACGGCGACACCATCGGGATGGTGATGCCGGTGAACATCCGCAGACCGCGGGCGCCATCAAGGCGCGCCGCCTCGTATATCTCCTCTGGTACCCCTTGAAGGCCGGCGAGCAGCACGATGATGTTGGTGCCGAGCGTCAGCCAGATCGTGGTAATCGAAACCGCGATGATCGCGGTGGCCGGCTGGATCAGCCACTCCGGCCCGCGAATGCCGACGAGCGAGAGGACGTAATTGAGCAGGCCGAGGCTGGGGTTGAGGAGCAGGAGCCAGATGAGCGCACCAACCGCGGCAGAGATCGCGATCGTGCTCGACATCATCGTGCGGAACACGTTGATGCCCCGAAGGCGCTGGTTGAGCAGGACGGCCAGGATGAGCCCGAGGGCTATTCCGACGGGTACGGTGTACGCGGCGAAGAGCGTCGTCGCGACCAGCCCTGTCCGGAAGGCCGGCGAGGTGAGCAACTCGACGTAGTGATCCAGGCCCGCGAACGTCGTGATCGCGCCGGTGGCTCGCGTGTTGAAGAAGCTCAGGTAGATGGACTGGGCCAGCGGGATGAACACGAACGCCGCGAAGAGGATGAGCGATGGCGCGAGGTACGTGAGGCCGACCCCGAGCGACCCGAGGTCACGCGCCTTCCATCGCATCACGTCGCGGCATCGTAGCCGAGCAGACCGATGGGGTCTGGAGCGGGTGGCGGGAATCGGACCCGCGCCTCAACCTTGGAAGGGTTGCACGCTTCCACTACGCCACACCCGCGGGATTGGTCGATTCTAGAGAACGACCCACCTTACGGGAAACCCATCGATCTCACGCACCTTCCCGCGTCGCTCGAGATAGCGAAGATGCGCGAGCGTCTCCGCGAGCGCGAAGCGCTCTTCGTGCGGTGAGCGGAGCACCGGGAAGAGCTTGCGGCACACCGTGTACGCATCGCGCTCCGCGTCGCCGATCGCATCGAGCGTCGCGCGTAGCCGCTCCTCGTGGTGCGCCAGGATCTGATCGACGCGACCCGCAAGATCGTCGAACGGATCGCCGTGCGCGGGAAGCACACGCGTTACGGGAAGTGTGCGCACCGCCCCCAGCGCATCGAGAAAGTCGCCGAGCGGATCGTCTCGGGAAAACGGATACAACCCGACGTTCGAGGTGATTCGCGGGAGGACATGGTCACCGGCGAAGAGGACGCGCTCCGCTTCGTCCACGAGGACCGCGTGATAGTCCGTGTGACCAGGCGTCCACTTGAGACGAGCGCGACGGCCCCCGAGATCCAGCAGCTCACCGTCGGCGGCCTCGGTCACGCGCTCGACCTCGTCGACGGCTCGACCGATCTCGAGCCACGCTTCGCGCATCCCGGCGTCGACCGCGGCAGGCATCCCGTGGCGTTCGAACCAGGCGTAGGTCTCGTCGACCATCGAGTGATCGCGCGACCACATGCGTGCCGCGTTCTCCAGCTCAGGTCCGTGCATCACGACCTCGGCGCCCGCGCGCTCGAGGGTTCCGGCCATGCCGATGTGATCGGGATGCAAGTGGGTGACGAATACTCGTCGGACGTCTTCCATGGCGATGCCGGCCTCGGCGAGCGCGGCGCGAAGAGCGGCCTCCGCCTCCGCCGTGTGCATACCCGTGTCGACGAGGGCGTAGCCGGACGAGCCCTCGATGAGGTACGCGTTGATGCTTCGCAGAGCGAGCGGGAGAGGAAGCGGGATCCGGCGGACGCCCGGCGCGACGATCGGTGCGTTCAGCGTGAGAGGTCGTTCGCGAAGCTCATCACGGCTAGAATGGTTGTCTCCCGGCCCGTTCGTCTAGAGGCCTAGGATGCAGCCCTCTCAAGGCTGAGATCAGCGGTTCGAATCCGCTACGGGCTACACGGCTCTTCGTGATCCGCGACTGGTGCGTGAGGCCGTGTCCCGGATCTTCTCGAGGCCGTCGAGGATCAGGTCGAGTCCGAAGTCGAACTCGCGCACATCCTTCCGCTTGGACTTCGTGAAGTGCTGCTCGGCGTGCTCGGCGAGGTAGGGGTAGTCCCGGAGGACTGTCGACACGAATCTCTTCGCCACGTCTTCAAGATCCTTGTTGGAGGAGTAACCCGCCTCCCACAGCGTGGATCCGATGATGTGGCTGTCCAAGGCGTGATAGGCGTGGTGGGTCATGTTGGCCGAGAAGCCCGCCTCCCGAAGGCGCCCCAGCAACGACTCCATGTACCGCATTCGCGCAGGAGCGACCCGCTTTACCGACATCATCAGATTGCAGGCCCAGGGGTGGCGCATGAGAACGTCGTGAGCCGAGATCGCACTCCGACGGATCGCCGCCTTCCAGTCGGGTCCGCCCGTGGCCAGGTCGAACTCGGCGATAACGAGGTTGAGCATCCCGTCGAGGATCTCGTCCTTGTTGGCGACGTAGTAGTAGACCGACATCGCCTCGACCCCGAGCTCCTGTGCGAGCTTGCGCATGCTGAGTGACTCGATTCCGCCCTCATCGGCAAGGCCGATGGCGGCGTGCAGTACGCGGTCCCGGCTCATCGGGACTCTGGGCTCCGCGCTCCAGTCGACCCGAGACGCCATCCTGCTTCCTCCTTCCGCTCGCGCTTGAACGTACGACCCTCAAGGTCGGCTCTTGACAATCTTACGCCGTACGGTAGTTTTCTTACAGCGTACGAAATACAACCAGCCAGATCCGACTGGCCGCACCGGCCGGCCGAGCTTAGAAACAGGGGAGGGGACCATGTGCGCCGACGAGCCAGCTCAGGCCACCACGATGAAAGCGATCGTCTACGAGAAGTACGGCTCACCGGATGTCCTGCAGCTGAAGGACATCGATAGGCCGGTGATCGACGATGACAGCATCCTCGTACGGGTTCGCGCCGCTTCCATCAATGCCTACGACTGGCACATGATGCGAGGCAGCCCTTACCTGGTCCGCATGATGGCAGGGCTTCGCAAGCCGAAAAGCAGTGCGATGGGCGTGGACATGGCGGGGCAGGTAGAGGCGGTCGGCAAGAACGTGACGAAATTCCGACCGGGTGACGAGGTATTCGGTGCGCGCCACGGCGCCTTGGCCGAGTACGTGAGCGGCACGGATAAGAGCTTCTTCGTGCCAAAGCCGGCGGGCATCACGTACGAGCAGGCAGCGGCGGTCAACATGGCGGGAACGACCGCGCTACAGGGTCTTCGCGATAAAGGGCAGATCAAACCAGGCCAGCGGGTCCTCATCAATGGTGCGTCGGGAGGCGTAGGCACGTTCGCCGTGCAGATCGCCAAGGCGTTCGGAGCCCACGTGACCGCTGTGTGCAGCACGAGGAACGTAGAGCAGGCCCGGTCGCTCGGCGCCGACGAGGTCATCGACTACACGAAGGAGGACTTCACCCGAAGTGGACGGCGGTGGGACGTGATCCTCGATGTCGCGGCGAGCGGCTCGTTGTCATCTCGAACGCGGGTGCTGGAACCGAACGGGACCCTCGTGGGCGTCGGGGCGGCGGACGGTGGCTACCGGACGACGTCGATCGTGGCTGGTCTTCTCGAGACCGCCGTGCGGTCACGCTTCGGGAAACAGAAGATGCCGTTCTTCCTCGCGAAGAACAGCAAAGAGGACCTCCTCGTACTGAAGGAGCTGATCGAAGCCGGTAAGGTCAGGCCGGTAATCGACCGAACGTACCCATTGGCTGAGACCGCTGAGGCCATCCGCTACCTGGAGACGGGACACGCCCGAGCGAAGGTCGTCATCATTGTGTGAGAGCGGTTCGAACGACGTCCGGCTGGCTACACGGTCGTTCCGTGAACGGAAGGGCCCTTTCCTTCACGGATCATTGACGCGCGCGCCTGAGCGACCTGTAGTCTGGCGCCCGGCTTGAACATTGCCATCCAGTGGAGCGGCCCGCTGCTGGTCTGCGGAGCGGTCCTCCTCGGTCTCGCGATCGTCGCGGCCTCGCTACGGGCCTCGGTGGGTCAGCTGCTGTCGCCTGAGGTCGCCGCGCTGTTGCTCCTGTCGGCCGCATTCCTCCTGCCGTCGCTTCCCGGCATCTACGTGGCGCAGGCGCAAGCGGCGGGCACGATGGGGCTCGTGGCGTACGTGCTTCTCGAGGTCGGGATCCTGGGGTTGAACCGCGCGACCGATCGGGGCAGCGGCACTAGCGACCCGCGGGTTGAAAGAGCTCGATCGGATTGCCCGAAGGATCGTCGAGCACGATCTGCTTGCCGCCGGGCCCGGTGATGACGTCGCTCCGGAACGGGACGCCGGCTGCCCGCAGGCGCGCGACGTCCGCCTCGATGTCCTCGACGATGAGGTGGATGCGGTTCCACCCGCCCGGCCCAGGCCGGCGGCCGTCGGGCATCGCTCGCCCGGCCGAGCTCTTCGGTCCGCTGAGCAGAATGCGAAGCTGGCCGCGAACGACATCGGCGAAAGCAGGTGCCATGTTGGAGCGCAGCGTGAATCCGAAATGCTTCGTGTAGAACGCGATCGCCGCCTCGACGTCGGCGACCATGTAGCGAACGTTGACCATGGCGTCTGGCATGCGACCACGCTATCCGGAAAGCGGCTCGAAGCGCGCGGTGAAGTGGCGGAGCTGCTTGGGCTCGTCGACGATCCGGTAGCCGCGCAGCTCTGACGCCTTCTTCGCGACGACCAGGACAACCTCGATGACGTAATCGATGTGACTCTGCGTGTAGGTTCGCCGCGGGATCGCCATGCGGACGAGATCCATCGCTGCGGGCGCCTCGCTCCCATCGGGACGGCGGCCGAACATGACGGTACCTATCTCGACGCTGCGGATGCCGCCCGCTTCATAGAGCGCGACCGCGAGGGACTCTCCCGGATACTCGAGCGGAGGGATGTGAGGGAGGAGCGCGCGCGCGTCGATGTAAACGGCGTGCCCGCCCGCGGGTTTCACGATCGGCACTCCACCGCGGTCGAGCGCGTCAGCGAGGTACTCGGTCGACCGGATGCGGTAGCGGAGGTAATCCGGCTCGATCGCCTCCGAGAGCCCCTGCGCGATCGCCTCGAGATCCCGCCCGGCGAGGCCGCCATAGGTCGAGAACCCCTCGGTCAGGATCAGGAGGTTGCGGCATTTCTCGGCGAGGTCGTCGTCGTTCATGGCGAGCCAGCCGCCGATGTTCGCAAGCGGATCTTTCTTCGCGCTCATCGTCATGCCGTCCGCGTAGGAGGCCATTTCGCGAACGATGTCGCCCACGTCGCGCTCCGCGTAGCCCGGCTCGCGCAATCGGATGAACCACGCGTTCTCCGCGAAGCGGCAGGCGTCGAGGAACAACGGCACCTTCTGGCGGTCGCAGACGGCGCGCACCGCTCGGATGTTCTCCATCGAGACTGGCTGACCGCCGCCGGAGTTGTTCGTCACGGTAAGGAAGACCACCGGCACGTCTCGCGCGCGCTTGTCCAGGAGCGCCTCGAGCGCGCCGACATCCATATTTCCCTTGAAGGGGTGGATGCGTTGTGGCTCGCGGCCTTCCGGGATCACGATGTCGACCGCCTCGGCGCCGGTCGCCTCGATGTTCGCGCGCGTCGTATCGAAGTGCGTGTTGTTCGGAATCACCTTCCCCGGACCCGCGATGACCGAGAACAGGATGCGCTCGGCCGCGCGGCCCTGGTGCGTCGGGATCACGTGCCGGAACGGAAAGAGTCGCTGCACCGCGTCGAGGAAGCGGAACCAGGACGGTGACCCGGCGTAGCTCTCGTCACCGTGCTGGATCGCGGCCCATTGATCTCGCGACATCGCGCCCGTACCTGAGTCGGTGAGCAAATCGATGAGCACGTCGGCCGCACGCAGGGCGAAGACGTTGTATCCGGCTTCTTTGATCTTCTGGTGACGCTCAGGCTCGGTCGTCATGCGGAGCGGCTCGACGGAGTGGATGCGGAAGGGCTCGATGATCGTCTTGAAGCGGTCGGGCACTGCGGCGCCGATGCTAGTGCGGCGCGCCCACTGTAATGAGACGGACTGCCTCGCCGACGCCGCCCGTCCACGGCTGCCCGTGTCCGGGAAGAACGACGTCCGCTTCGATGGCCTCGAGTCGCTTGAGCGACTCGCGAGCTCGAGGGAAATCGCTGCCGAATGGCGCGAGCTGCGGCCCGGTCTTCCCCGAAAGCACATTCAGCGTCGCGAGCGCGTCGCCGACGAATAGCGCGTTGCGCGCCGGAACGTGCAACGCCGCGCTGCCCTCGCTGTGGCCGGGAACGTGTATGACCCGCGGCGCGCCGGGCACGTCGAGGGTGGCGCCGTCGCCGAAGGTGGCAACCTCGAGGATCGGGGTCGCCCGAAGCATCCCCTTTGCGAGCGCGAATCGTAAGAACCGGAGCGCGGCAAACCCGATGCCGAGCATCTTCTGGTTCTGGGGTTTCGCCTCTCCCCGAGCCATCTTGGCGTCGAGGTCGTGCACGCTCACCGGTACGTTCTTTTCGCGGCGTAGCCGCTCGGCGAAGCCGACGTGGTCGATATGGGCGTGGGTGAGCACGAGTGCTCGAATGTCGGCGAATGTGCGATTCATTGCGGCGAGCTCGGCCGGAAGATCGTCCCAGTAGCCAGGAGCGCCGGCGTCAACGATCGTGATCTCGCCGCTTTCCTCGAGCAGGTACGAGTTGACGAGGCCGGCACCGATGCGGTGGATCCCTGGAGCGATCCTCAATGCCGCTTCGCCGCGGCCTTGCGTTTCGGCTCGGCGGCTCTCTTCCGTTTCGGGAGCGCGGTGGCCGCCACAGTTTCGTAGCTCTCGTCGATCCAGCTGCGCAGCAGCTCGAGCGGGATCTCCTCGTCCTTCGAGAAGCGCGCCGCAACCCAGCCCGAGTTGTCCATCCCGTAGCCCATCTTCTGCACGAACGTCTGCGCGCGCGCGAAGAGCAGCGAACGAGGCAGCTTGACTCCGAGCGAGACGTCGGGGCCTTCGCCGCCGAGGAAGACAAAGATCTTCTTGCCGACCTTCACGACGTGGTCGCCTGGCCACGGTTCGTCCGCCCACGCTTGGGGATGCTTCAGCGCGTGAGCGCGGAGCTGCTTGCGGGCGGCATTCGGGGTTGTCATTCGGGAGTGTCCGCCGGGAGCGTATCGGTCGTCAGCGTCCCGTAGTAGATCGTCGTTGGCCGTAGCTCGCCCGACGGGAGGCCGGCGTATCCGGGTATCTCCGCGGCTCGGGTCCGGCCGAGCTTTGTGTACAGCTGCTCGGCCTCGCTCCCGGCGATCGTGTCGAGCACCAGGAGGGTGCGCGGTCTGGGATCGCCGCATCGAACATCGGGCCGTCGAGGCGCAGGATCTCGAGCATTCGGGAATGTCCGCCAGGAGCCTATCGTTCTCTCGTCGTGGTCTCTCCCGAGAAGTTCCCTGACCCCAAGGTCGATGAGCCGGTGCCGTCGGAGGGCGGAGAGGCCGTCGCCGTACTCGCGGGCGGCTGCTTCTGGTGCGTCGAGGCGGTCTATAAGCAGCTCGACGGTGTCGAGTCAGTGACCTCCGGCTATGCGGGCGGAACGGCGGAGACCGCCGACTACCAGGTGGTCTCGTCCGGTCGGACCGGGCACGCCGAGGTGGTCGAGATCCGCTTCGATCCCGCCAAGGTGAGCTACGGGCAGCTCCTCAAGGTCTTCTTCTCGATCGCGCACGATCCGACAACGCGCGATCGTCAGGGACCGGACGTCGGAAAGCAGTACCGCTCGGCGATCTTCTACTCAAACGACGCCCAGCGGCGCGTGGCCGAGGCGTACATCGCTCAGATCGATGCTGCGAAGATCTTCGGAGCGCCGATCGTGACCGAGGTCAAGCCGCTCGAACGCTTCTACGAGGGCGAGGACTATCACCAGGACTACGCCAACCGGAATCCGACGCAGCCGTACATCGTCTACAACGCCGCACCGAAAGTGCAAAAGGTCCGCACGTACTTCGCGGATCGCGTGAAGGTCCCCTAGAGCCTCAAACGGGGACGGTGCCGGACCTGGTGGGTCCGGCACCGTCTGCGGAGGAGCTAACTGTTTTGGCGCTAGCGGCCGCGCCGGCCGCCGGGGATAGGACCAGTCGTGTCGACGAGTTGCGCCAGGCGTGTCGAGAGATTCGCTTTGAGCTGCGTCGCCTGCTCCGCGGTGATCGTGCCGGCGGTCTGGGCGCCGTCGATCTTCGCGGTCGCGTCCGCGACGAGCGCGCTCACGAGACCATCACGGCTCTTGCCCGCGGTCGCGTTCGCGATCTGCGCCAGGGTCTCCCCCGCGCGAATCTTCGTTCCCAGATCCGCCTCCGTCGTACCGAGGTACCTCGCCGCGGCAGCGAGAGAATCGCCGGTCACGTTCTTGGGCCCGCGACCGAAGGCCGCGCCCGGGTTCGGACGCGCGCCGATAGCCTTTTGGTCGACGAGTGTCGCGATGTCCTGCTGTTGCGCTGCGGTGAGTGCGGCGATGAGCCCGTCGCGTGTCTTGCCGTGCGCGAGCGCCACGTCGGCGAGGCTCTTGTCGGTCCCGAGCTCCGTCCGGAGCTCCGCCTCGGTGATCCCGATGTAAGTCGCCGCAGCCGCGAAGTAGGAGCTCTTGCCCCCTGGACCGTGGGTGAAGATCTGTCCGACCGTCTGGTCCCAGACATGCGAGACCGCGGCGGGCGCGCTGCCGCCGGGAAGGAAGGCGGCCGCGGCGAACCCGCCCGAGAGGCCGAGCCCGATGACCGCCGCGATGAGGAGCGCCTTCGCTGGCTGTGTTGCTTTCACACGATCCCCTTTCCGAGGTTTGTGGATCGAACTAGCAAACGGTCGGCAGTCGTTCGTTGCATGAGAGCGGGCCAAGAGTTGGCTAAGGACGGTGTTCCTTAGGCCGTTCTTACCGCACCCGCTCGTAAACTCGACACAAATGCGCGTCCTGTTGGTCGAAGACGAGCCCGCGGTCAGAGACGCTGTCGAGCGCGCCCTGCGCGGCGCCGGCCACAAGGCCGACCTGGCCCGCGAGGGTCCCGCGGGACTGGAACTCGCGATGACCAACCCATACGACGCCGTGGTCCTCGACCTTGGCCTACCTGGGATCGATGGCGTCGAGGTCTGCCGCCGCCTGCGGGCCTCGGGCAATGAGGTCCCGGTCCTGATGCTCACTGCACGGGCTGCCGTCCGCGATCGGGTCGAGGGGCTCGACGCGGGTGCCGACGACTACCTCGTGAAGCCGTTCGCTCTTGACGAGCTGCTCGCTCGGATCCGAGCGCTCGGGCGCCGCGGCGACGACGGAGCGAAGGCGCGGGGCGTCCTCAAGTTCATGGACATCGCGCTCGACCGTGACGCGATGGAGTGCCACCGCGGCGACCGCATGATCCCGCTGACGCGCACCGAGTACTCGCTGCTCGAGCTCTTCATAGCCAACCCGCGGAAGGTCCTTCCGCGCGACGTCATCTTCGATCGGGTGTGGGGATATGACTTCGGGCCGGACTCCAACTCGCTCGATGTGTACGTGGGTTATCTCCGACGCAAGCTCGAGACCGCGGGTGAGCCGCGCGTCATCCAGACCGTGCGCGGTGTCGGCTACGTCATGAAGGAACCGTGAGCTTCCGGCTCCGGCTCACCGTGCTCGTTGCGGCCGCGGTGGCAGTCTCCGCCATCGCAGCGGCGGCCGTGATGTATGTGATGGTGCAGGGGCAGCTCCTGAGAGCGTTCGACGACACGCTGATCGATACGGCCAACAGCGCAAAGGTGCTGGGCCCGCGCACCGACCCCCGCTTTCCAACGCGAACCGGAACGCTCCTTCTGTCCGGACGACCAGACATCTTTGCCCAGATCGTCGACACGTCGGGCTCGGTGGTGAGCGCGGACGGCGAACCTGCCCCGGGCCTCGTTAGCAGCGAGGTGCGGGCGGTCGCGAGCGGGCAGAGAGCGTCGGCGTTCGCGGACGTCACCGCCGAGAACACCCATTGGCGCATCTACGCGGTGCCGCTCGGTCCGGGGCGGGCACTGGAGCTCGCGCGTCCTCTGACGGAGATCGACGCTGCGCTCGCGAGCACGCGGTTCGCGCTCATCGGTCTCGCGCTGGCGGCTGCTGTCCTCGCGGCCGCATTGGCGGCGATCGTCGCTCGAGCGGCGTTGCGGCCGGTCGCGAAGCTGACCGCGACGGTCGAAGACGTGACGCGCACGCGCGATCTCTCCCGACGCGTTGCGGCAAAAGGCGGCGACGAGCTCAGCCGTCTCGGCACGAGCTTCGACGCCATGCTTGGCCAGCTCGAGACGTCTCTTCGCTCTCAGCGCCAGCTCGTCGCGGATGCGTCGCACGAGCTCCGAACCCCACTGACGAGCCTCCGCACCAACCTCGAGCTGCTGGAACGCGGGCAGCCCGAAGACCCAGTCGAGCGACAGCAGATGCTCGGCGACCTCGTTCGACAGATGGAGCGGATGACGGTGCTCGTGCACGACCTCATCGAGGTTGCGCGCGAGGAGGACAGTCCGATGCCGTTCGAGGAGCTCCAGCTCGAGGAGATCGTGAGCGAGGTCGTCGATGACATGCGCTTCCGGTATCCCAAGGTGCGCTTCAACGTGAACGCCGCGCCGTCAGCGATCACCGGCGTGAAAGCCCGCATCGCAAGGGCGGTCACAAATCTTCTCGACAACGCGGCCAAATACAGCCCGCCGGGGGCGACCGTCGAGGTGACGGTCGCGAGCGGCGAGATCTCCGTCCGTGATCACGGCCCTGGTGTCGCCGCCGAGGACGCGTCCAGGGTGTTCGACCGCTTCTGGCGATCGAACGACTCGCGCCAGCTGCCCGGGTCGGGCCTGGGCCTTTCGATCGTCAAGGACGTGGCGGAGTCGCACGGCGGCTCCGTCACGCTCGAACGTCCGGCGGACGGCGGCGCGCGGTTCCGTCTCCGCCTTAAAGGCGCCTAACCGGACAGCGCGCGCGTGAGCGTGTAGCCGCCAAGCACGAGCAACAGCAGCCCAACCACGCGGCGAAACACCGTCTCGCTCGTTCGGCGCAGCGTCCGCTCGCCGAGGAAGGTCCCGACGACCGCGCCGATGGTCAGGAGAGCGATGAGCGGCCACCGTGGGGCGAGGTCCACTCCCTGCGTCGCCAAGTACACGGGGATGCGCGCACCATCCACGATGAGCGCGACCGCGGTCGCCGTGGCGATGAACGCTTGCCTCGAGACGTCGAACCCGAGCAGCGCCGCCGCGCGGATGCCGCCTTGATTTCCGACGAGCCCACCGAGAAGGCCAGAGAGCGCACCGCCGACCAGAGCCGAGCGTCGACCGGAGAAGCGCATGCGTTGTGCGAATCCAGTGAGGCTGCCCAAGCCCGCGAACACGAGCAGCAGCCCGAAGATGATGGCGAGGGCCGCGCTCTGTACGACGGCCTGCAGGGCCGCACCGGCAAGCCCGCCGATCGCGCTCGCCGCGCCAAAGCCGAGCAGCACGTCTCGATCGATGTGCGTTCGGACAAGGAGAAAGCGAACGAACGTGCCGGCGAGGTGGGGGAGGGACACGAGGGCGATCGCGAGCCGCACGTCGAGCTGCGTCGAGAGGACCGGCGTGAGAACGCTGCCGATGCCGAATCCGGCGACGGACGCGATCGCGCCCGCGATCACGGCGGCAATGGTCGCGGTGACGGCGAAGACGTCCACGCGCTTATCCTCCTACGCGGATGACGACGCCGCGCGGGACCGATCTGCTTCATGACCCGCGGCGCAACAAGTCGACAGCTTTCAGCGAACAGGAGCGCCAGGCGCTCGGCCTCATCGGTCTGCTTCCTGAGGGCATCGACGATCTCGACACGCAGCTCCGTAGAGCGCTCGCGCAGCTCGACGGCAAGACGACCGATCTCGAGCGCTACATCTATCTCTCACAGCTGCAGGACACCGACGAGACGCTCTTTTACCGGGTTCTCATGTCGGATCCCGCGCGGTTCATGCCAATCGTGTACACGCCGACCGTCGGCGAAGCCTGTCAGAAGTTCGCCCACCTCTTCCGCCGACCGCGCGGCCTGTACCTTTCGATCAAGCGGAAGGGCCGTCTTCGCGAGATCCTCCGTAATTGGCCGGAGCGCGACGTCCGCTGCATCGTCGTGACGAGCGGCGAGCGCATCCTCGGCCTGGGCGACCTCGGGGCCAACGGTATGGGAATCCCCATAGGCAAACTGGCCCTGTACACCGCCGCGGGCGGCGTTCCCCCGCAGTACACGCTCCCGCTGCTCATCGACGCCGGGACGAACAACGAGACCCTGCTCGCGGACCCGCTGTACTTGGGGCTGAAACAGACTCGCGTTCCCGACGACGAGCTCGACGCCTTCGTCGACGAGTTCGTCGCGGCGGTGGAGGCTGAGTTCCCCGGTGCGCTGATCCAGTTCGAGGACTGGGCCGGCGAGGACGCGATCCGCCTCCTCGAGCGGTACCGCGAGCGCGTGTGCTGTTTCAACGACGACGTGCAGGGCACCGCAGCCGTTGCCCTCGCGGGAATCCTTGGTGGGCTTCGCATCACCGGGACGGCTCTGACAATGCAGCGCTTCCTCTTTCTCGGCGCGGGCTCGGCTGCGGTTGGGACGGCGGATCTTCTTGTGAAAGCGATGCGCGACGCAGGCGTGCCCGAAAACGAAGTGCAGTCGCGGGTCGCGCTCTTCGACCGCAAGGGCCTCGTCACCGCGGATCGTGAGTCGCTCCATGACTACCAGCGTCCTTTCGCGCAACGCCACGCGCCCATCGCCGACTTCGTCGCCGCGATCGATGCTCTGAAGCCGACGGGGATCATCGGACTCTCCACGGTCGGCGGTGCGTTCGACCAGCGCGTGATCGAGACCGTGGGCCGGATCAACGAGCGGCCGATGATCTTCGCGTACTCGAACCCAACATCGCGGTCGGAGTGCACCGCGGAGCAGGCGTACACCTGGTCGGCGGGGCGCGCGGTCTTCGCGAGCGGCAGCCCATTTCCGCCGGTGCACTTCGGCGGCCGGACCTTCGTATCGGGTCAGGGGAACAATGTCTACGTCTTTCCGGCCGTCGGCATGGCGGTGTTCGCGACCGGCGCGCGGCGCGTCACCGACGAGATGTTCATCGCGGCCGCGAGCGGCGTGGCCGCGCAAGTGACGCCGAGCGACATCGCGGTGGGACTCGTGTATCCCCCGGTGTCGGGAATATTCGAGACAGAGCTCCGTGTTGCCGCCCGCGTCGCTGAGGTCATCTTCGATCGCGGGCTCGCTCGCGTCGAGCGTCCGGCGGACATCCAGGCGTTCATCCGCGCGCAGGCCTACGTGCCCCGCTACCGCAGCCTGGTCTAGCGCATAGAGTTGCCGGGCGTGCTCGTCGCCGGCCGCGAGGTCAAGGTCACCAACCTCGAGAAGGTCTTCTTCCCCAAGATGGGCCTGACCAAGGGCGATCTCGTCCAGTACTACGTCGACGTCGCCGACGCTGTTCTACACCACGTCGCGCGGCGTCCGATGCAGATGAAGCGACATCCGGGCGGGGTCGAGGGCGACTTCTTCTATCAGAAGCGGGTGCCGGTGCCGCACCCGGAATGGCTCGAGACCGTGCACATCAACTACCCATCCGGCAACGAGGCGGACTTCCCCGTCGTCACGGATGCGGCCGGCCTCGCGTGGATCGCGAACCTCGGCTGCATCGAGCTGCACACCTGGCACTCGCGCGTCCCCGAGGTGAACAAGCCCGACTACCTACTCATCGACCTCGATCCATCCGAAGGCAACCCGTGGGCGCACGTGCGCGAGATCGCCCTGGCGGGCAAGCGCGTCATGGACGATCTCGGGCTGCCCTGCTACCCGAAGACGAGCGGGGTGACCGGCCTGCACATCCTGGTGCCGATCCTGCCTGAGTTCGAGTTCCCGCTGGTGCGTGAGATCGCGCGAGCAATCGCAAAGGCGATCGTTGTGCTCGTCCCGGAGATCGCCACGACGCAGTGGAAGGTCGCGGGGCGCCCGGGTGTCTTCGTCGACTACGGGCAGAACGCGTTCGATCGGACGATCGCGTCGGCATACTCCATCCGCCCGGTGCCCGACGCTCGCGCGTCGGCGCCGCTCCGGTGGGACGAGGTGCCTGCGGTCGAGCCTGGCGACTTCACGATGACCACCATGCGTGACCGCATCGCCGCGGTCGGCGATCTCACCGCGGGGATGTGGGAGAAGGCGGTGAGTCTCGATCCGCTGTTCGACGCGCTGAAGGTGAAGCGGACCCTACCGAAGCGCAGCCCGCGGCCCGGTCCACCGCGCGACTGGCGCGCCGCGTACGGCAAGGGGGCGGGACAGCAGCGCGGCCCGAGTCACCGGTAGCGACTTGGGGGTAGGGGCCCCCAATGGTTGGGGGCCTCAGCCGCGGGGGGGTGCAGGGGGCTTTGCTCTAGCGGTACTTCGTCCAGAACTGGGCGGCGGTCATGTGCGACTCGGCGAGCGCCTTGCGGCACACGTAGTTGACCTTCTCCACGAGATCGGACAGCTCGTAGGCGGCCTTGCCGTTGAGCGACGCCTTCAGTTCGAGGCAGCTCCGCATCTTCTCGGTCATCTGGTCCTTCTTCGCGAGCTTGCCGAGCTTCGCGGCGAACTTCGCCTTGAACTCGTCGAGCGACAAACCACTCTGCTCGAGCGCCACGACGCACTCCTCGCTCTCGAGGTTCTGCGTCGCGGCGCATTCCTTCACGAGCGCGTAGAGGTCGACCTCGGGCCGTGGCTCTACATATGCCGGCATGTCGTCGAGGCGGTCCGCGAGCACGCGGAAGAAGTTCGAGTCGACCGGGCTCACTTCGAGCGCGGCCAGGCACTGGTCGCTGCCGGCGTCGCGCGACTCGACGCAGGCGAGGATGCGCTCGTTGAAGCCGTTGTTATTCGCCGTGGCTGCGGGGGCGGCGAGCGCCATCGCCACCATGGCGGCGACGGCGGCGACAAGCGCGTAGCGGGCGAACGATGAACGCGGAAGCATCAAGGGCTCCTTCCCACAAGGCCGGAAAGCACCGGTCCTGCCACGATGAACGGAAAGGTTGGACGGACGGTGCACCTCCTGGGGTCCCCGCCGCTGGTACTAGGACCGTCCGGATTGACTAGTTAGGAAAGACGACCGGCAAGAAGATCGTCGAGCTTCGGGTCTCCCGGCTTTGGTGTGGGCTTCACCTGCTCCCACGTGCAGTCCTTGGGATCTTTGTCCGTCCGGAATCTCATGAAGCGGGTGCCGTGTCGGAAGCGCTCCTGCTCCATTTTGTCGAAGCGCACCTCGCATACGATCTCGGGCCGGATCTCGTGCCACGGAAGGTCCTTCCCCTGCGACCAGCGCGAACCGCCCTCGGGCGTGCGGCCCCACTCCTGCTCGATGTGCTGGTCCTCTTTCAGCAGCGGTGGAAGGATCTTCTGCAGCTGGTCCTGCAACGGGCCGGCGATCCCCGACGTGTGCCCGACGAAATCGAGCGTGCCATCCTCGCGGTACAGACCCAGCAAGAGCGAGGCAATCTTCTTTCCGCTCGTCCGGTAACCGACGATCACGCAGTCGACCGTGCGGTGGTGCTTCACCTTCGAGACGGCGTCGCGCGCCCCGGGCTTGTACGGAAGGTCGATGCGCTTTGCGATCACGCCGTCGAGGCCGATCATCTCGAGCCGCTCGAGCCATTGTTTCGCGAGCGCCGGGTCCTTCGAGATCGGCGACAGCGAAAAGCCCTTCGCCAGGCGTTCGAGCTCTTTGCGGCGCTCGGCGAGCGGCCGCTCGTGGATCGGCTCTCCGTTCCAGAGGAGGATGTCGAACACGATGTAGCGCGCCGGCGTCTCTATCGAAAGCTTTCGGATGCGGGACTCCGCGGGATGCAGGCGATTCTGCATCGCGTCGAACTCGAGCTTCCCGCCGAGCTCGATGACGATCTCGCCGTCGAGCGCCGAGTGTGGCGGCATGAGATCGCCGAGCTGTCTCAGCTCAGGAAAGTACCGAAGCAGCGGCCGCTCGTTCCGACTCCAGAGCGCGAGCTCTCCGCCATCGTTCTCGAGGACACCGCGGAAGCCATCCCACTTCGGCTCGTATTGCCAACGGTCGCCTTCGGGAAGCTGCTCGACGAGCAGCGCCTCCATCGGTGGGAACGGCACGTTCGGACCCGGCATCCAGGACCATCGTCACACGGAAACGAGAGCGAGGCCCGCCGCCCTCCCGCGGGCGGCGGACCTCGATCGAATTAGTGCTGGCGCCGGGTCGGAAGCGCTATTTGGTGCGCTTCGCGAGCACCGAGTCCTTGGCCTGCTTGGCGATCCGGAACTTGAGCACGCGCTTCGCGGGAATTGAGATCGGCTGACCGGTGGCGGGGTTCCGGCCCATGCGGGCCTTCCGGTCGACGACCACGAGCTTCCCGACGCCCGGGATGGTGAAGCCGTTGCGGGCTTCCTTGTAGGCGAGGCCGGCGAGCTCATCGAGGAACTGCCCCACCTGCTTCTTGGTCAGACCGGTCTTCTCCGACAACCGATTCAGGGTCTCCGACTTTGAGATCCCAGCCACGTATTCCTCCAGTGCGGCCGTATGGCCAGTTGGTTCGCGCCGCATTCTGCACGAAAAACACAAGAGCGCATGATGCAAAGATGACCCTTCGGGTGGTCGATGACCCGCCGGACCGGCCTGATTGGCTCCGGGAGACGATCCGCCTGCTGGTCAGCGGCACGACCACCGAGCGCGATCGACTCCTCGCCCGGGTCGCCGCGGCGTCCGACGCCGACCTCGTCCGGGGGTCAGACGAGGACTGGGGGCTCGGTCAGGTGGCGACCCACCTCCTGATCGTGGAGCGCGGCGTGGCGCTCATCGGTCTTCGCCTCGCGCTCGGCACCGCGGCCGGCCCCACCGGGCAGCCCCGGCCCGCGGCGTCCGCAGTCACCCGAGCAGGCATAGAAAGCCTCGCCGGCAAGGCCGTAGCTACGGCCGCTCGCCTAGTTGCCGAGTTCCCTGCCGAGCCTGACGCGAAGGCCACCGCGCGACATCCGTACTACGGCGATTTGAATTGTTTTGGTTGGCTCCTCATGCTGCCAGAGCACTACCGAGCACATCTTGAGGCGCTCGACCGAGGCCGGCCGAGCGCCCTTTAGGAGGCGGTTCTTGGCCACGGAAACCAAGTCGTCGACGGCCCTCGAGACCTTCGCCCGCGAGGACCGGACATTCCCGCCGCCGAAGGGGTTCGCGGCCCAGGCGAATGCCAAAGACCCGGCGATCTACGAGCGGGCCGACAAGGACTTCGAAGGCTTCTGGGCCGAGCAGGCCAAGACCCTGGCCTGGCGCAAACCGTTCACGAAGGTGCTCGAGTGGGAAGCGCCATACGCCAAGTGGTTCGTGGGCGGCGAGCTCAACATCTCCGAAAACTGCCTCGACCGCCACGTGAACGCGGGGAAGGGTTCGAAGGTCGCCTACTTCTGGGAGGGCGAGCCCGGCGACACGCGGGCCATCACCTATCAGGACCTTCTCGACATGACCTCGCGCGCAGCGAACGCACTGAAGGAGCTCGGCGTGAAGAAGGGCGACCGCGTCGCCATCTACATGCCGATGATCCCGGAGCTTCCTGCCGCGATGCTCGCGTGCGCGCGGATCGGGGCGCCGTTCACCGTCGTCTTCGGCGGATTCTCGGCGGAGGCGCTTTCGGGTCGCATCAACGACAGCGAGGCGAAGGTTCTCATCACGGCGGACGGCGGCTATCGGAAGGGGGCCGTCGTTCCGCTCAAGAAGAACGCGGACGACGCGATCGCGCAGACCAAGAGCGTCGAGAAGGTGCTGGTCGTACGCCGCGTCAAACAGGACGTACCGTGGACCGACGGTCGTGACGTCTGGTGGCACGAGATCGTCGGCCGCCAGAAGCCGGAGTGCCCTGCCGAATCGCTCGAGAGCGAGCACATGCTCTATCTCCTTTACACATCAGGCACCACCGCGAAACCCAAGGGCATCGTCCACACGACGGCCGGGTATCTCGCCGGCGTCGCGACGACGCACAAGCTCATCTTCGACGTGAAGGACGACGACGTGTACTGGTGCGCGGCCGACATCGGCTGGGTCACCGGTCACAGCTACATCGTCTTCGCTCCGCTCGCCAACGGCACCAGTGGCGTCATGTACGAGGGGACGCCCGACTTCCCGGACAAGGACCGCTGGTGGTCGATCATCGAGAAGTACAAGGTCTCGATCCTGTACTGCGCGCCCACGGCGATCCGCACGTTCATGAAGTGGGGCGCCGAGTACCCCGGCAAGCACGACATGTCGTCGCTGCGCCTGCTCGGATCGGTCGGCGAGCCGATCAATCCCGAGGCGTGGCTCTGGTACCACGAGACGATCGGCGGGGGACGCTGTCCCATCGTCGACACGTGGTGGATGACCGAGACAGGGATGATCCTCATCACGCCGCTTCCGGGTCTCACCACGACGAAGCCTGGCAGCGCGACCTTTCCGTTCCCTGGAGTGAAGGCCGACGTAGTGGACGAGGAGGGGAAATCCGTGCCGCTTGGTGGCGCCGGGTATCTGGTCCTCTCGCGGCCGTGGCCCGCGATGCTTCGCGGCATCTACAAGGACGACAAGCGCTACGAGGAGACCTACTGGAGCCGCTATCCCGGCAAATACTTCGCCGGCGATGGCGCGCGTCGCGACAAGGACGGTTACCTCTGGCTGATGGGCCGCGTTGACGACGTGATGAAGATCTCAGGGCACCGCATCTCGACGACGGAGGTCGAGTCGGCGCTCGTCTCGCACCCGAAGGTCGCCGAGGCGGCCGTGATCGGCCGCGAGGACCCGATCACCGGGCAGGCGATCTTCGCGTTCGTGACGCTTCGCGGGGGCAATGACGGAAGCGAGGAGCTCTCGAAGGAGCTCCGCGAGCACGTCGTGAAGGCGATCGGCTCGATCGCCCGACCGAAGACGATCATGTTCACTCCCGAATTACCGAAGACGCGTTCAGGAAAAATCATGCGACGGCTGTTGCGTGATATCGCAAATGGGACGCCGCTCGGCGACACGACGACGCTGGCCGACGCGACCGTCGTCGAATCCATACGAACAGCATCGTCATCGGGCAAGGACGACTAGAGCAGAGCACGGCGCCGTGGGTTTCACTGGAAAAACGGCTTCTGCGGCGGCACGTACGTGCAGCATTAGGCAGGCCCAAACTCGCGCCAAGGCGTCTCCAAAGCGGAGCGGCAATGCTCATCCAGCCCGCCGGGCCGGGCAGAGAGGGGTACGGAAATGGCGAAGCTCATCGACTGCAAGGAAGGCCATGCGTCCATCAAGATCCGTGGCGAGAATGACGACGAGCTCGTCCGAAACGCGGAGGCGCATCTCAAGCAATTCCACCCCGGCATGAACCTCAGCCGGGAGCAAATCCTCGGGATGGCCACCGCCGCGTAGTCCTCGGGGCTGACGCCCCTGTGGTCTGCTGCTTGGCGTGTGGCTTCGCCACGCCGCGGTAGCACGCGCTAGCCTCGCCCCGTGCGGGTGTACCTCACGGGGAAGGTCGCGATCGAAGGCG
>JBOGTG010000156.1:0-14382 GCA_050692175.1 Candidatus Limnocylindria bacterium | reverse complement strand
GTCTTCATCTGGTCGGTCTGCTCGACAGGCGGCTCGATTATCACGTCGATGTTGCCGGACATGACGTCGTTCGCGAGGGCCGCGGCATCCGTCTTGATGAGGACAATGATCCGGTCGGGCGCGGGCTTCTGCTGCTTGTTCCAGTGGTTCTCGTAGCGCGCAACCTCCCAGCGGACCTTGTCCTCGTACGAGACGATCTTGTAGGGGCCCGTACCGACCGGGCTGAACGCGTAGTCCTTCCCTTTGGCCTCAACCGCCTTCGGGCTCTGCATCAGCGTCGCCAGGAAGCTGAAGCTCCAGATGGCGTTCGGCGTGGGGGTGATGTTGACGCGAACGGTCATGTCGTCGACCTTCTCGACACTCTTGAACGGCACGTAGAAGGCATACGGAAACGCTTGGCCGAGGTTCGCCGGATGCGACTTGTCGTAGACCCGCCGGAGATTGAAGACGACGGCGTCTGCGTTGAAGGGCGTGCCGTCGTGGAATGTGACGCCCGAGCGGAGCTTGAACGTAATGGAATCGGGCTTCTCGTCCCAGCTCGTCGCGAGTCCGGGCTTCACCGAGTTCGTCCCCCAGTCGAACGTCACCAGCGCCTCCTGCGTAGTCATGGGACAGCTGAACGTGATGGCGTACTGAACGAGCGTCGTGCCATCACACCCTCCCGGCGACACGGTCAACGAGCCAAAGACCACCGTCTTCAGCGCGGCTGGCGCGGCTGTCTGTCCTGGCGGGGTCGTCTGGGTGCAGGCACCAACGAGGAGCGCGTTAACGGCCAGGATCGCGGCGAGCCTCAACCCCATCATCCGATGCAGCGCGGGCATCCGTCCCCTCCCTATGCGGTATGGCCTACCCGTCTAGGTAATGCGGGCAGGAAACGCTTGGACGCTATTCCCGACGGAGGGGGCTGTCAATACGAGGCCATCGCGTTTGACATGTCCACATATGCTATCCGCGATTTCGGGCCCAGCTGCGCAAGACCCTCGCGACGTCCTTAGAAGCGGACTGCTGGGACCTCGTGGGGCGGAGGGACCGTTCATGAGCACCCCGGTCCGTGCCATGGCGCGTCCCCTGCTCAACCTCGCCTCGAACAACTATCTCGGGCTACGCGACCACCCGCGCGTGCGAGAGGCGGCGATCCGCGCCATCCAGGAGCTTGGCGTTGGGAGCGCTGCGGGTCGAAATGCTGCGGACCGCACGCGATTCCACGAGCAGCTCGAACGGCGCCTGGCCGAGTTCAAGCAGGTTGAGGCGGTCGTGACTTTCCAATCCGGCTATGTCGCGAACATCGGGACGATCCCCGTGCTCGTCTCCGACGAGGACCTCGTGGTGTACGACGAGCTGAGCCACGCCTCCACGGTCGATGGCGTACGGCTGTCCGACGGGGCGCGGCGTACCTATCCACATCGGGACGCCACGGCGCTTGAGAGTATCCTCCGCGGCGCGCGCTGGCGGGCGCGCGGCAGGCCCCGCTACCGCGAGATCCTCGTCATCACCGACGGCGTCTTCGGCATGGATGGCGAAATCGCTCCGCTCCCCGAAATCTGCGCGGCCGCCGAGCGCTACGGCGCCGCCGTCATGGTGGACGATGCGCACGGATCGGGGGTGCTCGGCCGCGGCGGCCGCGGCACCGTCGATCACTTCGGTCTCCACGACAGGGTCCGCATCCAGATGGGGACGCTTTCGAAGGCGCTCGGGTCCGCTGGCGGATTCGTGGGTTCCGACGCGACGATGCGCGAGCATCTCCTCCGCCGGGCCAGGCCGATCCTGTACTCCACCTTGCTGCCGCCCGCGATCGCGGCGGCGGGCCTCGCCGCGCTTGAGGTGCTCGAGCGCGAGCCCGAGCGCCTCGAGCGACTCTGGGCGAACGCCGGGCATTTCCGGAGCGGACTTCAGCGCCTCGGCTTCGACACGGGCGCCAGCGAGACGCCGATCGTGCCAATCCTGACGCGCGACCCGAGCATCGCGCGCAGGCTCGCCGACCGCCTCGCGGACGAGGCCATCGCCGTTCAGGCGATCCTTCCCCCCGCGGTCGCAGCCGACCGCGCGCGCGTGCGTACCATCGTGAGCTCCGAGCACACCCGTGCCGATCTCGAACACTGCCTGGACGTCCTCGCCCACATCGCGCGGGACCTCAAGATCGTCGCGTAGTCGGAGCGGAGCTAGTAGGCGCGGCCGGGGTCGATGACGTTCAGCAGCGGCTCGCGCGCGGCGTAGCGCGGGAGGTTCTCGGCCATGAGCTCTGCCGTCGCACTCCAGAAGCGCGCCGGCCCGGCGACTCCGGCGAGGTGCGGCGTGAGGATCACATTCGGTAGATCCCAGAACGGGCTGCTGGCCGGAAGGGGCTCGTCGGCAACAACGTCGAGTACGGCGCCGGCGATGCGTCCCGAGCGGAGCGCATCCAGGAGATCGCCTTCGACGACGTGTCCGCCACGTCCGACGTTTACGAGCCAGGCGTTCGGCCGGATCGCGGAGAGAAACGCGGCGTCGACGAGTCCTTTCGTGCGCGGCGTAAGCGGCACCGCGATGAGCACGAAGTCGGCCTCGCTGAGAACTTCGCGCATGTCATCCATCCCGACCGATCCGGTCCGGCAACCTCCCGTCGGGATCGCCGGTCCCGTCCTCTCTATACCCGTGGTCGAGTCGATCATGCGGACAAGCCTTCACCGCGAGGACCCGCGCGCCGAAGGCCTTCGTCAGTCGCGCGATCTCACGCCGACGCTGCCATATCAGACGAGCGCGACAGTCGACCCGTGCAGGCGCGCCCCCGCCAGATTCAGCCACTCCGCGGAGCGCCACGCCGGCCAGCGATGCTCGCTCTGGGCGCGGAGCCGGCCGGGACACGCTGCGTCACCAGCAGCATCGCCGTCAGCGCGTACTCGCCCATCGCGACGGCGTGCAGCCCGCTGCCACTCGTAACTGTGACGCGCCTCGACCAGGGGTCCTTCGCCAGGATTTGCTCGATCCCCGCGGTCTCGCTCGCGATCCAGCGCAGCGCGGGCGTCCGCCGGAAGTCGGACGGCGCATAGCCGCTGAGAAGCACCTCGAGCTCGGCGTCCTGGATCGCGTCGGCCTGCTCCTGCGTGTCGGCGTTCCGATGCTCGATCCGGAGGCGCGGCGAGATGGCGTCGAGCCGGTCCCGGGCGGCCTTGTCGAAGGGGTAGAGGTCGAGGACCTTGATCCGACGCATCGCGGTGTTCAGGTCGCAGCTACTCCCGCGCGGACGGCGCCTGGGGGCTCCTTCACCACGACCCCACCACGCACCACCACGCTTACGTTCGACTCGTCCTCCAGCAGCTCGATTCGCTTCGTAAGATCGCCCTCGACGAGCACGAGATCCGCCATTGAACCCGGAGAGAGCGTGCCCCTCCCCTCGAACCACGCCGCCGTCGCGGCGTACTGCGTGGCGGCGCGCAGCGCGTGCTCAACGGGCATTTCGCAATCGCGCACGAAGAGAACAACATCGCGTGCGTACCTGCCGTGCGGGTGGATCGCGCCGCCGCAGTCGGAGCCCGCGGCAAACGGCACCCCGCGCGCATAGGCGAGGCGTACCCCTTCGAGCATCCTGTCCCACACCGCGCGGACGCGCTCGATGTGCGTGGGCGGGTATCCCAACCGCGGGCCGAGCTGAAGGATCGCGTCGTAGACGCCAAGCGTAAAGACGACGCGCGTTGACGGATACCGCTCCAGCAGGTCGACGCACGCGTCGTCGATGAAGGAGGCGTGCTGCAAAGTGTCGAACCCCGCACGGATCGCATGCTGGATGCCGTCGCTCCCCTCGACGTGCGCCGCGATGGAGAGCCCGTGATCATGCGCGAACTCGACCGCGGCCAGAAGCTCTTCATTGGTGAACGTGACAGCACGACCGCGGCCGGTCGCTTGGACAGTGGAGCGCGTGATCTGCAGCTTGACGTTGTCGACACCCTCCTTGACCTGCTCGCGGATCGTGCGCTTGACCTCCTCCACCCCCGAGACCAGGGTCGTGAGACGGGTGTGCGGGTCGAGCCGCATCGTCGACGGCCAAATGTCGAGCGGGCCGCCGACGGTGGTGAGGATCTGGCCACTCACTCGCAGGTTTGGGCCGTTGATCACCCCCTGGGCGATGGCCTCGCGCGTGGCTACTCCGATGAGCCCACGGCAGCCGACATCCATCGCGGACGTGTATCCGAACGAGAGCGCACGTGCGGCGTTCGCGCCGGCACATACCGCCGAGTACTCGAGCGAGAGGGGCCACTCGAGCTGTCCGATCCCGATGTGACCCGAGTAGGTCACATGGTGGTGACAGTCGACCAGCCCCGGAATGAGCGTTCCGTCCGGCGCGTCGATCAACCGCGTGCCCTCGGGCGCACGGACCGCCGACGAGGGACCGACCTCGACGATGCGATCGCCTTGGATTAGGACGGCGGCGGACGTCTGGGCGGATGCTCCAGTCCCATCGATGAGGTGTCCAGCCCTGACCAGCAGCCACTCTCCGGCGGCGCCCACCTTTCCACCCCCGAACCCATATCGCGCATCCGCTCGATCGCGCGAAAACCTGACCTATTGAAGTGACCTATGGACGGAGCGAAGACCTAACATAATGGGCCATCCGCGCTCGGCCGCGTTTGGGAGGTGAAGGTGCGCATGATCTCGCGACCGGTCCCGGCGCGGCGCGCGACGGTCGCGGCTCCGCCGCACGCTGCGCACCCACGCGCGGCCGATGAGCCCAAGCGGTACCTCGGACGGCGGATCCGGCTCAGCGAGACGAGCGGGCGGCCCGTGTACCGGCAGCTCGCGGATCAGCTGGAGTATCTCATCGCGACCGGTGAGCTCGAGCCGGAGACGCGCCTGCCCTCGGCACGACACCTCGCCGACAACCTGAGCATCAACCGGAACACCGTGCTCAGCGCATATGCGCTCCTGCGACGCGACCGGTACGCGAAGGGCAACCGCGGCGGGGGCACGGTCGTGCTCCCGCTGAGCCGGTCGCGGGACGCCTACCGCGACGTCGTCGTGCGCGGCGACGTGCTCGACATCGTGGAGCAGATGGTTAGTCGCGCGCTCGGCCTGGGCGTGACACCCGAGCAGCTCGTCTCGCTCGTCGCCTCACATGTGAACACGAGGGAACACCAGCCGCCACTCCGCGTCTGCTTCGTCGAGTGCAACCGGCAAAGCCTCAGCCATTTCGTGGGGCCGATCGAGCGCGAGTTCGGCGTCCGCATGAGACCACTGCTGCTCGACGATCTCGAAGCGGCGCACGCGCGCGGCGACTTCCGTGACGCCGACTGCGTCGTGTCCACCTTCTACCACCTGACAGCCGTCCGGCGCTTCCTGCGCGACCTGGGGGTCGAGGTCGAGGTCTTCGCCATCGGCGTGCGACCGCACGTCAGCGTTCTGGAGAAGCTCGAGCGCCTACCGCGGCCGGCGACGGTCGGCGTCGTCTATTTCGGTCAGGAGGGCGACGGCTCCACGGAGGAGCGGCTCCGCCGTATGGCCGAAACGATCGAGCAGACCAACCTCAGAGACGTCAAGGTCCGGCAGCTTCTCCTTCCCGCGCGACCTGAAGCTTCAGTCTTCTCTGGGGTAACAGCGGTAGTGGTTCGTTCGGAGAGCATGTCGGCTGCTCGCAGGGCCATCCCGGCCGGGGTCGAGGTGATCGAGTTCATCAACGACCTGGACTCGGCGTCGCGCCGTTTCCTCGGAGAGGTCTTCAACGATCTGCGTCTCCGACGCGCACGATCGATGCGCGCGCGGACCAGCGCCCTCCGGCGCGGGTGATCGCTCGGCTCGAGCGTGGGGACGCGGCAAGCCGAGACACGGTCCTCTCCGCCCGGGATCTGTCGGTCGAGGTACGCACGCCGACGAAGTGGACCCGCGTCGTTCGAGACGTCTCACTCGAGTTGCGGCGGGGCGAAATCACCGCTCTCGTAGGCGAGACCGGATCGGGCAAGACAATGACGGCGCTCTCGCTCATTCGTCTTCTGCCCGTCGGTGTCCGTCTGGCCGGTGGCACCGTCCGCCTCGGTGCGGACGAGTTGACGAGCCTGCCCGAGGCCGCCCTCATGGAGAGGCGGGGCAGTCGCATCTCCATCGTGTTCCAAGACCCCCTCGCCGCGCTCAACCCCGTGCGCACGATCGGATTCCAGATCACCGAACCGATGCGCGTGCATCTTGGCATCGGGCAGCGTGAGGCCAACGCCCGTGCCGCGAAACTGCTCGGCGAGCTCGGCATGCCGGATCCGGTGCGGACGCTCCAACGCTACCCGCACGAGCTGAGCGGGGGCATGCGGCAGCGCGCGCTCATGGCCGTCGCGCTCTCATGCGACCCCGAGGTCCTGCTCGCCGACGAGCCAACCACCGCGCTGGACGTGACGATCCAAGCGCAGATCCTCGAGCTACTGCGCCGGACGGTCGACCAGCGCGGCCTCGCCGTACTTCTCGTGACCCACGACCTTGGGGTGGCCGCGCTCGTCGCGGACCGACTCGCCGTCATGTACGCCGGCGCGATCGTCGAGAGCGGCCCCGTGCTTGACGTCCTGCGCCAGCCGAACCACCCGTACACGCGCGGGCTCGTGGGCTGCGTTCCGCGGGTGGACGTCCGACTCCGTCCACTGCCCACGCTCCCAGGCGGGGTACAGGGCGTCTGGGACATCGCGGCTGGCTGCCGCTTCGCGCCGCGCTGCGCCTACGCGATCGACAAGTGCCGCGAATTGGACCCGCAGCTGGAGACCGTCGGCCCGCTTCACGCTTCTGCGTGCTGGGTGTTCGCGCCGCCGGGCCGAGGCTCGCGATGACAGAGGTCCTCAAGATCAAGGATCTCATCGTGGAGTACGAGCTCCGTGGTGGCCTTCTTGGCCTAGGGGCGGGACGCTTCCGCGCCGTCGACGGCGTAGACCTGGACATCGAGGCCGGCAGGACGCTCGCGCTCGTCGGAGAGAGTGGCAGCGGAAAGACGAGCGTCGCACGCGCGATCTTGGGTATCGCGCCGCTGACGAGCGGAAGGATTTGGCTCCTCGGACAGGAGCTCGTGCGGCTGCGTGGCCGCGCCCGTCGCCAGATGCAGATGGTCTTCCAGCAACCCACCGCATCGCTCGACCCGCGTGTGCGGATCGCCGACACCATCGCGGAACCTCTGATCCACCTGCTTCGTATGCGCGACCCCGCGTTGCGCGAGCGTGTAAACGAGCTCCTCGATCTCGTCGGCCTCGACGCGAGCTTCGCCCAGCGCCTTCCGCGTCAGCTCTCCGGCGGTCAGCGGCAGCGGGTCGCGATCGCACGCGCCATCGCGCCCTCTCCCGCCCTCGTGATCTGCGACGAGCCGACCAGCTCGCTGGACGTCTCAGTGCAAGCGCAGATCCTCAACCTGCTGGTGCGGCTGCAATCTGAACTTGGTCTGTCCTTTCTCTTCATCTCGCACGACCTCGGCACAGTCCGTCAGATCGCTGACCACGTCGCCGTCATGTATCAGGGCCGGATCGTCGAGCGCGGACCCGCAGACACCGTGCTCGCACGGCCGTCACACGAGTACACCCGGGCGCTCATTGCGGCCGTGCCCTCCATCGACAAACTCACCCGGCGCGGGATCGGGCTGACAGCGCCGGCTGTCCCCCCGTCGTGACGGCGCCGGCCGAGTCAGTGTCCGCGGACATCGTCGGCGCGCTCGAGGCTTCTCGCGACCGCGCGGTGCACCGCCTCCAGCGGCTGGTTCAAGCGGAAGCCGTCGTGGGGAACGAGGCGGGCGCGCAAGTGATCGTCGCCGAGGCCTTGAAAGCGGCGGGCGCGCGGGTCGACGTCTTTGAAGTCGACCCCGATATGCTCGGGTCGCACCCGGGCTGGGGTCCCACGGACGCGGACTACCGCGGCCGCCCCAATGTCGTGGGCGTCCTTGCCGGCACCGGCGGCGGGCGCTCGCTCATCCTCAACGCCCACATCGACTCGGTCGTCCCCGGCGCGCCTGAGCTTTGGGACCGCGACCCCTGGTCGGCGGTGATCTCGGACGGGCGGCTCTACGGCAGAGGCGCCTGGGACGACAAGGCCGGCGTGGCCATCCTGCTCTGGATCGCCGACGTCCTTTGGGGATCCCGCGTCCAGATGCGCGGCGACCTCATCCTCGAGAGTGTGATCGACGAGGAGTCGTCGGGGAATGGAACGCTGGCGTGCGGCGCGCGCGGGTATCGAGCGGACGCGGCGATCGTTGTCGACGGCAGGGGCGGACGCGCCGTCACCGCGCACTGCGGTCAGCTCTGGTTCCGGATCAGCGTGCGCGGACGGAGCGCGGCTGCGGTCCGCAGCCGGTCAGGAGTAAACGCCATCGAGCTGCTGCTGCCGTTCGTCGCGGCGCTGCGCACGCTCGAGCGGGAAGCGCCGCTGCCTGCGCCGCCGTTTGATCACCTCGCCGACGCTTTCCAACTGAACCCCGGAGTCATCGCGGGCGGCGCGACACCGACAACGGTCCCGGGTATCGCGAGCCTGGATTGCCACATGGCATTCGCGCCGCCGCTCTCGCTCGACGACGCGAAGGCGCTCGTCGTGGGAACGGTCGAGCGGGTCGCCCGCCGGAACGAATGGCTGCTTCACAACCCTCCGGACCTCCGGTTCCTGTCTCTCCAGGTTCCGCCCTTCGTCGGTCCAGCCGGGACGGCGGAGCTGGTGGCGGCGCTCGATCGCAGCCAGCGGGTCGCGCTCGGCACGGCCCTCGAAGTCGGACCGATCGCCGGGTTCGGCGACCTCCGCCACTTCCAGCTCGCCGACCCAACACCGTGCTGCCTGTACGGCTCCGGCAACGGAGAGAACCCCCATGCGCCGAACGAGTGGCTCGAGCTCGCGAGCATGGACCAAGCCGCGCGCACGCTCGCCGCCTTCGTCATCGAATGGTGTGGGCGTGTGTAGTGACTCGCCGGTCCGGCTGACGCCGGAGCAGGAGGAACGCGCGCAACGGTTGCACCGCGAGTGCCTCGTCTTCATTTGCCACGACCACAACCTCCTTCCCGAGAGCCTCGTCGCGATGCGCGAGGGAGGCGTCACGGCGAAACAGCTGATGCTGTCAGTTGACGCGCGGCTCCACGCAGACCGCGAGACATTCCTCGGCTCCGTGCGAGGCAGGGGGTACGCGCGCGAGGCCCGCCGCCACGGGCGGCCCCCATCAGACGCGCCGGAGGCGGACCCAACGCTGCAGCCGCTCGCACCCGACGCCAGCGAGGGTTTCCTGAAGTCCGCGCTCATCGCGCTCGACTACGTGTTCTGGCAGGTGGAACAGTCCGAGGGAGGGATGGTGGTCGCGCTCGAGCCGGACGATGTCGTCCGAGCGAAGGAGCGAGGAGCGATCGCCCTTCTTCTCGGGAGCGAGGGCTCGCGCCTCATCGAGGACCGGCTCGAGGTGCTGCGCATGCTCCACCGGCTCGGGTTGCGACACCTCCAGCTCTCATGGGCGCTCGAGACGACGGTGGGCGCTCCACAGAGCGATCAGACGGGGCGCGGCCTTACCGACTTCGGGCGCGAACTCATCCGCGAGCTGAACCGCCTCGGGATCATCGTCGACGTGTCACACCTAGCCGACCGCTCCATCGAGGAAGCGATCGAGACCTCTACCGTGCCTGTACTCAACTCGCACACGGGCGCGCGCGCGCTGAACCCCGAGCAGCCTCAGCTCCTGACGGACGAGCTGATCCGGGCGACGGCGGCTCGAGGCGGCGTCATGGCGATCCACTTTCACTCCGGGCTAGTGAAGCCAGGACGACATCAGGCTAAGTTCGACGAGCTGATGGCACAGTTCGAGTACGTCGCTCGCGTAGCCGGGACGGACCACGTCGCCTGCGGCCCCGACTACCTCCACATCGCCGACCAGCGCCTCTGGGAGAACCAGGGCATCGCCACGCCCTTCTCCATGACAGAGGGCGTCGAGAACATCGGCCGCATGCTCAATATCACCCGTGGGCTGGTGGCCCGCGGCTTCAGCGACGAGGACGTCGGCAAGATCATGGGAGGCAACCTCATGCGGCTTTTCCGCGCTGTGCGCGCCCGAGTAGACGCGGGGCCATGGCCGTACCCGCGCGCGGAGGGGATCGGGGTCGCAACAGGCGGCACCACGCCGCTCTGAGGGCCAGGACGCCGCGTGCCGGGACACGGCTCCGATGTGGCGGTCGGTCTAGAGAATCCCGACCCACCCGGGATACTCACGCTCACGAACGACTGCGTGCTCGAGGAGCGGATAGTCATCAATCTCGAGCTCATCCTGCTCGACCCGACGTCGGCGGTGCGCGTATCGAGACATCCTTCGTCATCACAGCGGGCGATCCGATAGTGCAGTCCGCGTGCGAAATCAGACCGTGGGACGTGCCGTGCCGCGGAAGGTCCCCTCGAAAGCGATGCCCGCGCGCAAGACGTCCGCGTCGCGCCGCCATCCTCCAACGATCTGAAGGCCGATCGGCAGGTGCGCCGGGGGAAGCACGCAGGGCACGGACAGGGCAGGCAAACCAGCGATCGTGACGGCGTACGTGGAGAGGATCGCCTCGACGACGCCGCTCATCTTTCGGCCGGCCACGATGGGCGGGAAGTCCAATTCTTTCGGGAACGCTGTCCACTGCGTCGCGGGGATGAGCAAGAGGCGGTAGCGCGCGAAGAACGCCGCCGTCCGCTCCCAGGATCGCGCTCGCTTCGCCTCGGCGGCGCCGAGGTCCTTCAGTAACAGGTTGTCGGCCCGGTCGATGAACTCTCGGAGCCATGGGTTCGCGATCTCCGTGGCCTGAGCACGCAATTCGTCCATGACGATCGACGTACGGTGCGCACGGAGGGGGCCGATGATCTCCGAGGCGTCGTGCCAGTCGGGACTCGCCTCCTCGACGATGCATCCGAGGTCCGCGAATCGCCGCACCACACGCTCGATCGCCGACGCGACTTGCGGATCGACCGCAAGGAGCCCATGCAGATCTCGCGACCACGCGACGCGCCAGCCGCGCACGTCGGGATCGAGATCCGCATACTGCTCGGCAGACTCCGCGAGCGATATGGGCACGCGCGGATCCGGTCCTGCCATCACGGAGAGCATCAGGGCCGCGTCGCGCACCGTCCGCCCGAGGGGTCCCGGGACCGAGAGCGTGTCGTAGACCCACTTCGACGGGTACAACGGGACGCGCCCTGGCGAAGGCCGCATCCCCACGACCCCAACGAGCGACGCGGGGATCCGCACGGACCCGCCATGATCCGTCCCGTCGGCGAGCGCGCACATGCCCGTCGCAAGCGCGACCGCGGACCCGCCGCTCGACCCGCCGCAGCCGAGGGTGTGATCCCAGGGGTTGACCGTCTGGCCGAAGACCGGATTGCGCGTGTTGATGCCGACCTCGAACTCGGGCGTATTCGTCTTGCCGACGAGGATCGCGCCGGCCGCGCGCAAACGCGAGACGTGGAGGGCGTCCGACGTAGGGACGTTGTCGCGGAACAGCGGCGAGCCGTACGTCGTGCGGACGCCTGCGGTCGGGACACTGTCTTTCACCGCAAGCGGGAGCCCTTCGAGTGTGCGCACGGGCTCGTTCCGCGCGAGTCTCTGCTCCGCCTCGAGCGCGTCGCGTCGAGCGGCATCGAAGTTCGAGGTGACGATCGCGTTTAGATCGGGGTTCCGTTGCTCGTACATACACTCGGCCGCGTCGAGAATTTCGACAGGCGACAGCTCGCGCGAAGCAACACGACGCCGCAGCTCGTGTGCGGGCGCGAGCGCGATCTGCTGGAACGCGCTCACCGTCGATAACGCTCGACGCCATTGCGGTCGAGATCGAAGCCGAGCCCTGGGCGCTCCGGGGCCTCCGCCTCTCCGTTCCGCACGTCAAGCGTGCTTGCCATAAGAAGGTGAAGGGCCTCGATCCCCTGCGGCGGATCCGTCATCTCGACGTGCGGGACGTTCGGCAGAGCCGCCGCGAGATGTACGTGGATCTCCGGGTAGACGTGCGGACTCACGGTGAGGCCATCCGCCGCCGCGAGCGCGCAGATCTTGACCGCCTCGGTGAATCCGCCTACGTTCGTGACGTCGACACGCACGACGTCGGCGAGCTGGTCCTCGAGCACACGTTGGAAGGCCCAGCGCCCGGTAAGGTCCTCGCCGATGGCGAGCGGGATCGTCGTGCCTTCGCGGAAGCGGCCGAGCGGCTTGAGCAGCTCGGATGGAAATGGGTCCTCGATCCATGCGAGGTCCAGATCCTCCCACTCGCGCACCACCCGCAATGCGTCCTGCGGATCGCGCCACGCCCAGTGCGCGTCATACATCAGCTTCGTCGCGCCGCCGGCTGCTTTACGCGCCGCGCGCACGCGTGCGGTGTCGTGTTCGAGCGAACCCGCGGAGATCTTGATTAGTTGGAACCCACGGTCGACGTAACCGGCCACCTCGTCGCTGAGCGTGCCGACGTCTTTGTCCGCGGCGACGTATCCCCCCGCCATCAGCACCGGCATTCGGGTGCGGTGCCCGCCGAGCAGCTTCCAGATCGGAAGTCCCGCGACCTTTCCCTTGATGTCCCAGAGAGCTATGTCCACGACGCTGAGAGCTCGCATGAAAATCCCCCGCTGGGCGATCAGCAAGTTCAGGTAGTAGAGCCGATCCCAAAGCTGTTCGGTCATTAGGGGGTCCTGGCCGATCAGGAGGGGCTTGAGGTTCGTCTCGATGATCTGAGCGACGGGTGCATACCGCGCCATGCCAAAGCCGATACCACCGATCCCTTCGTCAGTGACGATCTCGACGACGACGTAGTCGCGGGTGTCGTATCGCAAGTCACCCATCAGGATCGGACGTGGGACTGGCACGTCGCACGTGAACGAACGGACATCCGTGATCTTCACGCCCGCATCAGTCCTTTATCCGGGCTATCCAGGGTCGCCTTCCGCGCGGTGATCCGTAGAAGAACAGGATCACCAGCCGCGCGGGCCCCCTGGCGCGGAAGCCATGTGCCCCATGCCGGCCGGCAGGGCTGAAGACTGCGCTGTGCGGACCGACCGACGTCTCGAGACCGTTCGGATGGAGTAGGGCGCCGCGTCCCGATAAGACGAACTGCAGCTCGCCGCGCCGATGCCAGTGCAGCGGGACGCTCGCCCCCGCCTCGATCTCGATCACCCCGCCATACAGGTCGGCGCCCGGGACGACGCTGTCGACGACGAGCCGAACGCGCGTGCCGGGAGCAGCGTCCGCGCGCGAGCGCCATGCCGGCGGCGGGAGATGGACGGTGACCGGGGCAGAGCGCCGCCGCCTTCGCCCGTCCCTTTGACGCACGCGCCGCAGCGTACGACAGGCTCGCGCTGGTATGGTCTAGGCCAAGTGCAGCTCACGATGCGCGAGGCGATCAAGCTCGCGATCGCAGACGAGATGCGGGCGGATCCGTCGGTCGTCGTGTTCGGCGAGGATGTAGCCGACGCCGGCGGCGTGTTCAAGGTGACTGCCGGGCTGGTCGAGGAGTTCGGGAAGGATCGAGTCCGAGACACTCCGATCGCGGAGACCGCCATCATCGGCGCGGCCATCGGCGCGGCCGCCAAGGGCCTTCGACCCGTCATCGAGATCATGTTCGCCGAATTCTTCGGGGTCGCGCTCGACCAGGTGGTTACGGAGGCAGCGAAGATGCGCTACCTGTCGGGCGGCACCCTCCGGCTGCCGATCGTGATGCGAGCCTCGGCGGGCGGCGGCCTGGGATTCGGGGCACAGCACTCACAGACCCTCGAGTCGTGGTTCATGAACACTCCCGGACTCACCGTTGTATCGCCATCGGGAGCGGCGAGCGCCTATGGGCTGCTGCGCTGCGCGATCCGCGGCGAGGACCCGGTCGTGTTCCTCGAGCCGCGAAACCTCTATGGCACCAAGGAGGACTTCGAGCCGGGACCGGCAGCGCTCTGGACGCTCGGCACTGCGCGCACGACGCGCGACGGCGCCGATGTGACGATTGTCGCGCTCGGCCAGATGGTCCGGGTGGCCCTTGCTGCCGCCGACCAGGTGGAGGACATCTCCTGCGCAGTCATCGACCTCGGCACCGTGCGCCCGTGGGACCGCGCGACCGTTCTCGATAGCGTGAAGCGAACCGGCCGGCTAGTGATCGTGGAGGAAAACCCGTTCACTGGGGGCTGGGGAGCGGACGTTGCCAGCGCGGTCGCATCGGAAGGGCACGCGCACCTGAAGGTCCCGATCGTCCGAGTCGCATGCCCCGACATACCCATCCCCTTCGGCGCGCTCGAGCGTCATTACCTCCCCTCAGTGGAGAAGGTGGTTGACGCCGTGACGAAGCTGATCCGTGGTGGGGTCGCGGCGCCGAGGGTGGTGCCGGCGGCACCGGTCCCGGGGGCGCCCAGCTCAACTGCGGCCGCCGCAGCGGCCGAACTGTCGCGCCGCGCGGAGCTCGACGACCCGATCGGTCGTTACGCGCGGATGATTGAGATCCGCTTGGT
>JBOGTG010000155.1:0-16486 GCA_050692175.1 Candidatus Limnocylindria bacterium | reverse complement strand
CCCGTCGCCCGCGTCCGTGATGAGCTGTTGCAAGGGAGATGCGCCGACCTCGGTCCCTGGCCGGATCCGGGTGCGAAGAAGGAGGGCTTCGTCGGTGACTGATCGAGCGAATTCGTCGACGAGCCTGGCAAAGTGCCGGCCTGGCGGCTCCTGCTGGACGAGGGGAGCCGGATCGCGCGCGAGACCGGTGACACGATGGCCCTGGTCCGCCTGTTGGCCCAGCGTGGGTTGTTCACGAACGACTTCGCTGTTCTGGCGGAGACCCGATTCCGTCACCGACAAACGTCCCTTCGGCGACGCGCTCTGGCGGCTCGCGCTCGTTCATCTGGTGGCGAACGGGGATTGCGGGCAGGCGGTCGACCTTTTTTATCTCGTCCACGAACTCACAAGGCAAGGTGCCGAGCTGAACGAGCCTGAGGCGCTCATGTGGCACGCGCTCGCGCTCTTCCACGCCGGCGAGCTCGGGCGCGCCGAGGCCACGGCCGATCGCCTGCTCGAAGTGAGTGTCACGAAGAGCGCTCACACGCGCCAGCACGCGGTCGGTACCAAGGCGCTCGTGCGCTTCGCGCGCGGCGACTGGACCGGCGTAGCCGCGCTCGCGGCCGAGCTTCGCTCGATCGTGGAGCAGAACCCTGACGCGACCTTCTGCCTCGTCGGCGCGAACCTCGCCGGATACGGGGGGATCGCCGAACTGATCCGCGGACACGCGCTCCCCGCAGATCTCGTGCCGCTTACCGAGCGGATGATCCCGATAGCTCACGCGACCCGCGCTGCCGCGCTGCTCCTTCCGACGATCATGTCCGGCGCTGCCGGATCGGAAGACGAAGCGCGCCGCGCCTACGCGCCGGAGACGCGCCTCTGGGATCGCGAGTCCATCTGGGACATCGCCGGGATGAATCTCGCCATTGCACAGGTCGTGCGCGGGCGGTGGGGCGAGGCGGAGCGAGAGCTTGCGCGGATGGACCGGCTCGGCGAGAAGGGCGCCGCATTCGCGTCGGCACTCGCCGCCGCGATCCGCGAGGAGATCGCGACTGCCCGCGGCGGACCGAGGCCTCAGCACGGGGCGCTGCGCAAGCTTGGTTACAACGGAGTGAGCGAACTGCTCTCGTATCGCGTCAAGTAAGGAAGGTGCGCGCGATACGCTGACACCTTGATCTTCTGGGGTCGCGGCGATCGGGTCGAGGCGCCGCCCGAGCGGCGGAGGGTTCGCCGCGTGCCGCGAGTACTCGCCTCATCGTTCAAGCTCGTCTGGGAGGCCGCGCCGGGGCGATTCCTGGCGAGCCTCGCACCCCAGATCGTCACCGCGATCACGACGGGAGTGCAGCTCATCATCACCCGCGACGTCATCGCCGCGGTGCTCGCGACTGGAAGCGGCGGCGATCTCAGCCGCGTCGGCTATCTCCTGGCGGCGATGATCGGTCTGTCCATCGTGTCGACGGGCGCCAGCATCGTGCAGAGCCAGCAGCGGCAGCTGCTTGGCGCGATCGTCGAGCGGCACACCAACTCCGTTCTCCTCGATCGGATCATCGCGATCGATCTCAAGCGATTCGAGACGCCGGAATTCCAGGACCTCCTGCGGCGCGCGATGAACGCCATGGGCCGGATGTTCGGCGTCACCGATGCGGCTCTCGGACTCGCGCGGAGCCTGTTCCTGATCGTCGGCGTGGGTGCCGCGCTCTACCTGCTTCAACCGATCCTGCTCGTTCTCGCGATCGTCGGGTTCGTCCCGATGTGGCTCGCGAGCGCGGCGAGCAGCCGTCAGACGTATTTCTTCTGGAAGTCGATGACCCCCAACGAGCGGAAACGAAGCTACATTTTTGGCCTGTTCACCAGTCGCGAGTACGCGAAGGAGCTCCGCTCTTTCGCGCTCGCTCCTTACATGCGCGCCCTTTACGAGCGGCTGTCCAACGAACGTCTGAGGGAGCTCGCGGCGAACCTTCGCAAGCGAGCCCGCTACCAGGTCCTGAGCGGCGGCGCGTCGGCGATCGTGACGGCGCTGACGTATGGAGCGTTGGCGTACCTGGTCATCGAGCGACGCATCGGCATCGCCGAAGCGGGCGCGGCCGTCGCGGCCAGCCAGCAGCTCTCGTCACAACTCTCGAATGTCGTCCTCAACATGACCCAGCTCTATGAGTCGAGCCTCTTCCTCGAGGACTGGGAAGAATTCAACTCGCTCGCCCCCGCACGACCGACCGCTGTCGCAGAGGCAACCTCGCCGTTCGATCGCATCGAACTCGACCACGTGTCCTTCCGTTATCCGCCATCGGCGTCCCAGGACGGCGGACCCGAGCACCCGTCACAACTGGCGCTCGACGACGTCTCGCTCGAGATCCGCGCCGGCGAGGTCATCGCGCTCGTCGGCGAGAACGGATCGGGGAAGACGACGCTGGCCAAGGTCCTCTCCGGCCTGTACCGCCCCGATTCCGGCCGCGTGCTCTGGGATGGCGTCGAAGTTTCGAGCCGGGATCCGAGCTGGATCTACGAGCGCGTGGCCGTTCTCTTCCAGGACTTCGCGCGCTTCATGCTCACCGTGCGCGAAAACATCGGCCTCGGACGCGTGGAGCGGATCGACGACGGTGAGGCCATCGGACGCGCCGCCGAGCGCGCCGGCGCGGACGGATTCGTGAACGCATGGCCTGACCGCTACGACACCGTGCTTGGCCCATTCTTCAAGGGCGGAAAAGACGTCTCCATCGGCCAGTGGCAACGCATCGCGCTCGCGCGCGCCTTCTTCCGCGACGCGCCGCTCGTCATCCTCGACGAGCCGACCGCTGCGTTGGATGCGCGCGCCGAATACGACCTTTTTACGCGGATGCGCGACCTCTTCAGCAGCCGGTCCGTACTCCTCATCTCGCATCGCTTCTCGAGCGTTCGCTCCGCGGACCGGATCTATGTCCTGCACGAAGGTCGTGTCGTCGAAAGTGGAACGCACGACGAGCTCATGCAGCTCGGCGGACGTTACGCGGAGCTCTTCAGGCTGCAGGCATCCGCGTACCTGCCACGCCCGCGCCACGGGGCGGACGAGCTGGGCGTTGCTCGTACCTAGGAAAGCGCGATCGCGACCGGTAGTCTCGGTGGAATGAGGAAAGGCGCACTCCACACGCATTCGTTCGCTCTCATCGCGGTCCTGGCGCTGCTCGCCGCCTGCAGCTCTCCGGCGGCGACGCCGGGCTCGAGCCAGCCCCAGGCCTCCGTGGTTCCCACCGTCGAGCCGACGCTCGCTCCGGACGCCCCGTGCAAGGATTGCTGGCCGCTGAACGGAAGGCCTCTCAAGCTCGGCGCCGTCGACAAGCGCGCTCTCCTCGTGAAGATCGACAACGTCCCTTTCGCCCGTCCGCATTACGGGATCACCCAGGCCGACATGGTGTTCGAAATACTTGTTGAAGGGTTCGCAACGCGCCTCGCCGCGGTGTTCCACTCACAGGATCCGCAGACGATCGGGAACATCCGCAGCGCGCGGCTCGCCGACCGGTCGCTCACACCCATGGTCCGCGGAGCGCTCGTGTACTCGGGCACGTCCGCGTACGAGGTGCCGCTCATTCAGGCCGACGCTTCGAACGGCAAGTACGTGGACCTCTCGGCCGACTACACGAGCGGTTACTACCGGGTGACCTTCCGTCCCGGCCCCTACAACCTGTTCACGAGCGCCGCCGCGATGCGCCAGGCGATCGCGGCGAACCGCGCCGACACGCCGCAGCAGATTCCGACGTGGGGCTTCCTCGCCGCCACCGACCACGTTGCCACGATCGCGGGCATGACCGGTGCGTCCCCCGCGACGGAGCTCACGATCCCCTACCGCGAGGACATCTCGCTCGTGAAGTACCAATACGACGCGCAGACGCGGACGTACGCGCGTTTCCAGAACAACGCGGGCAAGCCCGTGCGCGACATCGACGCCGTGAACAACCAACCCATCGCGGCCGCGAACCTCGCGATCATCCACACGGAGATCTGGGAGGTCCCTGAGATCGTCGACTCGTCCGGCTCGCACGCGCATGACATGCGCCTTACGGGGACCGGTGCGGCGACGATCTTCCGTGACGGTCTCCGTCAGGAGGGGACCTGGTCGCGCGCGGCCGACACAGACCCGTTCACGTTCAAGAACTCAGCTGGGGAAAAGATCCTCTTCTCTCAGGGACAGACGTGGGTGCACGTCGTGCCGAACGACTGGGTGATCCCGAGCAGCTAGGCGCGCGTCCTACTTGCGCGATTCACTCAAGTACCAGATGGACGACGCGAGGCCGCGGAATGCGCGCTTCACGGTGAAGGTGATGGTGGGACCACGGCCACACGTGACGGTTCCGCTTGCCGAGTCCGCGTCCTCCTTCTCGATGATCGGCCCGCAGTCCGTATTGAGGAAGTGCCGGATCGCGCCGCGCGCGGTAAGTAGCTCGGTGTTCTGCCCGCCGAGCGTGGCGAGCTGATAGCGAATCAGAGTGTCCGCGCTCACATTCGTCGTCCCACCTCGTCCTTGCGCGCGTAGCTCCCGGACCACGGCGTCGACGATGAAGATCGCATCGACGGGCAGTCCGCTCGCAGTCGTGCCACTCGCCGGAAAGACCCAAACCGGGACGAGCAGCTGACCAGCGTGCGTGAGACCGCTTCCGGAGAACCCCGTCCACGCCGCACCCTGATACGCATCGCGAACGGTCAGCTTGAGCGGCTCTCCCGTCGGATTCGACAGAAAGTGAAGGTACCGAAGTGGAGACGCGAGCAGCTCTGACCGAGCCTGTCCGAAGGGCGTGATCGGATAGATCTCGCCTCGGGTGATCTGGCCTGCGGGCCGGTGGATAATCTCCGCCGGTCGGCCCTGTGACGTCAGAAGCGCGAGGTGGTCGGAGCCGTAGATGCGGGGACCGCTCAGGCGAGTGGGCTCGGTGGGGTGCGGGTATCGCGGGAACAGCACGGCTGTCTCGCGGTATCCCGGCCTGAGCCAGGAGCCATTGATGATGTGCTCCGCGCGCGCGGTCACTTCGGTACCGCGGAACACGGCGATCCCCGTGGGAGACGCGTCCAGATCGGCGGTCCAGCCGAAGTCCCTGAGCAAGAGTCGAAGCGCGTCCGCCGGATCGCGGCGTGCCGGACCAGCGGGTGCCGGACCATCCGTCGCGCTCGGGTCAAAGTAGTAGGCCTCGCCGCTCGTTTCGTTCACCGCGAGCACCTTGTCACCGAACCAGAGGCGCCACGGACCGTTCGATCCGGGCGCGCCTCCCGCCGGTACGTCGCCAGCGATGCCGGGGCCGGTCAGTCCGAGTACGGAGGCGACGCGCGCGGGGTAACCGGGCGCTGGTCTGAACGGATCGACGTGCCACACCATGTCCTCGGCGGGCTGACCAGTTCGATCGGGAACATCGAGCGTGATGCCCATGTCGCCGTATTGGGCGCGGGAAACGACCGGCGGCACGAGCGCGCTACCCCGGACGGTCGTCGGCGAGGGGGTCACCGTCGGCGAAGGCGCCAGGGTGGCGGACAGGCTGGCTGTCGGCGTAGGGCTCGAGCTCGCCGGCGCCGTACACGCGCCGACCACCAGCGCGGCGGTCACCAGCAGAACCGAGGTCTTCATCGGAGTAGATGTTCGCGCACGGAGCAAGCGGCGCAGCTCGCGATCCCTGTAACGGCGACACCCTTGTGACATCACGCATAGTTCACGGCGTTGGACGACCTCGGTTTCTGGATCGCCGCGCGCGCGACGGGCCTCGCCGCGTTCGCCGCGATCTCGGTCTCGGTGGTTTCCGGAGAGGCCCTGCGAACGTCGGTCCTCGACTTCCTCGCGTCGAACCGCACGATCCGAAAGCTTCACGACTTCACGACGTGGCTCTGGATCCCCCTCGTGATCGCGCACGTCGTGACGCTCGTCCTCGACAAGACGGCCCGGATCGCCCTCCGCGACGTCGTGGTGCCGTTCCAGGTCGACTACGGCTGGTGGCAGATCGGCCTCGGCACGATCGCCTTCGACATCCTGGTCGTCGTCACCGTCACGAGTTTGCTGCGCAAGTGGATGAACAACACGCTCTGGCAATGGATCCATCGCACGAGCTACATCGCGTTCGCCGCGATCTTCTTCCACGCGTTCTTCGCGGGCACCGACTTCAACGCGCCGCTCGTCTCCGCGATCGCGTGGTCCCTGGCGCTCGCGCTCGCGATCGTGGGCGTGGCGCGCCTGCTCTGGGGCCGGCTCCCCGCCTGATGCCACTCGTCAGCCATACCGGGGACGTTGCGCTCGCGCGCGCCGAGTTCGACCGTCGCCCCGGCGCGAACCTCCGCTACTGCCTCCGCAAGCGTTTCGCCTGGATGCAGCGCTACCTCGGGCCGGAGTCGTTCGCGGTCGAGGTCGGCTGTGGCGCCGGGTTCAGCGAAAAGTTCATCCACGCGGGACTCCTCGAGCTCACCGACGCGGAGCCGCGCCCGTGGGTCTCACGTGTCGTCGACGCGCACGAGCTCCCCTACGCCGATGCGAGCGTCGATGTGCTCATCGCGAACAACGTCATCCATCACCTCGCGTACCCGGACCGGTTCTTCCGCGAGTCCGCACGCGTCCTCCGACAAGGCGGCTGCCTCCTTGTGCAGGAGTGCAACCTCGGCAAGACAACGGAGTGGGCGCTTCGCGTCACCGGCCACGAGGGGTTCGACTGGTCGGCCGATCCATTCGACGCGAGCCGTCCCTGCAACGACCCAGAGGACCCATGGAGCGCGAACTGCGCGATCCCGAACCTCCTCTTCGACGACCTTGCCCGCTTCACCGGGCGCTACCCCATGTTCGACGTGACGGAGCGCGGCCTCTCCGAGTTCTTCATCCACTTCAACAACGGCGGCATCAGCGCGCGCGTGCCGTACCTCCCGCTACCGGAGAGAGCGCTTCAGGTCGTGGATGCCGTCGATTCCGCGCTCGTCAGAATCGCGCCGCGCTTCTTCGCGGCCCAGCGGCGCCTCGCGCTGCGGCGCCTCTAGCGGAAACGGAGGCGCCACACAGACCAGCCGCTCTTCGACAGTGTGGCCACGCGTTCGTACTGCTGGCGCAGTCCCCTCATCATGCTTAGGGCTTCGGGTGACCACTCGTACTGGGCCTCCGGTGAAATCCACGACTCGGCGCCGAACGGCGGGGTCACGAAGCTGCCCGTGGAGGCGTCGATGATGAGGACGGGCGGCTTTTGCCAGAACTCATCCAACATCCAGTATTCCGGGGAGGGGAGCTCATAGCCGCGACCGGCCGGAGCGGGTAGGGCATACCCGCGCGTGGCGAGCGCGGCGTACTGGTAGACCAGTTTCGTCGGCGAGCGCCGATCGGCGAGTACGAGCACCTCGGCGCGCGAGCCCCACACCAGGACCGTATCCCCTGGCCTCGTCGAAGCGGCGATGTAGGCGGCGGCTTCGCGTGAGGCACCGTCGTCCGGCGTCGCGAGGAGACGACCAACGAGAACTCCCGGTTGGATGGACATCAGCGCGGCCGCCGCGAACAGGGCCCAGCGCGTCTTGCGCGCCTCGAACCAACCCGGTGCCGAGGCAGCAAGGTAGCCCGCGAGGACACCGAGCGTGGGCAGCCACGCCAGGAAGTAGTAGTGATAGGCGCGTCCTGCGGAAGAAAGAAGGATCTCGATCGGAAGCGCGATGACCGCGAGGAGCACGAGGGGCCTCTGCGAGCCGAAGGCCCCGGCGAGCCACCCAGCGGCGCCCAGGAGCGCAAGCCCCGACGGTAGGGTCAGTCGCAGGCCGAGGGCGATGGCCGCGAGCCGATCAGTCGGCGATGCGAACGACGCGTACGCGGTGTTGTAGCGAACGACCTGATCGAGCGCGTCAGCGAGCGCCCCGCCACGAGCAAGCCAGGCCACTACGAGCGCGATAACAAGAACACCCGGCGTGACTAGGAGCGCAGCGCGGCGCGCGAGATCGGACCATCTGCGCGATCGCATCCGCGTGACGAGCAAGTAGATGGCGATCGCGATCCACATACCGACGAGAGTGGGTTTGAGCACCGCGGCGCCCGCGCCGAGAGCGCTGATCGTCGCGCTCCGCCAGGTCGGAACTGACCGTTTCTCCTCGGCGGCGAAGAGTCCTAGCGCCGCGAACTGGAACGGCAGCGCGAAGAGCTCCGCGAAGTTCGTTTGCATACCGTCCTCGAGGAAAAGACGCGGCGCGGCGAGCAACCACGCGGCCGTGCCGAACGCGGCCGCGACGGCGCCGAGCTCGCTCCGCAGGGCCCGGTAGGAGAGCACCGCTGCGCCGACGAGCGCTATGGCCTGCAGCGCGAACACGCCCCATGGGGTTCCGCCCGCGACGACGTCGAGGAGGTACACGCCAGGCGGCTTGTGATCCCATACATCGCGGTAGGGCATCCCGCCCGAGGCGATCGTTCGTGCGACATAGAGGAATACCCCTTCGTCCTCGCTCGGAACCCGACCGACCGGCGCGTTGGGCAGCAACACGACGACGGCCAATGCCGCAAGCGCGGCAAGATTGAGGGCCTCGCGCCGCCCCGCCGACATCTCGCGCATCCTAGGTGCGATGCCGCGACGGGTTGCCATCGTCGGAGCCGGCGTCACCGGTCTCGTCGCGGGCAGAGAGCTGGCCCGCCGCGGGTTCGCGGTGACGCTCGTGGAACGGTGGCCCGATGTCGCGGGCCAGGCGAGCGCGTTCGAGGTCGCGCCGGGCGTGTGGATCGAGCGCTACTACCACCACCTCTTTCCGAGCGATCGCGAGATGGTGGCACTGCACGACGAGCTGCTTCCCGGTCAGCTCGAGTGGCATCCGTCGTCTGTCGGGATCTGGTCGCGAGGCCATGTCTATCCCTTCGTCACGCCGAAAGACCTGCTCACCTATTCCCCCCTGCCCTTGGCCGACCGCCTGCGTCTCGGTTTCGTGGTGCTTCGGCTCGTCGGGCGCACCGACTGGGAGCGCATGGACGACATCGGCGCCCTCGAATGGCTGCGCCGCACCTGCGGCGAGCGCGCCGTCGCCTCCGTGTGGCTCCCGCTGATGCTCGGCAAGTTCGGCGACGACGCCGAGCGAATCCCACTCGCCTGGCTCTGGTCCAAGTTCGTGCTGCGCCGCGGGAAGGGGGCGCGGGCCGGACGTGAGAGCCTCGGCTACCCGCGCGGCTCGTTCCGCGCGATCTGCGTCGCGCTCGCGGAGGACCTGCGCCGACTTGGGGCGACGATCGAGCTCGACCGCGAGGTCGTCGACGTTCGGGCGGACGGCGAGCAGTTCGTCCTCCACTGCGCCGCGCCGGGCGCGTATCGCCGCGCGATCGGGAGCTCCGCGGTCGAGCCCGGTCGCGAGGTTCGCGCCGACATCGTCCTCCTCACCACGCCGACGACGGGGACGGCATCGCTCACCGAATGGCCGGCCGACTATCGCGGGCGCCTCGACGAGTGGACGTACCGCGCCGCGGTCGTGCTTCTCCTCGAGCTTCGGCGTCCGTATAGCGACGTGTACTGGATGAACGTCGCGGACATGGGGGTCCCGTTCCTCGGAATGGTCGAGCACACCAACCTCGTTCCAGCGGAGCGCTACCCGGCGCGATATCTCTACGTCTCCAACTACGTCGCGCCGGATGATCCGCTCGCAAAGCTCGCGCCCGAGGCGCTCCTTCAGCACTACCTGGGAGCGCTCAAGCTCATGAATCCCTCGTTCGTCGCGGGGGACGTGCTGCGCTACTGGGCCTTCCGCGAGGACGCGGCGCAGCCAGTGCCGCGCATCGGCAACCGCCACCGTCTCCTCCCCTTCGATACGCCGCGCCGCGGGATGTTCATCGCGAACACGACGCAGATCTACCCCGAGGACCGCGGGACGAATTACAGCGTGCGGCTGGGCCGCGACGTCGCGAACCTCATCGCCGAGCGCAGTGGGTAGGATCGGCAGGTGAAGCTCGGGGTCATCGTCTCGCCCGCCGCGGGATTGTCGTGCACTGAAATCTGCGACCTCGCGCAGGGCGCGGAGAAATCGGGCTTCGATTCGTTCTGGGTGAGCGACCACTTTTTCGGCGGCCCCGGCGGGACGCCCGATCGCAACTGCCTCGAGGCCCGGACGCTGCTCGCCGCCCTCGCGCGAGACACGACGAAGATCCGGCTCGGCGTGTTGGTCGCCGCAATCCAGTACCGCAACCCCGTGCTCCAGGGGAAGATCGCCGCAGGCGTTGACCACATCTCCGGCGGTCGCCTCGAGTTCGGAGTCGGCGCGGGCTGGAAGGAGGACGAGTACCGCGCCTACGGGTACGACTTCCCGTCGCCAGGCGATCGAGTGGAGCAGCTCCGGGACGGCCTCGAGATCACGCGACGGCTCTGGCAGGACGACCGCGCGACCTGCCGCGGGAAGCACTACCGCATCGACGACGCGGTGTGCGCGCCGAAGCCGACCCAGCGGCCACGTCCGCCGATCTGGATCGGCGGAGCCGGCCCGCGCGTCATGCGCCTGGCGGCGCGCTACGCGGATGGGTTCGATCTCGGAAAGCACGGCGCAGGCGGCGCCGACACTGGTGCTCGAGCACGCTCGACGGCAACGCCAAGCCGCTCATCGACAAGATCCGCTCGTACGCCGCCGTCGGCCTCGATCAGTACCTCTGCGCGTTTCCAAGAGAGCGGGCCGCCTTAGATGATCGGCCGTTCGCGGAAGGAATTGATCCCGGCCTTCGCCTAGGCCGGAGGGGAGTGCGTCCGTACACTGGTCTGGAGTGGCTGCTCCCCAGACCGTGACTCCCCCCGAGTACGAACCTGTCGACGAAGCGCCCTTCTCGTGGCGCGCCATCCTCGAGATCGTCCAAGCGCTCGCTCTCGCGGTCGTCATTTCGGTGGTCCTCAACCTCTTCGTCGTTCAGGTCACCGAGGTGCGTCAGCGATCCATGGAGACGACGCTCGAGCAGAACGACCGCGTGCTCGTCAGCAAGCTCGACTACCGATTCGGCGCGCCAGAGCGTGGCGACATCGTGGTGTTCAATCCACCGGACCCGAACGCGACGATCCCCTACGTGAAGCGGGTCGTCGCCGTCGGAGGCGAGACGATCGAGCTGCGGAACGGGAACCTGTTCGTCAACGGGCAGCAGGTGGACATTCCCGAGGCCCGAGGCGCCACGCAGCCGCAGTCGCCGCAGGTTGCCTACCCGTTCACCGTCCCGAGCGGGCATGTCTTCGTGATGGGCGACAACCGCACATTCTCATCCGACTCGCGGACGTTCGGCGCGGTCCCGGTCGAAAACATCGTAGGCAAAGTGATCCTTCGCTTCTGGCCGTTCGACCGGCTCGTCTTCTTCGAGTGGTAGCGACTACGAGGTTCGCCTGACAGGCACGGGCCTGCCCGTCAACCGGTAGTAGTAGCCCTGCCCGAAGCTCTCAAACCAGGTCTCGACGATCTTTCCGTCCCGGATTCGGTCTATGTAGATCTCGGTTAGCTTCACGGTCTTTCCCGTCGGCTCGACGATGAAGTACGGGCGGGTGTGTGTTCCAGAGCTCGTGAGGCGGGTGGCAACCAACTCTCCCTCCGCCAACCTGAGGTCAATGTGCGCGCTGAGATCTGGAAACCCGCCACGGATCGTGCGCATGACCTGCTTGAACTGCTCCCGACCAAAGTCGGCGCCCGTCGGCGGAACGCTGTGCAAGATGTGGTCGCGTGCGTAATACCGGTCCATCGCGTCAAAGTTCCCGCGGTTCCGGACCTCCTCGACCACCCGGCGGATCAGCTCTTTGTTCTCCTCGCCTGACACATCCGCCCTCCTTTCCTCAGCCCCGTGACTCTAGGACGGGGCGCTCGTGGAGGTCACAGCCCTGGGTTAGCCGATCGGGCTGCCCAGCTCCGCGTCGCGATCCGGCTCGAGAAGAACGACGCGTCCGTCCTCCTGCATCGCTCCGAGAGTGAGGACTTCGCTGTCGAACGTGGCGATGCGGCGCGGCGGGAAGTTCGTCACGCACACGACGAGACGGCCCAGGAGGGCGCGCTTGTCGTACCACCGTCGCACCGCGGCCGACGACCGACGCGTGCCGTGCGGCCCGAGGTCGATCGTCAGCTTGTACGAAGGGTTCCGCGCCTCGGGGAAGTCGTCGACCGCGACGATCCGACCGACGCGCATCTCGATCTTCCGGAAGTCGTCGAGCGTCGCCGTCATGTTCGTATCATCGACGGAGTGGCCGATGTCTTCCACCGACCGACCAACTGGGAAATAGTCGCCGACAAGAAAGTGTTCCGCGTGCAGTGGGACGACGGACAGCTCACCGAGTACGAGTGGGACGGCCTCCGTCGCGCGTGCCCGTGCGCGTATTGCTCCGGCGAGGGGACATTCGCCGGTAACGTGAATCCCGAAACGAAGTTCAGCGAGACGCAGACGACCCTGAAGGAGGTTTTCGCGGTGGGCCGCTACGGCCTGACGCCCGAATGGGGCGACGGCCACGCCACGGGGATCTACACGTTCAAGATGCTGCGGCGCGCCGCAGGACTCGGTTGATGAAGTTCTTCACCAAGAAGAGCGAGCTGCCGGCGGAGATCGCGGCTCGGGTTCCCCCGGGCCAGTACCTCACCGAGAAGTGGCCGGTGCTGCACTACGGGTCGATACCGCGGTTCGACCCGCAGCGCTGGGACTTCCGCGTGTTCGGCAAGGTCGCAAGCGAGTTCAAGCTCAATTGGAAAGAGTTCCAGGAGCTCGACAAGACCTTGGTCACGGCCGACATGCACTGCGTCACGACGTGGTCGCGTCTCGACCAGCGGTGGGAAGGGATCCCCTTCGCGAAGATCGTCGAGCTCGCAAAGCCCTTACCGGAGGCGAAATTCGTGATCGCTCAGTGCGAGCAGGGCTTCACCGCGAACATCCCGATCGAGTTCTGCATGCGCGACGACTGCCTCATCGCGTTGCGCGCGAACGGCGAGCCGCTCACGGCGGAGCACGGTTATCCCGCGCGTCTGGTGGTCCCGCGCCTCTACGCATGGAAGAGCGCGAAGTGGTTGCGCGGGATCGAGTTCAGTGCGACCGACAAGCCCGGCTTTTGGGAAAGAAATGGATACCACAATCGCGGGGACCCCTGGAAAGAAGAGCGGTACTGGGGCGACGGCTAACTAGCGCAGGTCCTGCACGCCGACCTTCCAGTCGCCGCCGCCGGAGTTGATTCGCAGAAAGTACTTTCCGGGCCCCGCCCAGAAGCTGGTGTCGGTCCCGCCTCTTTGGTTGTTGGCGGCGAGGTTCATCAAGAGCCTGCCGTCAGCGCGATAGATGAACACCTGAAAGATCCCGCCGGTCTGCGCAGGGCTGAACATCCAGTCGACGCGCCAGTGGTCGCCGACCACGAACTCCTCGGTGTCCCTGCTTCCGGACCCCTGCCAAGTCCCGGTGACCACCCAGGCCTTCCCCGCATCGGGGGCACTTGCTTCCTGAGTCAACACGGCTGAGCTGGCGCTTGCGGCTGTCGGCGTACCGGGCCCCGTGCGGGTCGTCATGTTTCCGAGACCCGCGGCCAGATTCAACATGCCCACCAAGGCGAAGACGGTGGCGGCGATGACCGCGAGCTGCGTTCGTGCGCCCTGCGCGCTCCACCAGCGCCGCGCGACGGGCGAGGCCTCAGCCTGGAACCACCGCTCGAGGCGGCGCCCGGTATCGACCGGGCCGGTCCACCCGAGTGGACCGGCCGCGATCTTCTCAGTCAGGTCGCGATCAGTCGCGCGAATGGCTGTCGCTCCCTTCGTTGGAGTTCGAGTCCTGCTTCGGCGGCTTCGGCTGAGCGTTCGCGACGAGGACGTCGAACGCGCTCTGCGCTTCGTCGAGAATGGCGTTCAGCTTCGCGCCGAAGTCGCGAAGGATCCGGTCGTAGGTCCTGCGCAGCTCGGCGACGTCGAGGGTGATGCCGCTATTCGGATCGCCGTCCTGGCAGTTCCTGAGATCGGCGGCGTCGAGGATCTGGTGCCTCGCCGCGGTGAGCTCGTCCCGCATGAGGTTGGACGAGGTCTGGAACTGCGCGCGAAGAGCCGTCTCGTCAATGATCTTGTGTTGGTCGTCCGCACTCTCGCGAGCGCGGTCGCGCATGCGCCGAAGCTGCTGCTGCGCGTCTGCCGCGAGCATGTCGAGCTCGAGCAGGGCTCCGGTCTCTGGGATCAGCGCGTCGATGCAGGTCTTGTTCTCGAGCGGCTGGAAGATCAGGTTGACCATCCTGTCGTCCTCATCGCCCTGGATCGTTCCGGTCACGACGAAGCCCGTCGAGCCCAGCACCAGAAGCGCGGCGATCAGAGGGATCTTCGCCGCGGTGATGACGGTGAGCTTGCCCTTTAGCAGCCAGAAGAAGAAGTGTCCGAACATCCCAACTCCCTTCCGCCGATATGAACGCATGTCCGAAGCCGGCTTGTTAATAACGAGGGAGAGGGAGTACTGCGGGCGGGTCGAGTAGTACGACCGGCTGTCTCGAAACGCGCCATCGGTCAGTGAGACTCAGCGAGTGCTGAAAGTGGACAAAGCATCGGAGAGCTGGGACTTCGGCCCGAAAGACGAGATCGACGCGGATCTTGTGGTCATCCGCCAACTCGGCGGCGGCAACCGCTACGAAGTTTTCGAGGCGTGGGATCGGGGACTCTCGAGGAGTGTCGCCGCGAAGGTCCTCCGACCGCACAAGGTCATCGAAGAGCGGTCGCGCGTGGCGCTCAAGCGCGAGGCCGAGATTGCCGGTCGACTATCGCATCCGAACCTGATCCAGTTCGTTCGCTCGAGCGACGCGCTGCCCCGTCCTCATCTCGTCTTCGAGCTCGTGCCCGCGACGTCGGTCGAGGACCATCTCGAAAACGTCGGGCCGGTGCGCGTGCCGGAGACATGCCTGCTCGGGATCGTCATGCTCGCGGCGCTCCAGTACATGCACGATGAGCACGTCCTCCATCTCGACGTGAAGCCGGCGAACGTCACGATGGGCGACCCGCCCCGCCTCCTCGATCTGAGCCTCGCGCGGCCGGGCCTAACGATGCGCCTGGACCGGGAGGTCGGCACGCCGGCCTACATGGCTCCGGAACAATGCCGGCGCGAGACGCTGACGCCGGCGACGGACCTCTTCTGTCTTGGTGCGACGTTGTACGAAGCGCTCACCGCGATGCAGGCGTTCTCTCTGGGCAACGATGCTGGCGTGGAACTCGAGGCGCGTTATCCACAACTGGTGGAAGAACCTCTGCCCTTGCGCGAGCTGCAGCCCGAGATCCCGCGGGCGCTCGAAGAAATCATCATGCGATGCCTGGCCACTGACCCAGCGCAACGACCTGGGAGCGCCGACGAGTGCGCCAGAGGCCTGACCGGCGTGCTCGAGTCGATCGGGCTCGGTCACCTTCTGGATGATTGAGCCGCGCATGGTTCGCCAGAGTTACTGGACCTTGTACTCCGGAGCGACGTTCGGATCCGCATAGTGCGCACGCGTGAACCTGCACGATCTGGATCTGATCGACGGTCTGCAGCTTCAGTAGTCAGCGCCACCGTGGCTCCATTCGGATCGGATCACAACTGGGTATCGACGCCCCGCGAGCCGTAGAGTCGCGGTCGTGAGAGTGATCCGTGGCCGCCGATGACCTCGTAGGCACCGATACGGCGAGTGAAGATCGACGTCTCATGTCGCGGGTAGCCCGTGGCGATGCCGACGCGCTTGGCGAGCTGTACGACCGGTACGGCCGGATCGTATTCGGCGTGCTCTACCGGATGCTCGGAAGCCCCGAGTCGGCCGAGGAGGTCGCTCAGAATGCATTCCATTCGGTCTGGCGGCAGGCAGGCGGGTACCGGCCGGAGCGCGGGTCGGTGCGGACCTGGCTCCTGGCGATCGCACGCAACGCCGCGATCGACTGGCGTCGCTCGAAGGGAAACCGAACGGCGCGCACCACCGCGATCGACGATGCCGTTGTCCTCATCGACGACATGCTGGTCGAGGAGCGTGTCATCGCCAGCCTGCGCGCGCAGCGCGTGCGCGCGGCGGTCGCGGCCCTGCCGCGCGAGCAGCGGGAAGTGCTGAGCCTGGCGTTCTGGTCCGGTCTGTCGCAGACCGAGATCGCCTCGCGTACCGGCGCGCCCCTCGGCACCGTGAAGAGCCGGGTCCGACTTGGAATGGCGCGGCTACGCGAGTCGCTCGCCGACGACGAGGAGCAGCGATGACGCCTCATCCACGTGACGACCTCGCCGCATTCGCACTCGGCGCACTCGAACGGGATGAGGCGCGCGCGGTGCGAGCTCACCTCCATGGCTGCGAGGTCTGCAGCGCAGAGATGACCGCTCTCGAGGAGGCCGCATTTGAGATAGCGGCGACCTCGGAGCGCGCCGCGCCCGCTCGGTTGCGCCACGCCATCGTCGAGCGCGCACAACGCGACCGTCGCGCAGCGCCGCGTGGCAGGGGGGTCACGGCGCTTCTCGATGCACTCCGCCGGCCGGTGCCTTTCGCCGTGCCCGTCGCCCTTGGGGTTCTGCTCGCGATCTCGCTCGCCGCATACGTCGGTGCGCGCAACGACAGCGATCGCTACGGGAGGGCGCTCTCGGGCATCGCGGGCGCGAGGGTAGTCGCGCTCGCTC
>JBOGTG010000154.1:0-8849 GCA_050692175.1 Candidatus Limnocylindria bacterium | reverse complement strand
CGCGCGATCGACCTACGGCGCGTCACCGTCGTGGTCACCGGCGAGTCGAAGCAGTGGCTCGACCAGCTCGGTTATCGCAGGGGAGCGCCGGCTCGCCAGCGGAAAGAGCTAGCGCGGCCGCCACCCCGTACGGAGCCCTAATCCATGGGGCTCGCACGCTCGCTGGGGAGACTTGTGTCCGCTCTCTAAGGCACGTGGGGCAGTCTTTTCGGAAGACTTGCAGACACATCGTTTCCTGGCAGCTCCGCTTCTCGCGGTCGCCTTCACCGCGTCCTTCCTTGGGATTCCGGTGATGGCCGATGAACCGACATCCACGCCATCGGCGAGCCCCTCTCCGACGCCGACGAGCGGGTCGCCCTCGCCGCCGTCGGCCAGTCCCTCCAACTCGCCGTCGCCGCCGACCGTTGCCTCGAATCCACCGTCGCCGTCGTCATCCGACACGACGGCGGCCGCGAGCGCTTCGCCCACCCCTCCGAGCCCGACACCGGATCCGGAAGTCGCGCGCGCGGAGGCCGAAGCAGCCCGGGCGCGTGACGCGGCTCTTCTCGCGAACGCTCGCTCGCTGGCCCAGGTGATCGAGGCGCACGGGCGGGTGGCCCAGGACGAGCTCGCGGGACTCGATCCTCAGATCGCGCAGGTTGCGAGGGATCTCGATGAGGTGAATGCCGATATCGGCGCCCTGCAGGCAAAGTCTGACGCGCGCCGCGCCCTGCGCGACCGGATCGAGCGGGACGCGTTCCGTCTTGCCGCGTTGCCGCCCGACAATGTGCCGAGGAACCTGGGCGAGTGGCAGCGCGAGGCGCTCGACGAGCTTCTCTCGCTGCAAACCGGACTGCTCGCCGCGCAAACGAGGCTCGCGGAGCGCGGCGAGCTTCTCGCCACGCTGAAGGCATCCGTCGGGGCGAAGCAGGCGCGCCTCGCGCGGCTCCGCGATCGAGCGCGGACGCTCGCCGCCGCGGCCGCGGCTGGCGACACCGAGGCAAAGGCGGCACACGTCGCGGTCTTGAAGGCTCTCGCGCAGGACGCGACCAACGCGCAGACCGCGCTTGCGCAGCTCGTCGCCTTGGCGATGGTCCGCGACGGTGCGCCGGCCCGGTGGTCGCTGCCGGTCCGTGGCGTCCTCACACAGCCTTTCGGCCCGACGTCATTCGAGCTCGAACCGCCGGCCACCTACGAAGGCGTCTCGTACGGGCACTTCCACGGCGCGATCGACATCGCCGCCGCGCTCGGGAGTCCGGTGTCCGCGGCGAGCGACGGTGTCGTCGCCTTCGTTGGGCACCTTCCCGATGGCGCGATGATCGTCCTGATCGCCCATCCGGGCGGCTACGTGACGGAGTACGCGCATCTCGACGACACCTTCGCGCTGCCGCCCGTGAAGGCGGGGCAAACCGTGAAGGCCGGGCAGATGATCGGCTTCATCGGGCTCACCGGGATCACGACCGGTGCGCATCTGCATTACGCCGTGATGAAGGACGGCACCCCGATCGATCCGCTTTCCCTGTTGGCCGCGCCCGCGAGCGTGCCCTAATTAATTAGTGGGGCGGGTCGTCTCCGCTCGAAGCGCGGAGACGACCCGTCACGATGTGAAGACCGCTACTTGATGAGGCGCACGCGAAGACCGTGCGGATCGACAACGCTCGCACCGGCGGAGAGCGGCAGCGGGACCGCGGCGGTGACCGCTGCGTCGCGGCCGTCGTCCTTGACCGAGATGATCGCGAAGCCCCCCACGTCGCCGACGGAGTTGTTCAGATCCTTGATGTTGCTTGTGACCGGGGATTTGCCGCGGAGGGTCAGGAACACGGTCTTTCCATCCGGAGCGATGTCCATGATGTCGGGCGCCGGATCTCTGCCTGCGAGCGCCCCACTCGCGAGGCTCAGCGACCTCACCGGTTCGCTGGCCTCGGTCGAGGTATCGAAGATGTCGAGCGTGTTGGCGAAGCGGTCGACGACCCACAGGTACCTTCCGCCCACGAGAAGCACGCCGTGCGATTCGACGCTTCCCGTACGCGAGAGGATCTTCTTCGCGGAGGGTGTGCTCGGAAGCCCTGTGACCTTATAGAGGTTGAACGAGGTCGTGGTCGCCGTCGTTCCACCCTGGGCGGTGGTCCACACGGCATTACCGACGAACGTTGCGCAGCACGACTGCGGGCCGATGTCGCCCTTGCCCACCGTGCCGATGACCTTCATCGGCGTGGTCGTGTGGTCGATGGTGTACGAGCCGCCGCCCCGCTGCGGAACGTACATGTACTTGCCGTCCTTGCTGAAGACCGGGATCACCGGCAGGTTCCCGGTGTGACTCGCTCCCTCGATGGCCGCGAGGTCGATGTCGCCCGCGGGATCGAGCGCGTACTTGTCGTTCGCGAAATCGGCTTTGATCCGTTGCAGCTTTCTCGCGCCCTGGTTCGCCACGATGATGGCGTCGTTCGCCGGGGTGACACCCGACGCGTGCGCCTGCGCCGCTCCGGCGGGGGTGCCGGGGAACTTGAAGCTCGCGACGACCTTGCGGTCCGCGGCGCGCACCACCTGCACGTGACCGCTCGTCACATACGAGATGACCGCGTGGGTCATCGTCGGGTTGAAGGTGATGCTGTGGGGATGCTTACCGACGCCGTCGCCGACGCCCAGCGCAACCTCAGCGAGGTTGGCGGTGTAGCCAGGTTTGGGCTCGGCCCTGGCCAGATCGTCGGGCCGGTAGATATGGAGCGTCCCTCCGCCCGCCGGGGAGCTCTCGCCCTGGTCGGCGATCCAGAGCTCGTAAAGCGGAGCGGGGCTCGGGGCGGGCGTGGCTGTCGCGGAGCTCGGGCTGGCAGCCGTGCCCCCACATGCGGCGACGAGGATCGAGAATGTGGCAGCGGGTGCGAGCAGACGACGGGTTGCGCTCATGCCTTTCATGCCTCCAGACCGCCCTCGTCGCCGGAGGAGATTTGCCTTCCGGCGACGAGCCGGGGAGGCATGGACCCCGGATGAGCGGTCCACCGACAAGCTGGTCCCGACGGCGATAGAACTCCAATACATAGTTCCTATGTGACGTATAACTTCCGGTAGCGATGCAGCTTGAGGCCCGTCTACGCGCGTTCGCCGCCCTTGCGCGCAGAGGTTCGTTCTCGGCCGCGGCGGAAGAGCTCGTCATAAGCCAGCCAGCGGTGTCGAAGCACGTCGCCGAGCTCGAAGCCGAGCTCGGAACGACCCTCGTTATCAGAGGACCGCGCCGGATTCGTTTGACCCCCGCCGGCGAGTTCGTCGCCGATCACGTCGAGCGTGCCGAGGCCCTCGTCGCGCAGGCCGCGCGAGGGGCGCGGTCGCTCGCCGGGGCCGAAACCGGACGCCTCGCGATTGCGACATCGGGCACGGGGATGTATCTGGCCATCGACGCGATCGCCGCATTCCACGCTGCCCATCCGCGGGTGGACCTCGATGTTCAGATCGGCACATCAGAGCCGATCGTCGAGCTCGTTCGCGCCCACCGTGTGGAGATCGCGATCGTCGGAGGATTCACCGCTGCGCGAGACGTCGAGAGCGAGACCCTGATCGAGGACGACATCGTCGTCGTCGCCGCACCGCTCGTCGCACGGTCCCGTCCGAGTGTGCGGGACCTCGAGGCGCTCACATGGATCTCGCGCGAGGAGGGATCCTCGACACGCGCCGCGTTCGAGGCCGCGTGGCGGGACCTCGGCATGAGCCCGACACGGCGCATTTCGCTGCCGTCCTGGGAAGCCGTGAAGCTGACGGTCGCGAAGGGCGGGGGTGTGACCGGGATAAGTCTTTACGCCGTGATACCGGAGCTTGCGGCTGGGACCCTCGCGATCGTCAAAGTCTCGGGTTGGCGGGTTCGCCGGCACTTCTCACTCGTCCATGCCCGTGACATTCCGCTTTCGCCACCGGCCGAGCGGTTTCGCTCGATGCTCGTCAGCGAGCTCCGGAATCTCGCGAGCGCAGCTCCACTACGGCGAGCGCGAGTGCGGCCGCCGACGAAAGCTGCACGACCTCGCCGCGCCGCACGTACTCACTGACCTCTCCGAGCGGAACGACCACGATCTCCATCTCCTCGAGATCGCCGGACGCGGGTTCGCTCACTTTGCGAGCAATGCGTGCGAGGTAGATGTGCTCGGTCCCGACACCGTAGTTGCCGTCCACGACGTAGCGCCCGAGCGCGGCCCAGTCGTCCGACACGTACCCCGTCTCTTCACGGAGCTCGCGCTTGGCGGCCGCGAGCGGTTCCTCGCCGTCCTCCAGGTAGCCGGCCGGGACGGCCAGCGCCACCGTTCGCGGACCGTGCTTGTAAGAGCGGACGAGGATCACCTCATCGCGCTCGGTGACCGCCACCATCGCGACGAAGTCCCGGGTCCGTATCCAGAGGAATCCGTCGACCTCGCGACCGTCGGGTAATCCCACACGCTCGTCGCCGACCTCCATCCACGGCGGTCGCGAAAGGAGCGTGCGGCGCGCGAGCGTGCGCCAGGGCCGCATCAAGACAGCTTGAACTCATCCCCGCGAGTGGATTCGGTATCCACATCCACTCGAGCCGGCTGCGGTTCGTAACAGCGGCCGCGAGATGGAACGACACGGGCTGCGCCACCCCGCAGGAGGGCCGCCCAGGTGGCGAGATCGTCTACTTTCAGGCTCGGTTTCCTCCTCAGGGGGCGACAGGCTAACCGACTTGTCGCACCATGGCCGCGAATTGGTGGTTGGTGACCCGCGGTCGCGGGCGTCCTACGAGCGCCGGATACGCATCGCGTCCGAGGCCGCAAGCTGGGGCATCGGCGCCGCCTTGCTCGGAACTGCGGCGCTTCCCACGACCGACCAGGCCTCCCGGATCGGGCTCGTCGCGAGCTCGCTCCTCCTGTTCCTCTTCGCGACCCTCTGGTTCCACGTCTTCCCCGAAAACTGGCTCGGCCGAAGCCGCTTCGCGGTCGGCGCCGCGATCACCCAGGTCATCGCCGCGATCCTCCTCGTCCTGACGGGAGGCATCGACTCGCGGTACTTCCCGTACTACGTCCTTCCGATCCTCGCGACGGTGTTCGGCATGCGCATCTCGGGAACGCTCTTCACGGGAACGATCGCCATCGTGGCCTACCTGGCAACGCTCGTGGCAGAGGTTTTCTTCAGCGGCGAGCGCGGGCAGCTCGATGTCGGAGTCATACGGCTCTTTGCCCTTCTGTCGGTGATCGCGATGACCGCGCTCATCTCACGCACGATCCAGGAAACGCGCTCCACGCTACGCCAACGGACGGAGGAGCTCGCGACGCAGAACGCCGAGCTCTCCGTCGCGCGCAGCACCGCGCTTGGACTCGCGCGCGTACGGGAGCTGCACGATCTTGTGCGCGTCGTCTACGAGTCGGCGAAGAACGCGCTCGCGATCGACCGCCTGTACCTCTTCGCGTCCAAGCCCGACTTCGCCGATGGATTCACGGTCGGACCGGACGGCCGGATCGAGGAGTTTCACGCGGACCCCACCCTCCCGGAGGACACGCCGCGGCGGCGCGCGGTCCGTGAGAAGCGGACGGTCGCGGTCAATGACTCGCCCGACGACAAGACGTCGGACCGCGTGCGTGAGCATCGACACTTCGCGGCCGGCCTTTTCGTGCCCCTCATCCATCGCAGCGAGGTCATCGGGCTGATCGCCGTATCCAGCCACGAGAAGCGCGAATGGACCGCTCACGAAATTCGCGTCGCCGAGGTCATCGCGGACGCATCCGGGGCCGCTGTCGCGTCCTTCCTCGCGTTCGAGGAGGTCCGCGGCCAGAGCGATCGGCTCGAGGCGCGCATGAAGGTCCTCGAGAGCATGGACAACCTCGTCGACGCGCTCGCTTTGACCACCGACGAGGCGAGCCTCGCCCAGACGGCGGCGCGAAGTCTTCAGCAGGGATTCCACCTGCCAGCGGCCACGGTCCTGTTCACAGACCCATCGGTCGCGATCCTTGAGCCCGTGGGCACCGCGGGACGCGCGACGCCGCACCCGGTGGTGAATGGACCGACGAGCTGCCCCGCGATCCGAAGCGGACGTTTCTTCGAGGTCAAGTCGGCCGACGATCCGGTGGTCTGTCCCTACATGCCGTTCCGCTCGCACTACTCCTGCGTACCGCTCGTCGCCGGGGGAGACACGGTCGGCGCTCTCTTCCTCGAGCCCGACGATCACTCGATCCTCGACGTCACGGTCCTTCGCGCCGCGGCCGACCGCGTCGCCCTCAGCCTTGCGACGCGGCGTGTGCTCGAGACCGCCCAGCGGCAGGCCACGACCGATGGACTCACCGGCCTCCACAACCGCCACTTCCTCGGGGAGCAGCTGCGGCTCATGCACTCGCTCGCAGTCCGTCACGGCCAGCCGTACAGCGTCGTCGCGATCGACGTCGACGGCCTCAAGAACGTCAACGACACGTTCGGGCACGAGCAGGGCGATCTCGCCCTTCGTGGCCTGGCCAACACGATGCGCAAGACACTGCGCGCCTCGGACGTGGGTGTTCGGACCGGGGGCGATGAGTTCCTCGTGCTCATGGCCCAGTCGGGCCTCGAGGAGTCACGGATCGCCGCCGAGCGGGTGCGCGAGGCGGTCGAGCTGCAGGGCCGCGCCGACCCGAAGATCGCCATCAGCATGAGCGCCGGAGTTGCCGCTTGGCGGCCCGGACGGAGCGCCGAGCAGGTTCTCGAGGCGGCCGACGCGATGCTTTACGCAGCCAAGCGAGCAGGCAAGGACCGCGTGCTCGCCGAAACCGGCCTCGTTGCGGCCGGCGACGGCGAGGGCGCCGCTTGACAGGCTTTCTCCTAGTCTTCTAGAGTCTTTAGCAGTCAAGCCCGGCGAGTGCTAATCCGTATCCGTGGGTCTGCGGCCATTCGCCGCGCCCAAATCAACCCAATGGAGGGGAGAGACATGGCAGTCGCAACCGCACCCAAGCCCAGTCCCAAGTCGAAGACCAAGCTCAAGCCGCTCGGATCCCGCGTCGTGATCAAAGCCCTCGATCGCGAGGAGATCACCAAGAGTGGAATCGTCCTGCCGGACACCGCGAAGGAGAAGCCCCAGGAGGGCCGCGTCCTTGCCGTCGGACCCGGCGACCGCCACCCCGACACCGGCCAGCGCATTCCGGTGGACCTCAAAGAGGGTGACCGCGTCTTGTTCCAGAAGTACGCAGGGACCGAATTCAAGCTCGACGACGAGGAGCTTCTCATTTTGAGTGAGAAAGACGTCCTCGGTCTCGTCGCCGAATAAGGGGAGGTACGCATGGCAAAGCAGCTGGCCTTTACTGACGAGGCACGCAAGAAGCTCAAGAACGGCATCGACACCATGGCCCACGCCGTGAAGACGACGCTCGGGCCGAAGGGCCGGAATGTCGCGTTGGACAAGAAGTTCGGCTCACCGACGGTGACCCACGACGGCGTCACAGTCGCTCGCGAGGTCGAGCTCGAGGACCCTTTCGAAAACATGGGCGCGCAGCTCCTCAAGGAGGCGGCGACGAAGACGAACGACATCGCCGGAGACGGCACCACGACCTCCGTCGTCCTCGCGCAGGCCATTGTCCATGAGGGCATGAAGAACATCGCAGCAGGCGCGAACGCGATGCTGCTGAAGCGCGGGCTCGAAAGAGGCGTCATCGCCGTCGTCGAAGAGATGAAGGCCCAGTCCACGAAGGTCGAGGGCGAGCACCAGAAGGAGCAGATTGAGCAGATCGCGACCATCTCCGCCGCGGACAAGCAGATCGGCACGCTCATCGCGGACGTCATGGAGAAGGTCGGCAAGGAAGGCGTGATCACGGTCGAGGAGTCCAAGGGTCTGCAGTTCGAGACCGAGTTCGTCGAGGGCATGCAGATCGATCGCGGCTACATCTCGGCCTACTTCGTCACCAACGCCGACCGTATGGAAGCGGTCATCGAGGACCCCTACATCCTCATCACCGACAAGAAGGTCTCGGCGATCACCGACATCCTGCCCGTGCTCGAGAAGCTCGTGCAGGTCTCGAAGAATCTCGTGATCGTCGCCGAGGACATCGACGGGGAGGCGCTCGCGACGCTCGTCGTGAACAAGCTCCGCGGCACGCTGAACATCCTCGGGGTCAAGGCTCCGGGCTTCGGCGACCGCCGCAAGGCGATGCTCGAGGACATCGCGACCCTCACCGGCGGCCAGGTCATCACCGAAGAGGCCGGCCGCAAGCTCGACGCGACCACGATCCAGGATCTCGGCCGCGCGCGCCGGGTCACGGCGAACAAGGACGACACCACGTTCGTCGAAGGTCACGGCAAGCAGGACCAGATCATGGCCCGCGTCAAGCAGATCAAGGCCCAGATCGAGGAGACCACCAGCGACTTCGACAAGGAGAAGCTCCAGGAGCGTCTCGCGAAGCTCGCCGGCGGCGTTGCCGTCATCAAGGTCGGTGCAGCCACCGAGGTGGAGCTCAAGGAGAAGAAGCACCGCGTCGAGGACGCCCTCTCGGCGGCCCGCGCGGGCATCGAGGAGGGCATGGTCCCCGGCGGTGAGATCACCCTCATCAACGCGATCAAGGCGCTCGACAAGGTGAAGGCCGAGGGCGACGAGAAGACCGGCGTGAACATTCTCCGCAAGGCGCTCGAAGAGCCCTTCCGGCAGCTCGTCGCGAACGCGGGCGAGGACGGATCGGTCCTCCTGTCCCAGGTCCGCCGCAAGCAGGAAGAGATGAAGTCCCCGAACTGGGGTTACGAGGTCATGAGCGGCCAGATCGTCGACCTGCCGAAGGCCGGGATCATCGACCCGGTCAAGGTCGTCCGATCGGCCGTGGAGAACGGCGCGTCGATCGCGGCGATGATCCTCACCACCGAGGCGCTCATCACCGACCTTCCCGAGAAGGACAAGACTCCCGCAATGCCTGGTGGCGGCGGGATGGACT
>JBOGTG010000153.1:0-12014 GCA_050692175.1 Candidatus Limnocylindria bacterium | reverse complement strand
CATCAAGGCCAAGCCCGCGATCCCCACGCCCACGCTCGGGCAGTTCCGCGTGCGCCAAGACACCGTCGACCAGTGGGGCCAGGTGACGCTGCGCTACCTCAGCGTGCTCCGCCACATCCACGTCGGCCGCGCGCACAAGGGCGCGAAGATCCGGCTGCTCATCGCCGGCGATCGGGTGCGCATCATCCGCGACGACGGCGCGCTCCTGCGCGAGCTCACGCTCGACGCCGACCGTCTGTACTTCGGGAATCCGCGGCCTGTCCACAATGTCGTGCGACAGGTGTCCGGGATGACCTGAGACATCACATCTGCGACCCCGGAGGGAATCGAACCCTCGCCTTCGGTTTCGTAGACCGATGCTCTATCCGCTGAGCTACGGGGTCGGCCCGTGTGGCGAGGCTCATTGTAAGTGGTCGAGGACCTTTGCGAGTCCTCGCACATCCCCACCAAACCTCACAGGCAAGATGAACACACGCATCCCTGCGCGCTCGGCTCCCCGATCGACCTGGTGATCCCCGACCATGAGCGTCTCGCTCGGCTTCACACCCAACGACTTCGCGGCAGCGAGAAAGATCGCGGGATCCGGCTTCTCCGCACCGACCTCGAACGAATGCGTGTACGAGTCCACAAGCCCGTCCAGCCGATGCTTCGCGAACACCGGCCGTAGGTCTGCAGGTACGTTGCTGACCACGCCCACCTTGAGCCCACGTCGCCGCACCGCCTCCAGCGTGGAGCGCGTATCCGCGTACGGGATCCACGAGTGCGGATCCATCACCTGCTCATACAAAGCCCGCGACAAACCAGGCGCCACGGCATCGAGCCGACTGAACAGATCCATCCATACCCGCCGATGGGCCTCAATGGATAGATCACGCCCTTTGGCGATCTCCTCCGGCGTCTTCCCTGCGGCCCAGATCTCGTCCCACAGCTCGCGAGCGTGCGCCTCGGAGATCGCAACACCAACCGAGCGCGCAGACCTGACGATCTCCACCGGCGCATGCGGCGCGTGAAACAGCGTGTCGCCCCAGTCGAAGAGCACCGCGCGCAGAGGCGCGCCTACCGGCGCAGCCACTCGTGCTCGGGATCGAACGTCACGTTCCAGCGCCGCACCGGGCCCGCCATGACGTTGAGGTAGTAGAGCTCATACCCCGGGGCCGCCGACACCGTGTGAAAGCCACGCGGGACGAGCACGAGATCGCCGTCGCGCACCGACACCGTCTCATCGAGCGCGCGGTCCGCCGTATACACGCGCTGGACCGCGAAACCTCTTTTGTCCCGCAGCCGGTGGTAGTAGGTCTCCTCGAGCTGGGTCTCGCGTGGCGGGTCGTTGGTGTCGTGCTTGTGCGGCGGGTAGCTCGACCAGTTCCCCGCGGGCGTCAGGACCTCGGTAACGAGAAGCGACTCGGCGGCCGCGTCCTCCATGAGGATGTGATTGATCGTCCGCTGCATACTCCCCATACCGCGGACCTCACGGCGCACATCCGACGGCCTGATGTGTCGCGCAGGTTCGCCTCGCTTCGCGGGCGCCGAGCCGATCGCGATCTCCACGTCGCCCGACTGCGCGACGATTTCGACAGTCACGCCGGGCGGCGCGTAGACGGCGTGCGGCAGCCCGTCGAACGGCGACGACCGCTCTCCGATCTGTGGCCACCCGAACTCGCCGACGCGGACCGCGCACCGGCCGGCGATCACGACGATGCATGCCTCCGAGCCCTCGGTCTCCAGGAGGAACCGGCCACCCTGCCGGATGCTGAGCGCGTTGAAGCTCACGTAGCGCCAGCCCGCGGACTCGGGACTTACAGAGACACCGCCGTTCTCGCCGCGCACGAGCAGCGAGCTCACAGGTAGCGCCGTTGCTTCTGCTTCGCCTTCTCGTAGCTCTTGCGCGCGTCCTGCACGCCAGCGCTCGCCGACGTCGCGGCGACGGGGACGTCCCACCACTCGTCGCTTGGCACCAAGACGTAGCGGTCGACCTCGATGTGGATCACGACGGTGCGGTCGATCTTCTTCGCCGCAGCCAGCGCGTCGCGGAACTCGACGATGCCGCGCGCGCGAATGACGTGCGCGCCCAGGCTCTCGGCGTTCGCGGCAAGATCGACCGGGAGATATGGAGCCGGATCCTGCTCGCTGTCGAGACCGCGCAGGCCGGACTTTGACTCGCGGAACTGCGTTCCGAATCCGTCCGTCCCGAGCGATCGCGAGAGCCCGCCGATCGACGCGAAGCCGTGGTTGTCGCCGAGAACGACGACCAGCTTCGCCCGCTCCTGCAGGGACGTGACGATCGCCTCATTCAGCATTAAGTAAGAGCCGTCGCCGACGAGCGAGTACACCTCGCGCTCGGGTGCCGCGAGCTTCACACCGAGCGCGCCTGCGATCTCGTAGCCCATGCACGAGTACCCGTACTCGACGTGGTACTGCTTGCGATCGCGGGTTCGCCACAGCTTGTGCAGCTCGCCGGGCATCGACCCAGCCGCGCACACCACGACGTCGGTCGGCGCGGAGAACGTGTTGACCGCACCGATGACCTCGGACTGCGCGGGCAGCGGCGAGTGCGCGAGCGAGTACATGCGGGTGACCTCCGCATCCCACTCCTTGGCCAGCCGCGCGCACCGATCGCGATACGCCGGATCCACGCGGTAGCCCATCCCGGACAGCGCCTCGAGCGTCACACGCGCGTCCGCGATGACCGCGATCGCGCCATGCTTGTGGACGTCGAGCTCGGCGACGTTCACGTTCACGAACCGGACCTGTGGGTTCTGGAACGCCGACTTCGACGCGGTGGTGAAGTCGCTCCAGCGCGTGCCGATCCCGATCACGAGATCCGCCTCTCTGGCGACCTGGTTCGCCGCGGACGTGCCGGTCACGCCAACGGCGCCGAGCGCGGACGGATGGTCGTACGGCAACGACCCCTTGCCGGCCTGCGTCTCCGCCACGGGGATGCCGGTCTGCTCGACGAACCGACGGATCGCGTCAGACGCGCACGAATAGATGACCCCGCCGCCCGCGACGATGAGCGGCCGCGTCGCCGCGCGGATCGCCAGGGTCGCTCGCGCGAGCGCGGCAGAGTCGGGAGGCCGCCGCTCGACGTGCCAGACGCGCTTCGCCAGAAACTCGTCCGGGTAGTCGTAGGCCTCGGTCTGGACGTCCTGAGGCAGCGCAAGCGTGACCGCGCCGGTCTCCGCGGGGCTGGTGAGGACGCGCATCGCAGCGAGCGCCGCGGAGACCAGCTGCTCCGGGCGCGCGATGCGATCCCAGTACCGCGATACGGCCTGGAACGCGTCGTTCACAGACACGTCGCCGCGGGACGGCACCTCGAGCTGCTGCAGCACCGGGTCCGGGATGCGCGACGCGAAGACATCGCCCGGCAGCAGCAGCACCGGTAGGCGGTTCACGGTTGCGAGCGCGGCCCCGGTCAGCATGTTCGTCGCGCCCGGGCCGATCGACGACGTACAGGCGAAGGTCTGAAGACGGTCCTTCATCCGCGCATAGCCGACGGCGCTGTGAACCATCGACTGCTCGTTGCGCGCCATGTGAGACGGCAGCAGGTCCGGCGACTCGAACAGAGCCTCGCCGATCCCGGCGACGTTGCCGTGCCCGAAGATACCCCAGCAGCCGGCGAAGAAACGCTGCTCGACGCCGTCGCGCTCGACGTATTGAGCGGCGAGGAATCGCACAAGCGCCTGCGCCATGGTGAGCCGCGTCACGCTGTCACCTTGCGCCCGAGACGATCCTCGATCTCCTCGAGCGTCGGCATCGCGTCGGCGCATGCGAGCCGCGATGCGACGATGGCGCCGGCCGCGTTCGCCGCCTCGAGCGTGCGCCGCAGCGGCCATCCGCCGAGAAGTCCGTGGCAAAGCACGCCCCCGAACGCGTCTCCCGCGCCGAGGCCGTTGAGAACAGGGGTCTCAATGGGCGGCACGCTCAGCTCCTCGCGGGCCGTTCGCGCGTACACGCCGTCGTGACCGCGCTTCACGATCGCGAGCCGCACGCCCATCTCGAGGAGTGACGCGGTGGCGGCCCGCGGCTCGAGCAGTCCCGTCGCCATCTCGACCTCGTCGGTGTTGCCGACGACCACCGTCGCGCGCTTGACGGCCTCGCGCGCCCATCGCCGCGCGTCATCAGAGCTGCCCCAGAGGTGGTGCCGGTAGTCGAGGTCGTGAACAGTCATGTCGCGCCGCTTCCGAGCGTCGAGCGCGGCAAGCGTCGCGCCGCGGCTCGGCTCGTCGGAGAGGCCGGTCCCGGATGTCCAGAAGAGCGGCACGGCGGCGATGGCACCGAGGTCGAGCTCCTCGCGCGTGATGTTCATGTCCGGCGCCTGCGGTTCGCGGTAGAAGAGGATCGGAAAGCGATCGGGCGGAAAGAGCTCGGCGAATACGAGCGGAGTGCGGAGCGTCGGATCGGTGCCGACCCACCGCGTGTCGACCCCGAATCCGCGCAAGGCCTCGCGGACGTACTCGCCGAATCCGTCCTTGCCGACCTTCGTGATGACGCCGGCGCGGCGTCCAAGACGCGCGGCCGCCACGGCGACGTTCGTGGGGCTGCCGCCGAGAGACTTCGCGAACGTTCGGACCTCGGCGAGGCGGACACCGACTTGCTCGGGGAACAGGTCGACGCCGACCCGCCCCATCGTGACGACCTCGAGGCTATCCATGCCGTCTGGCGTATTCGACGCTCCTCGCGACCCAGTCCGGCGGACCCGGCACGGGCTCGCGGTCCAGCATGACGTCCTGCTCGAGGACGTACCAACCCGCGTAACCAGCTTTGCGCAACTCGTCCAGGACATCGTTGATCCGCGCCGCGCCCTCGCCGAGCGGGCAAAAGAGACCAGCGCGGACCGCATCGTTGTACGAGAGGCTGCCCTCGCGGACGCGCGCGGCGAGCGCGCCGTCCAGATCCTTGAGATGCACGTGTCGCACGCGAGGCCCAGCGTCGCGCGCTACGTTCAGGGGATCCGCTCCGCCGAGGGCGATGTGGCCCGTGTCGAGGCAGAGGGCGTGCGTGCAGCCTTCGAGAAAACGCTCGATGTGGTGGCGACGCTCGATCGCCGTTCCCCAGTGCGGATGCACCGCGACGCCAAGGCCGCACAGGTCCGCGATCTCGGCAACACGGTCGATGCCGTCGAAGAGGGCGCGCCACTCACCATTCGAGAGCTCCGTGGCTCCCGTGTAGCCGGCCCGTGCCATCGCCGGCGCCAGGACGACGAACTCGGCGCCGCCCGCAGCGAGCGACTCGGCCTGCCGTTTCACGGAAGCGAGCTCGTCAGCTCGGCGAGCGCTTTCGTGCAGCACCGCGGTGACGAAGCCGCCGACCAGCCGAAGGCCGCACGAATCGAGCAGCGCGCGTGCCGCCGCGGGGTCGGCCGGAAGGAACCCCGGAGGTCCGGCCTCCGTCGCCTGCAAGCCGAGCGCGCGCATGTCCGACAGGACGCGGTCCGGAGCGAGCTGCATGCCCCAGTCGGGCACCTCGCAGACGCCCCAGGAGATCGGCGCGGCCGCGAGCTTCATCTGCGTCAACGAGATTCGCAGTCTAGAGTCGCGTCGAGTGAAGATCGCGATCCTCGGCGTCGGCCGCCTCGGCGCGTTCCACGCCAAGGTTCTGCACGAGCTCCCGGGGGTCGACGAGCTTCGGATCAACGACGTCGACCGGTCGCGAGCGGCCGGCCTCGCGAAAGAGCTCGGCGCGAAGCACGCCGAGTCGATCGACGCCGCTCTCGATGGCGCGGACGCGGTCGTGATCGTTACGCCGACCGGCACGCACGCGGACCTCATCATCCGTGCGCTCGACAAGGGGCTCGCGGTCTTCTGCGAGAAGCCGATCGCGCTGGACCTCGAGTCGACGAAACGCGTCGTCGATCACGTCGAGAAGAAACGGGGGCGCGTTCAGATCGGGTTCCAGCGCCGGTTCGACCAAGGGTTCCAGGAGGCGCGACGGCGCGTCCGCGCCGGTGAGCTCGGCACCGTGTACAGCTTCCACATGACGAGCCGCGACGCCCTGCCTCCGCCTGACGGGTACATCGAGACCTCCGGCGGCCAGTTCGTCGACCAGCTCATCCACGACTTTGACGTGGCGCGCTGGATGTTCGGCGACGAGGTCGCCGAGATCTATGCGGCCGGCTCGACGCTCGGGTACCCGCACTACGCGCAATGGAAGGACGTTGCGACGTCCGCGGCCGTGCTGACGCTGCGCGGCGGCGCGATGGGTCTCCTTCAGGCTGCCAGGCACAACGAGGCCGGCTACGACATCCGCGTCGACATCTTCGGCGCGAAGGACACGATCGCCATCGGGCTCGACGCGAGAACGCCGGCCACGTCCGTGGAGAGAGATGCGCCGAAGCTCAAGAGTCCGGCGTACCCCTCGTTCTTCGTGCGGTTCGACGCGGCGTACCGCGCCGAGCTCGCGCACTTCCTGAAGTTCGCGCGGGGCGAGGCCGAGAACGCCTGCACCGTTCGCGACGGCATGGAGGCCCTCCGACTCGGCCTCGCGGCGACACGCTCGTTCCGGGAGCATCGACCCGTGGCGATCGAAGAGATCGCGTGACCGTCCGCGTCCATTTCCTCGGGAGCGGGAACGCGTTCAGCGATGGCGGCCGGGCGAACGCCGCGATCCACGTGACCGCACCGGGCGTGTCGCTGCTCCTCGACTGCGGCGGGTCGGCGCTGCCCGCGATCAAGAAGCACGTCGACCCTGCGACGATCGACGCCGTCGCGGTCACCCACCTCCACGGCGACCACTTCGGCGGGATCACCTTCCTGGTCCTCGAGCAGCACTTCGCGGGGCGGAAGAAAGAGCTCGTGACCGCCGGCCCGCCGTCGCTCGAGCGGCGCCTGCGCGCCGCGGAGCAGGCGCTCTATCCGGACTTCTTCGGGCAGGTGCAGCTCGGCTTCCCCCTTCGGACGCTCGTCCTTTCGGGCGAGCCGACCGAGCTCGGCGGCACACGCGTCACCGCCCTACCGGTGCGTCACGTCCGCAGGGCCGAGCCGCACGGTCTTCGCGTCGAGGTCGCTGGAAAGTTGATCGCATATTCCGGCGATGCGCGGTGGACCGAGCACCTGGCGACGGTCGCCACGGGCGCCGACCTCTTCATCTGTGAAGCGTCGTTCTTCGACCGCGACGATCCGTCGCACATCTCTTATCGACAGGTGATGGCGCACCGGGAGGAGTTCGGGGCGAAGAGAATCGTGCTCACCCACCTCGGCGCCGAGACGCTCGCGCATCTCGCGGAGATCGAGCTCGAGCACACCGCCGACGGGACGCTGATCGAGGTCTAGCCCGGGTCCGCCTCCGTGACCATCGCGAGTCCCTGTCGGGTCAGAGACGTGGCTACCCGGCGATGATGTGGACGCGGTCGTGGCGAAGAGACAACAGCACCGGCCCGTCGAGAGTCGCGGTCGCCGCCGGGTCAGGCTGATCGACGATCCACTCACGATCGTCGACCTTCACCCAATACCGCATCGTGTCGCCGAGGAACGCCCGTCGCGCAATCGTGCCCGTCAGCGAAAGCCCGTCGCGCTCGGCCATCGCGCCCGCGGGCGCGATGGCGAAGCTCTCCGGCCGGACGCAGAGCTTCACCTCCTGGCCGGGGGACACCGTCACGTCGGCAGGCCGGCGGACCGAAGCGCGATGGGCCCCGAAGGAGACGGTCACGGCGCTGTCCGCGACCTCCGCCACTCGCGCCGGGACGAGGTTCACGGAACCGACGAAGTCGGCGAGAAACTCGGTGCGCGGGTGGTAGTAGATGTCCCACGGCGTGCCGGCCTGCTCGACCTTTCCCTTGTTCATGACCGCGATCCAGTCGGAGAGCGAGAGCGCCTCCTCCTGATCGTGCGTCACGTACACGAAGGTCATACCCAGACGGCGCTGGAGGATCCGCATCTCCACCCGCAACTGCTCGCGGAGCTTGGCATCCAGGTTGGAGAGGGGCTCGTCGAGGAGCAACACCTGCGGCTCGATCACCAGGGCGCGCGCCACGGCGACCCTCTGCTGCTGGCCGCCTGAAAGCTGGCTCGGCCAGCGGTCCTCGAGGCCATTAAGCCCGACGAAGGCGAGCGTGTCCGCGACGCGGCGCTCGCGATCGGCCTTCGACACCTTGGCTAGCCGGAGGCCGTAGCCGACGTTGTCCTTCACCGTCATGTGAGGGAAGAGGGCGTAGTCCTGGAACACCATCGCTGTCCCTCGGCGATGTACCGGCAGGTTGTTGATTCGGCGGCCGCCGAGGACGATGTCGCCCTCGTCCGGATCGTAGAAGCCGGCGATCATACGCAGCGTCGTCGTCTTGCCGCAGCCGGACGGGCCAAGGAGTGTCGCGAACGACCCACGCGGGACGCTGAACGACACATCGTTGACCGCAGGGACGGTGCCGAATCGTTTCGACACGTGATCGACGCGCAGATGCGCATCCGCGTCGCGCGTCGGGGGGTTCGGGGGGGCAGAGCCCCCTCGACCGTCGCTAGCCACGGGCCATCCCGAGCGCGACTCTACCGCGCGAGAAGAAGGAGATGATTAGAAGAACGACCACAGCCATCCCGATGTCTACCACCGTGAACGCCGTGGCGCCGCCCCAATTGAAATCGCTCACAAGCTGGAAAATCGTGATCGTCGCCGTCGTCGACTGCGGCGTGAAGAGGAAGATCACCACCGACAGCGTGGTCACCGCGCGCACGAAGGTGGTGACGAAGCCGACGCGGAGCGACCCGCCCAGCATCGGGACCAGCACGTCGCGGAACATTCGGAGACCGCCGGCGCCGAGGCTCGTTGCGGCCTCGTCGATCGAACGATCGATCTGCCGCAGCCCGGCTGCCGCGGCCTGATAGCCGACCGGGATGTTCCAGAAGATGAGCGCGAGCGTGATGAGCGCACCGCGGTCAAGCCAGTCAAGCCACGGGACATTGAAAGCGGTCGCATAGCCGAGCCCGAAGAAGAGCCCGGGCACGGCGGCCGGCATGATCAGCAGGAAGTCGAGAATCCGCCGCCCCGGCCATCTGCCACGCTCCACCAGGAAGGCCGCGACCACGGCGAAGACCGCCGAGAACGCCGCGGCGGTCAATCCGAACGTGAGCGTGTTTCGGAGCGACAGGTTGTGCTGACTCAGGTACTCGAAGTGCTCTGTGGTGAAACGCATGTTCGTCGGGAACGCGAACGTGAGCGCGCTCACCAGAAGCGTCCCGAACACGAGGAAGATCAGAAGCGCGAGCGCGCTGCAAGCGGCGAACGCGGCCCACGAGACCACGCGCGGAACGGGCGGGCGGGGCATCGAGGACGCGCGGCCGCTCACCGTGATGAACTGGCGGCCCCCGTCCAGACGCAGCTTGGCAATATAGAACCCCAGCGCGAGCAGCAGGAGGATCGTGCTGACGGCGGCGGCGGCCGGCAGATCGCCGAACCCGGAGATCAAGCCGTAAGCCTGGGTCGGCAGGACCGTGTAGATGCCGCCGATGAGCGCGGGATTTCCGAAGTCCTCGAGCACGTAGATGGCCGTGGTCAGGATCGCGGCGCCAAGGCCCGGTCGGGTGAGCGGCAGCGTCACCGACTTGAAGACCTGCCAGGGACCTGCCCCGAGATTGCGCGCGGCCTGCTCCAGCCGCGCGTCGCTTCGCGACAACACGTCGGCGATGAGCTGGTAGGCGAACGGGAAGAACGCGATCGTCTGCACGCCCCAGATCCCGAAGAGGCCGCGGATATTCGGGCTCTGTCCGAAGACGTGAAAGCTGATGATCCCCTGCGCGCCGAAGAGAAGGATGTACGCCGCCGCGACGACGAACGGGGGAGACAGGAGCGGCAGGATCCCGACGATGCGGAAGAAGGGCTTCCAGGGCATGTCCGTGTAGACCATCGCGTAGGCGTAGACGAATCCGAGGAGCACCGCGGTGGTCGTCGAGAGCAGCGTGACCGTGAGAGAGTTCTGGAGCGGCCGCAGCCACGTCGCGCCCTGCAGGAACTCGACGTAGCCGCCGAGCCCCGGCGTGGCGAGGACATTGATTTGCGGATAGACGATGAACGCGAGCACCAGGCCGATGACGATCGCGAGCGCGAGCATGAGCGACGGCTCGCGCCGCAGACTCGTCACCGGCCTGTGTTCCTAGACCGTTAGAGGCCCACCGTGGCTGCCCAGAGCTTGAGCAGCCGGTCCTTGTTCGCCGCGGCCCAGTCGCGGTCGTAGTTGACCATCTCGACCGAGGTGAGCGTCGGCGCGCCCGGAGCGGGCGGCACATCGCTGCGCACCGAGACGCGGTTGCTGAGGCTGACGTTCAGCTCGCCGGCCGGCTTCGTAAGGACCCAGTCGACGAACGCCTTGGCAGCCGTCGGGTTCTTCGTGCCCTTGATGATGCTCACCGCGCCGATCTCGTACCCGGTCTGTTTAGGCACGACAAGCTCGACCTGCGGATTCTTCTTTCTCTCCGTGAGGATGTCGTGCGCCCAGTTCGGAGCCGCGGCGAACTCGCCCTGCGATACGGAGAGGATCGCCGCCGGCGACTGGCTGTTGTAGCTCCCGATGTTCGCATGGAGCTTCTTCATGTAGTCCATCGCCTTCGTCTCGTCCTTATTGAAGCGGAAGACCTGGGTAGCGATGAAGATGTAACCGCCGCCTGTGGTGATCGGGCTTCCCAGAGTGAGCGTGCCCTTGTACTTCGCGTCGAGCAGATCGTCCCACGAGGTAGGCTTCGCGCCCAGGTTCTTCCTGGTGAAGACTGCATCGTTGAGCACGATGCCGAAAATGCCGAAGTAGAAGCCCGTCCAGTTGCCGTTCGGGTCCTTCGACTGGGCTGCGACGGCCGAGGCGTTCGTCGAGACGTATGGCTCCAGGAGGCCTTCCTTGCCGAGACCGTCGTGGAACGACGAGTCGCCGCCGATGAAGACGTCGGCCTTCGGGCTCGCCTTCTCGGCGCGAATCCGCGTCTGCAGCTCGCCGGCGGCCGCGAGCGGAAGGAGTGCCACCTCGACACCCGGCACCGCGGTCTTGAACGCCGCGACGAACTGGTTGTTCGTGGATTCGTTGAGCGCGGAGTAGACAGAGATCGTGCCCGTCGGCTTCGCGCTGGTGGGCGTCGGCGACGCCGTCGTCGTGGCGCCCCCGCATGCCGCGACGACGGCGGTCGCGCCGGCTAGCTTCAGGAATCTGCGTCGGTCGAGCTCTGGTGTCATCGAACCCCTCCCCGATTACGTGCCTGGATATTACGCGCCGCCCGTGTTCACCACTGCACGAGCTTCCAGACCTCCGGTTGCATCGCGCCCTCATCGCCGCCGATCTCGGAGAGGAGCGGATCGTTTGCGTCGACAGTCACCGGCAGTGGTCGCAGGCGAAGAACATCTGGCAGAACGCGGCGATCCGCTCGACCTTCTATACGCTGGGTGCGCCGGTGAGGAAGCTGCTGCCCCGCCGCTGATGCGGCTCTAGCATCATCGCGTGAGCGTCCTGCGCACGACGACGGATACGCGCGACGACGCGGCCGGACGCAACCGCGAGACTACGCAGCGCCTCGTAACGGAACTGCGCGAGCGGTTGGCCAAAGCCCGCCAAGGCGGACCCGAGCGCACGCGAGAGCGGCACACCAAGGCCGGGAAGCTGCTGCCGCGCGAGCGCGTCGAGCGCCTGCTGGACCCCGGCACCGCGTTCCTCGAGCTCTCGCCCCTCGCGGCCTTCGGCATGTACGACGACGAGGCGCCCGGCGCTGGGATGATCACCGGGATAGGGCGCGTCAGCGGCAACGAGTGCGTGATCGTCGCGAACGACGCTACGGTCAAAGGCGGCTCCTATTACCCGCTCACGGTGAAGAAGCATCTCCGCGCTCAGGAGATCGCGCTCGAGAACCGGCTCCCCTGCCTCTACCTCGTCGACTCGGGTGGCGCGTTCCTGTCGCGTCAGGACGAAGTCTTCCCGGACCGCGACCACTTCGGGCGCAGGAGATCGCGCTCGAGAACCGGCTCCCCTGTCTGTACCTGGTCGACAGCGGCGGGGCATTCCTGCCGCTCCAGGACGAGGTCTTTCCGGACCGGGATCACTTCGGCCGCATCTTCTT
>JBOGTG010000152.1:0-11057 GCA_050692175.1 Candidatus Limnocylindria bacterium | reverse complement strand
GCGCGGAGGTCATGGCTCCGCGCGGCGCACGCGAAAGGAGGGGTTCGCTAGTCGTGCTCGTGCTTGTAGCCCTCGTGTGGGTGGGCGAGATACGGGAAGACCGGGAGATAGGGTTGCTCGTTCTGGGTCCCATCTGTGAGTGCCCCCGCCGCTGCGTCCGGCGTATAGCTCTGGACTAAGGGCAGGGTGACTCCGGCGACCGCGCGCAGCTCGATCGCGACGACGTTGTCCGCGACGCGGCGGCCGTTCGGGAAGCCCGCGATGTCGCCGCCGAGCAGGCCGTATTGGTTCGGCGCCGCGGCCGGCGCGATCGCCATATTGAGCCGCAGCATGTCGGAGATGCGGCTTCCGGTGAAGTTTCCGGGGAAGCCGGGGACGACACCGCTCGGGATCCCCGTCCCGAGGATCGCGACGAGGTCCGCGCGCGGGCGGTCCGCTGGGGGCATAGTCAAGAGCGCGGCGAGGTTCAGGAAGACGCCCGGATAGAGGACCGGCAGCAGGTTCTGAAGCTCAGGGTCGAGGTAGTACTTCAGGAAGTCCGCGTCGCGTCGCGGCGCGCGGGCGTTCCAGCCGTCCTTCCGACCTATCGGGATGATCACTTCGTTGATCAACGGGTTGCCCAGGCGTGAGACCTGAACCCACGGACCGGCCGATGACGAACGGCCGTCGTCGCCATGCAGCCGACCCCGCTGCCGGCTCGCGGTCGCCCAGATCCCGACGACGGACTTCGCGTCCATCGCGTTTGTGGGCATCGAACCGTCGCGCGTGAGATCGGTCTTGGGCACCTGGAGCGCGATCGTGTGGACGTTGAACCCTTTGGTCCCGTCCTTTCCCATCGCCGCGGCGGTCGGAATGAGGTGCAGGTGCTGGAACGGTCGAAGGGTGCCGAGGTCGAAGATCGATCCAACGTCGACAAAGAAGCCCTCGTCACGCTGCCCCGCGAAGACCTTTATGCCACCGGGCAGCGAGTGGATCGCAGCGTTGGCGAGCGCCGGGTAGGTCGGGGTCGAGCGGGGGCCGATGCGCACGGGCGGGCTTATGAGGTCGCTGCCCAGAACAGCCCGCCTGCCATGGTTCTCGTCGTCGTCGTGGTCGTCGTCGTGGGCGTCCTCGAGGACGCGCGTGACCGAGTACGTCTGTCGCAGGTTCCAGGAGGAGCCCGAGAGGGACGTGATCGGCCCGGTGTTATAGAGGAATGTCTCGGGGTTCGTGTTGCGCGTCTTGAAGCGGAACTGGTAGATGACGTCGGCACGTGCGTCGCCGTCGTTGTCGATCTTGATCTCGTAGAGGACGTCGTCTCCGAACTGGAAGAAGTTCGGGCCGCCGGCGGGCTCCTCGAACGGGATGTAGTTCGCGAGGATCGTCACCTTCGTCGAGTCACTCGGATCGACGAACGCATAGACATCGGTGTTGTCGGCTACGGGGTCTTTGGAGATCTCGGGTGCTTCACGATGCGACGACATCGTCAGCCTCCTTGGCGATCGATGTGAGACGGGCGACGAGTCCGGCGTCGCGGCGAACGACCTCGCGTGTGCCGACCATCACGACGACCTCGCCGTTTCGCGCGTCGCTGACGTAAGCGATGAGGGGCAGTGAGCCCGCACCGGTCGGAATTCCGTTTGCCGCCGCGGCCGATCCGCCTAGCGCGCGGCCCGAGCCCATGAGGCCCATCGCGGCTGCGCTTGCGGCCACCGCCTTGAGGATCGTGCGCCGAGAGTGTTTCGTCTGACCGAGCATGGTCGAGGAGCGCGCACGCGCAGAAGACTTAGCTGTCATGCATTCCTCCCGAGACGCTGAGTTGTGGTCTGGCCGGTAGCTACGAGGTCGGGGGCCTGAGCGGATCACGCGATCGCGCAGCACGTACCTGCACTAGCCCGCGGCGAAGGAGGGTCGCGAAAGCCTAGGCCCGGAGATCCAGCGGGCCTCTTTCTGTCGTACCGTACGGCGCACACCCTGGCCGCTTTGCCAGCCTGCAGAGAATGGAGGCGGCCTTGGGGGCCGAATTCAAGACGCAAGGGGAGGAAGATGAATCCAAAGCAGTTCCTTCAGTTTGGGGGCGCGATCCTGCTGATCCTTGGGGTGGTCGGCCTGCTGCCGGTGTTCACCAAGGAGAACACACCGTGGTTCTGGCTGGACACCGGCGAGAACGTTGCGCACATCGTTCTTGGCCTCGTGGCCATCGCGGCGGCGTACGTGCTTAACGACGCGAACTTGCAGAAGTGGCTGGTCGCCGTGGTCGGCGTCGTTGCTCTCTTCTTCGGCGTGTACGGCTTCGTCGTAGCCGGCGCGGCCGAGCCGAACACGTTCGGGCTCTCGAACCTCGAAAGCCCCGCCGACAATCTTCTTCACCTCGTCGTCGGCGCGTGGGCGCTCTACGCGGCGTTCATGGGCCGTCAGGTGACGTCCGCTACCACCTAACACCTTTTCTCTGTTCGCGTCACGAGGGGGCGGCCGTCCTGCGAGGGACGGCCGCTTCGTCCGGCGAGTTTCTTGGCGCGCGCGCTGCTCTAAGGCGAGCGTCGCCTCAGCGTGGACCGAGCGCGGTGATGGCGAGGCACGCCGGGCACGCGGCGTCGACCCACGAGCGGGCGGCCGTACCCGAGCGCCGGCGCATCCAGAGCCATCCCCCAAGACCGGCGAGCGCCAGGATGACGAGCGCGGCGAGCAGCGGGGTCGAGTAACGCTCGAGCAGCTCCGTCGCAACAGGGCCGACAAGGTAGCCGAGCAAGATGTGCCAGCCGTAGAAGACGAGCGATCCCGTGATCGCAGCGACCGTGAAGCGTAGGAACGCGAGGCGAGCAAGTCCCGCGGCGGGAATCACCGCCGCGCGCGCGCCGGGAACGTTCAGGCCGATGAGCACCGCGCGAGGCCCGCCTGATGCGAGTCGTGCTACCGCGCGGTCGAGCCGCTCGGCACCGATCCCAACCATCGCGGCAAGGCGATAGACCACCGCGCGGCCCGCGGTGCGCGCAAGGAGGAACTGGATCGAACCACCGATCGCGATGGCTACAGCAAGCGCGACGAGGAGCTCCAGCGGCGAGTACGCGCCCGCCGCGATCTGGACGCCGGCCCCAACCATGATCAGGTCCGAGGGGACCGGGATGGGAATACCGATCTCCTTGAGGATCATGACCACGAAGATCGCGAGCACGCCGTAATTAGCGCTGAGTTCGGCGAGCGCCTTTATCGCGTCCAACCTGCCGAATCGTACGAGCGGTCGCCCTCGCCGGATGAGCCGGAGACCAATGTCCCATCCGACCTATCGCGTGCACGCTACGCGGGAACCCGAGCCGGAGGGCCAGGCGACGTGGCGCTATCGTCGCGCGGCCGCGGGCGCTGCCTCCTTGGTGAGGACTTCCTTCACCTTTTGAATGTTGTCAGCCCCCACGACTAGGCGGTTGTTCGTTGCCACATAGGTCAGGTTCACGTTCACGTTGGCGTCGGCGATGCGGCGGTAGAGGCTCGCGGACGTGCCCGGCTTGTCCTCTACGTCAATGACGACGACCTGTTGCTCGGTGCTGATCTTGAAGCCGGCCGACTCGAGCGCGCGCCGTGTCGCTTGGGCGTCCTTCGTGAGTATGTGGAGAATTCCCTCGCCACCGCAGGGGAAACCGGCACCGCCCTCGAGGTTGATGCCGGCCTTCGCGATCGCCTCGGTGGCCTTCGCGAGGGTTCCCGGACGGTCCGGGAGGGTAATGGTCAAGTCCTGCATCGTCTGCATGCGCACCTCCCAAAATGCCAAGCCGCGCCAGCCCTCCGCCTCGATCAAGCACCATAGTCTTCAGCACCGACCGCGAACAGAGACTTATCCACATCCCGCGCGTGCGACGCTGCGCGAACGCCACCCTTCGGCCGGAGGCTCAGCAGACCACAGGACCGTGAGGTCCGAGGACTACTGGACGTTGTACTCCGGAGCGAAGTTCGGATCCGAATAGTGCGAACGCGTGAACTGCACGATCTGGATCTGATCGACGGTCTGCAGCTTCAGTAGCCAGCCCCACGACGTGAGCGCGACCTTCGCGTCGGTCAGCGCCGGGTATGGCTCGAGGATGATCTTCCGGTAGGTCCCGTTCATCAGCGTGCGCACGATGCCCTTGAGCTGATCCGTTTCCGCCGGAGTCAGGTTGTTGTAGGCGATCACGATCCCGCCGTGCTCGAGGTTGTGCGTCGTGGCCTCGTTCGGCAGGGTCGAGTCTTTGATGCCCCACGGCGCGGGTGCGACCCCTGCCTGGCTCCAGTGCTGACCCGACGTCGGCGGCACCGAGTTGTAGCTACCCCTCTGCCCGTTCGCGATGTGCTCCGCCGACTGCAACGGCTGCTTCGTGCCGATCGTCGTGCCTGCGGGAAGCTGGAAATCGGCGGAGTTGATGTCGATCGCGGCGGCCGGGGGCTCGAAGACTCCCGCGGCACGAAGCCCGAGGACAGCGAGGATGATCGCCCCTATGACGACCCCGCCCATGACGAGCTGGTTCGACGCGCCGCCGGAGCCGCCCCGCCGCTGGTGCTGACGCTGCCGCTGGCGCTTCTGCTTGTCGCGCCGTTCCCGGCGCAGTTCGGTGGCCATGCATAACCAGAATACCGACCTAAACTGACCTCACGTTGAGCGTGCGTGTGCGCTTCGCGCCTTCCCCCACCGGCGCCCTCCATATCGGGAGCGTGCGCACGATCCTCTACAACTACCTCTTCGCCCGGCAGCGCGACGGGACGCTGGTCCTCCGTGTCGAGGACACCGACCAGGACCGCCTGGTGGCCGGCGCCATCGACTCGATCTACGAGGGCCTGCATTGGCTCGGCATCGCATGGCACGAGGGACCGCAGGAAGGCGGCCCGCACGCGCCCTACGTGCAGTCGGAGCGCCTCCCGCTCTATCAGAAGCACGCTCAGGAGCTCATTGACAAGGGTGCGGCGTACTACTGCTTCTGCTCGAAGGAGCGCCTCGCGGTGCTGCGCGCGGAGCAGGAGGCTCGGCACGAGCTCACGCGCTACGACCGGCTCTGTCGCAGCATCGCGCCGGAGGAGGCGGCGGCCCGCGCCATGACCGAACCGCACGTGGTCCGGCTCAAGGTCCCGGACGAGGGGACACTCTCGATCGACGACCTGGTGCACGGACACATCGCGTGGGACGCCAGCACGATCGAGGACCAGGTCCTGCTGAAATCCGACGGGTTCCCGACCTATCACCTCGCGGTCGTCGTCGATGACCACGTCATGGGGATCACCCACATCATGCGGGGCGAGGAGTGGATCGCCTCCGTACCCAAGCACCTGCTGATCTATCGCGCCTTCGGCTGGGACGTGGCGCCGATGGGGCATTTCCCGGCCGTGCTCGGCCCGGATGGGAAGAAGCTCAGCAAGCGTCACGGCTCGACCGCCGTCACGCAGTTCCGTGAGGACGGCTATCTTCCCGAGGCCTTGATCAACTACCTCGCCCTCATCGGTTGGTCACCCGGCACCGAGGACGAGATCTTCTCGATGGACGACCTCATTCGCGTGTGGAAGATCGAGCAGGTTCAGAGCGCCGGCGGAAAGTGGGACAAAGAGCGCCTCGACTACTTCAACGGCGTCTGGATCCGGAAGCTGCCCGTCGACGAGCTCGTCCGTCGGCTCAAACCATTCGTACCGGCCGAGTGGAACCGTGAGCTGCTCAAGCGGATTGCGCCCCACATCCAGGAGCGGATGAAGACCTTGAAGGACGCGGCAGACCAGATCCGCTTCCTGTTCACCGATGACATCGGCTATGAGTTCAAGCTCCTCATCCCCAAGAAGAGGGACCGGGTTTCGACGGCCGAGGCGCTCGCGCGGTCCCAAGCGGTCCTTGAGAAGCTCGAGCCTTTCACCTCAGCGGTGATCCGGCCGGCGCTCGAGGGCCTCACCGAACAGCTCGGATGGTCCAAGAAGGATCTAGCCGAGACGATCCGGATGGCGATCACGGGACGCGGGGTCGGACCGCCGCTGTACGAATCGCTGGAGGTCCTCGGCAAGGAGAAGAGCCTGAAGCGCATCGAGAAGGCGCGTGAGAATCTCGCGGGAGGTCCGGACTGATGGCACTCGCACGTCGCGTCGGATTCGGGATGACAGCACGGGGCTCCGTCGCCGACTGCGTAAAGTGGAGCGAGCGCGCGCGAGCAGCGGGTCTCGAGTCGATCTGGTTCCATGACAGCTACTTCGAGCGCGACGCGATCACGTACGCGAGCGCGGTTGCATCACAGGTCAGCGAGATCGGGATCGGCCTCGGTGCGGTGAACCCCTTCACGCGCCACCCGGTGCTGCTCGCGATGACCGTGAGCGCCCTCGACGAGATGGCGCCGTCGCGCATCAAGCTCGGACTGGGCTCCGCGCTGCCCCTTCGTCTCGGCCAGATGGGTATCCCGTACACGCCGGACGACGCGGCCACAATGACGCTGAGCACCATCGACACGCTGCATCAGCTCTGGAAAGGCGAGCGCATACCCTCGGGGAAGCCCGGCCTTCCGCCGCTTCAGCCGATGTTCCCGCCGGTCCACCGCGTACCTATCTATATCGCTGGCTACCGCTCGCCGATGATGGTCGTCGCCGGCCAGAAGGGCGACGGGTACCTGGCGCGGCCCGCCGAGTCGATTCCCGGGCTCAAGAAGCTGCTCGGTGTGATGAATCGCGCCGCACGCGCAGCCGGACGCGATCCCGAGTCTCTGGACGTCGCCGGCTACCTGCTGACCTTCATCGACGAGACGCGCCGCGACGCCCTGAACCGGGCGAAGCGCGATCCGTTTGTGATCTTCATGATGTCGATCCTCTCCGACGTCACCCTGAACCGTGCAGGGTTCGACCCCGAGGTGCGCGACCGGATCAACGCGAAGTGGCGCGCCGAGGACTACACCGGGGCGAGCGCGCTGATCGCGGATGACCTCCTCGACGCCTACATCCTCTGCGGCACTCGGAAGGAGATCGCTGCCCGCACACACGAGTACCACGACGCGGGCATGGACCTGCCCATCCTCCAGCCGGTGGTGCAGGAGGAGGCGCAGGTGGCGGCGCTGTTCGATGCCGCGGTGATGTACGGGTCCGGCGAGGTCGGCTCGGCGGCGCGCGTCGCACTGGCGGCGCAGAAGAAGACGTTCACACAGGCCGCGCGCGACAGCGTGGGTGCCCTCTGGGAGATCGCGCGTCCCTTCTCTTTCACCGCGTCGACCGTCCCGGTGGCGGCCGGCGGCGCGCTCGCGGCGCTCGCCGGCGCCTTCGATCCGTGGCTCTTCCTGGTCACGCTCGTCGGGGCTGTGGCGCTGCACATCGGGACCAACGTGACCAACGAGATCTACGACGTTCGCAAGGGCGTGGACACGATCGTGTCGCCGCGTGCCAGCCACGCGATCGTGAAGGGCCGCATCACGGATCGAGGCGCGTACCAGTTCGCGATCGCGGCGTTCGCCGTCGCCGTGATCGCCGGACTCGTGCTCGTCCAGGCGCGGGGCTGGCCGATCGTGGCCCTCGGCCTCGTCGGGCTGATCGGCGGCTACACCTATACCGCGCCGCCGTTCCAGTACAAGTACGGCCCGATCGGCCTGCCGCTGGTGTTCCTCCTTATGGGGCCGCTGATGGTGGTCGGCTCGTTCTACGCGGTGAGCGGTCGGTTCGACCCGGCCGCGGTCGCGGCAAGCATTCCCGTGGGGCTCCTGGTCGCTGCGATCCTCCACGGGAACGAGTGGCGCGACATCAGCGAGGACGCCCGCGCCGGCGCCGTGACGTTCTCGGTCCGGGCGGGCCGGAATGCGGCGCACTGGCTCTACATCGGGCTCGTCGTCGGGGCGTACGTCGCGCTCTCGGCCGGCGTCGTGTTCGCACTCCTGCCGACGTGGACGCTCCTCGCGATGCTGTCGCTGCCGCTTCTCGTACGCCAGATCCGCTCCTCGGAACTCGGCGCGACGGGGCAGCAGCGCGCGATCGCGATGATCGACCTCGAGACGGCGCAGCTGCACGCGGCGTTCGGATTCCTGCTCGTCGCCGGCATCGTCATCGCGACGCTCCTCGCTCGCTGAGGGCGTGAAGCTCCTCGCGCTCGGCGTCGGCGCCGCTTTCGCGGCGTTCGGTCTGACGTTCCGCGGGCCCCGCGAGCGCTTCTGGGATCGCATGACGGCGACTGGGATTGTCCTTGGCGGGCTGGCCCTCGCGGTCGATCGCGATGCGCGGCGGGTGCGCATCGGCCCGGGGGAGATCGCGCTCGGCCTCGCGACCGCCGCGGGCCTCTACGGCGTCTTCCGCGTCGGCGACACGGTCGCACGCGAGGTCATGCCGCGTGGCGGCGAGGAGATCGGCGACATCTACGCGCTGCGGACGCTCCGGCCCAAGGAGGAGCTCGCCGCGCGCCTCGGGCTCGTGATCGGGCCGGCGGAGGAGCTCTTCTGGCGTGGCTTCGTGCAGCGGCGCACCGGCTACCTGACCGCGACCGCGCTGTATGGCGGCGTGCACGTCGTGACCGAGAACGCGACGCTCATCGGAGCCGGGACGATCGCCGGTGCGTACTGGGGACTCCTGCGCGCGATCGGCGTGCCGCTCGGCGCGCTCGTCGTGAGCCACGTCGCGTGGGACATCTGGATCTTCCTGGTCGCGCCTACGGACAGTCGGGGGACGGGGGGCAGAGCCCCCCGATCTGCCTAGACCGTCCGGTCGTGGGGCTGCCGGGCGCGCCCGCGCTCCGGGCAGCACTTGCAGTGCGGATCGGGCCAGGTCAGCCAGACGACCAGTGCGAGCCAACCGGCGAGCAGCCCGACGCTGAACGCGAGGTCGCTAGACATGAAGGGGACCACTGGCATCGGGCATGCCAGCATGGCCCGGTGGAGCGCGAGGTCAGCGTCAACGGCGTCCGGCTCCACTGCGTGGTGGAAGGGGAGGGCCCACTCGTCCTCCTGCTCCACGGCTTTCCCGAAACGTCTCGCGCCTGGCGCAAGCAGATACCCGCGCTGGCGAAGCGCTTCCGGGTCGTCGCGCCGGACCTGCGGGGCTACGGTAGGAGCGACAAGCCGAAGGGCATCGCCGCGTATCGCACATCCGTCGTCGCCGACGACATCGTGGCACTCATACGCGCGTTCGACGAGGAGCAGGCCCACGTCGTCGGACACGACTGGGGCGGCGGCGTGGCGTGGACCGTGGCGATCGAGCACCCGGAGGCGGTCGATCGGCTCGCGGTGCTGAACTGCCCGCACCCGGCGGTCATGTCCCGAGCGCTGCGCTCGAACTGGGCCCAGATCCGGAAGAGCTGGTACATCTTCGCGTTCCAGCTTCCCTGGCTGCCGGAGTGGGCGTTCCGTCGCGACGGCGCCCGGGCGCTCAAAGACGCCCTGCGGCGCTCCGCGAAGCGGCCGGACACATTCACCGACGCGGACCTCGACGAGTACGCCCGCGGCTTCAGCGCTCCGGGCGCCGCGACCGGCGCGATCAACTACTACCGTGCCGCGGCGCGCTCCCGCGTGCCGTCCGGGAAGATCACTGCGCCGACGCTCCTCATCTGGGCCGTGGACGACTTCGCGCTGGGCATCGAACTTACTCGCGGTATGGACGGCCTCTTCGAACGCGAACCGCGCATCGAGTACGTACCCGACACGAGCCACTGGGTAATGGAGGAACGCCCTGAGGTCGTGAACCGGCTGCTGCTGGACTTTCTCGGCTAGCTCGCCGTTCCGTCCCGCGCCACGCGAAGCGCGTCCTTCAGCGTGAAGCGGCCGAGGTAGAGCGCGCGGCCGACGATTACGCCGCGCAGCCCGCGGTGCCGCAGCTTCGTGAGGGCGGCGATGTCCTCGAGCGAGCCGACGCCGCCCGAGTAGATGATGTCGCCGCCAAACGCGCGCGCGACCGCTTCCGTAGACGCGAGGTCGAGCCCTTGAAGCGTGCCGTCGATCGAGACGTTCGTGTAGATGACCGTCGGAACGCCGGTCAGGGCGAGACGCTGCATGAGATCGACCGCGCGGACGTTCGTCGTCTCGGTCCAGCCATCGGTCGTGACCATCCCGTTGCGGGCGTCGACCGACACAGCAAGCCCATCGGCGTGGCGGTCGACGAGCCGGCCGATGAGCTCAGGGTCATCGATGGCTGCGGTGCCGACCACGATACGCGACGCACCGGCCTCGGCGAAGGCTTCGGCCGTGTCGAAGTCGCGGATGCCGCCGCCTGCCTGGATCTTCACGGTGAAGCGGTTGGCGATGGCTCGGATGTGGTCGAGGTTCTCCGGCTTTCCCGTCCGCGATCCGTCGAGGTCGATGACGTGGAGCCACTCGGCACCGTCGGCGACGAGCTTGCGTGCGGCCTCGAGTGGCGAGGCGGCGACCTGCTCGACCGTGGCGAAATCGCCGCGTGTCATGCGGACCGCACGGCCCTCGTAGATGTCGATCGCGGGATAGACGATCACAGCCGCGAATGTTAGGAGGCCGGCGAATTCGCCTTCTTGGCCATCCGCAGAAGACGCATGGCCAGCTCAACATCGTCCGCCGTCCGGAGCTGCAGTCGCACCCAGTCCGAGCCCGGCCGCCGGTAGTCGACGCGAGCGTCGCGCGCGAGCTCGTCGCGCATTCGGGCCATGACCGCGCGTGTCAGCCGCACCTCGAGGTGACCACGGTGAGCGTGCGCGATCTCCCGGCTTCCGAACCACCAGGCCGGTGGGTGCGAGCCAAATTGCGATGACCGCGGCAGGATCCCACGAACCGCGCGAGCGCGCGACGCGAAGTCGTCGATGGCGGTCACGCCGCGAGCGCGTCCATGAGCCGTCCTACCGCGCCGCCGAGCGAGTAGCGCTTCGCGAGCGCCTCGAGGGTGTCAGGGTGCGCGGGCTTCCGCGGGATCGTCCCGTCGCCTCCGGTGACCGGCGCGTCGCGCGCCATCCAGACGACCTTGCGTGCCGCGGTGAGGTAGTCGGCGTCGGCGCGCAGCTTCGCGCGGATCGTCGCCGACACATCGGGCGCGGCGAGGATGCCATCGAGCGATCCGTACTTCGTGACGAGATGGCTCGCGGTCTTCTCGCCGATCCCGTGCACGCCCGGGAGACCGTCGGACGGATCTCCGCGAAGGACCGCGTAGTCGAAGTATCGATCGCC
>JBOGTG010000151.1:0-9165 GCA_050692175.1 Candidatus Limnocylindria bacterium | reverse complement strand
CGAGAGCCCCCGCTGCGCCGTGCCACCCGCGCCGGTGCCCCGGAATCGCGCGTGGCGAGAGCGCTAGGCGGCGGGCTTCATGAATTGGATGCCGTCGGGGCGCCGCTTGTAGCCCATCGTCTCGTTGATGTGGAGGATCGGCGTGTTCTTGAAGTCGTTGTCCGTGCGCACCCGGTCGACGCCGAGTGCGATCGCCTGCATCACGGTTTCGTACTTGAGCGCGCGGGCGATCCCACGCCCGCGCCCGGCGCGCGCGACACCGGTCCAGTCGGTTGACACGACGCCACGTTTCGGCGGGTAGGAGAGGATCGAGACACCCAGGATCGCGTCACCGTCACGCGCGATCCAGATGCGATCTTGGTGAAGGCCGGGTGACCGCATCCACTTCATGAAGTCATCGAACGTCGTCGGCGTGAACGGCGCCGTCGTTGGGATGTCGGCGATCGCCTCCTCGCTCATCCGCCAGAGCTTGGTCCATTTCTCCGGGTCCTCATCGCGGTCGATGGTCAGCACGCGGATCTTTTCCTGGCGCATCTTGTCGCGCGTCTCGGCGGCCGTCGCCTCGAGCTTCGCGCGGTTCGCGACGAGATCGAGCTCCCAGAAGCGCTGGCGGCGCTCCTCGACGTAGCCGCGCGCCTGTATCGCGCCAACTCGAAGCAGGTCGTCCTCCCATGACCACGTCGTGAACGTCTTCGTGCCATCCGCACGCGAGCGCTCCTCCATGGCCGCGAAGAGGGCGTCGAGGCGCGCCGGAGTTCGATGCGCGGGGACGAGATCGCCCGAGACGTTGCCGAAGCGTTTGGGGATCTTCCAGATCTGGTGCCGCTGGTGCGCGTAGGCGACCCGTTCGCCGGCCAGCTCGCCGATGAACCGCTCGATCTTCGCGTTCTCTTCTGGATTGCGCCACCAACTCTCCATGGCGACGGGATCCCGTGGCTCGTCGGGGCGAATGGCCGTCTCCATGTCGGCGACGAACTCGGCGTCCGACAGCTTCGCTTCGCGAAGGATCATGTCCGCGGCCTTCACTTCCCGAGCCTCCCCAGAACCTTGTCGCGCGCGACCATCCCGAGCTGCTGCAAATACTGCCCGACCTCGCGACGGCCGAACTTCGATGCGCCGAGCTCGCGGTCGCGGAAGGTGTACGGCACCTCGACGATCTTCTTTGTCTTCGCGCGCGCGATCACTTCGAGACCGATCTTGAAGCCGATGGCGTTGAGGTGTACGCCGTCGAGGGCGGTGCGACGCACGGCAAAGAAGCCGCTCGTGGCATCGCGTACCGGCACGAGAACGTTGCCCATGAGGCAAGCGACGCGCGAGACGACGCGGCGGCGCAGCGGCCAGTCCATGGTCGCGCCACCCGTCACGTAGCGGCTGCCGACGGCGAGGTCGGCGCCGTCCTCGATCGCCTTCACGAGGGCGGGGACGACCTCCGGCGGGTGCGAGAGGTCGGCGTCCATGACCACGAGCACGTCGCCTCGCGACTCCTTGAAGCCGGCGATCACAGCCGAGGCGAGTCCCGCCTTCCCGTCGCGGCGGACCACCCACACCGGATGCCGCGCCGATAGGCGGTTCGCCACCTCCGCCGTGCCGTCGGGCGACCCGTCGTCGACGACCACCAGCTCCCAGGTCTGGCCGGCCATCGCCGCCCCCAGGCGCTCGACGAGCGGCGGCAGCGAGTCGGCTTCGTTGTATGTGGGAACGATCACGGAGATCACGACCGCCGATAGTCTAGGAACGATGCGTGTGGCCATCGATGCGCGCCATTTGCAGACGGTGGCGCGCGTGCGTGGCATCGGTCGCTACACGCGGAACCTCCTCGCGGCCTTCGCCCGCCGTGCACCGGCTGACGTCGCGTGGACCCTGCTCCGGCTGCGGAACTTCCCCCAGGCCGATCCCGGGCTCCTGCCGGCGCACGACGACATCGCCACGTCGCGCCTCCGCCGGCCCGAGCTCTCGATGCTGGCGCTCGACCCGTTCCTGCTGTCGCTCGAGCTCGGCGGTAAGGGGATCGATGTGTACCACTCGACGCAGCTCTCGCTGCCCGCGCGGCGCGACTTTCCCGCCGTTGTGACGATCCACGATCTCGCCCCGCTGCGCTGGCCGGCGCATTACCTCCGCCTCCCGTACTCGCGCGTCGGGCACGCGTGGCAATACGCCCTCGCCCGGCGCGCTGACGCGGTGATCGCCGTGTCCCAGGCGACGAAGCAGGATGTCGTCGAGCGGCTCGACGTGCCCGAGGACCGCGTGACGGTCATTCCCGAGGCTGTCGACAGCGAGTTCAGGCCGCCTTCGGCGGACCGCGGGCGCTCGCTCGCCCGCGAGCGCTTCGGCGTACCCGACCGCTACGTGCTCTACGTAGGACAGTTCGACCCGCGCAAGAACGTGCGCGGTCTCCTTCGCGCGTTCGCCGCCGCGGCGGATCGCGACAAGGACCTGCGCCTCGTGATCGTGGGCGACCTCGGCAAACTGTCGTCACACCTGCGCGACGCCCTCGAAAGCGAGCGCGCGCCTCGCGACCGCGTGATCGTGACCGGCTTCGTCGACGACGCGACGCTGGCTGCCCTCTATGCCGGGGCGGAGTGCCTGCTTCACGCCGCACTCCTCGAGGGATTCGGTCTCACTCCGCTCGAATCGCTGGCGGCCGGGACACCCGTCGTCGGCTACGCGGGCGGCGCCGTCGCCGAGGTCGTCGGTGACGCGGGGCTTCTCGTCCCGAGCGGTGACGAGGACGCCCTCGGCGTCGCGCTCGGTCGCTTCCTCGATGACGAATCGCTCCGCGAGGGCCTCCGCGCTCGCGCGCGCTCGCGAGCGGGCGCATTCTCGTGGGATCGCGCGGCAGACGAAACGATCGCGGTCTATCGCAGCGTGGCCCGGTAGCTCCCGTACAATTTAGGTCTCCGTATGGCCCGCCGGATCCCACTTCCGCGTCTCACCCGCCGGCAGCGCACAGCGCGCTGGCAGCGGGAACGCCGCCAGCAGGCGATCATCGTGACCGTCTTCTCGGCGGTGGTGTTCTTCGTCCTCGGCCTCGTGAGCTGGGCAGCGAGCGACAAGTACTACCAGGAGAATCTGAAGCCGGCGATGCGCTTCGACGGCCGGGTCGTCGCGATGCGCGATTGGTCCACCGAGCGCAAATACCAGCTCGCGCGTTTCTACGTCGAATACGGCGTTCCAGTCGGTTACGAGAACGATCCGCAGATCGCCGAGGCGAAGGCGTCGTTCGACCGGGGAGCGCTGGACACGCTCGAGGAGTACGCGATTCTCGAGGCGCAGGCGAGGGCCGAGGGCGTCACCGTGTCGCCCGCCGCGGTCAATGCTCGTTACGAAGGGGACTTCAGCCAGTTCCGTAGCCGTCACATCCTCATCAACCTCAACAAGGAGGCCACCGACCAGGCCGTCGAGGACGCCAACGCGCTCGCGAAGGCAACGGCGATCCGGGACCAGCTGCGCCAGGATCCGAACAACCAGACCCTCTGGAACCAGGTCGCGAAGGACAATTCGCAGGATCCGGGTAGCGCCGAGTCAGGCGGCGAGCTCGGGTGGGTGGGCAAGGGGCAATTTGTGGCGGCCTTCGAGGACGCGGCGCGGGCCCTTGCGATCGGGCAGATCTCCGATCCCGTGAAGTCCGACTTCGGTTACCACGTCATCCAGGTGGAGGAGCGCCGCGGCCCCGCCGAGAGCGACGTCGTGAAGAGGTGGCTCGCGAGCGGGTTCACCGAGGCCGACATCAAGCGGCACACGCAGCACGACCTGCTGCGCGACGAGTTCACCAGACGGCAACAGGACCGCGGCGGGGTCTCGCCGACGGCCCAGGTCCACGTCGCGCAGATCCAGGTCGCCACGGCTCGCCCGGTGGGCGGCGACATCCAGGCGTTCACCGATCAGCTCAAGAAAGTCGCCGAGATCGGGAAGGCGCTCGATGCCGGCACGGACTTCGCCGAGGTCGCGAAGCAGTACTCCGAGGACTCCGCGACACAGGACAAGGGTGGGGACATGGGCTGGATCGCGCGCGGCATGATCACCGATCTTTCGGCAGAGAACGAGCTCTTCAGCATCCCGATCGGTCAGGTGAGCCAGCGGCACGAGCTGCTCACGACGACGACCTGGTACAAGGTCCTCGAGAAGTCCGACTCCCGCGATCTCGACGACGAGCAGAAGAAGACCATCAAGGACAACGCCTACAAGTACTGGCTCAATCAGCAGAAGAAGGCACACGACGTCCTTCGCCTCATCCCCGGCCTCGAGTTCGGCGGGTAGCACGGCGGCGCTGGCTGCCGTCCTGGAGCGCTGGCCGGCCGGCGTCGATCTCGTGCCAGCGAGCCGCCTGGACCGGCATGCGTTCTCGACCCTGCGCGCCGTCGCCATCGCCCTCGATGGCCCCGTCGACTGGGCCCTGCTCCGCACGCGCTACCCCGCAGCGCACCCGATCACGCTCCTCGAGCCCGACGGTGCCACCACGCTCGCCGAAGCGGAACGCGGCACCGGCCGCTCGCGCTTCCTCGTGCTCGCGCCGCTGGAGCCCTTCGCGGATCTGGCATCGCTCGGCACGGTGATGCGCATCGCCGAACGGCTCCGAGCGCCCGACGGGTGCCCGTGGGACCGCGAGCAGACGCACGCGTCGCTGCGCCCGCACCTCCTGGAGGAGGCCTATGAGGCGCTCGCGGCGCTCGACTCGGGGGATCCGGCTCGCCTCCGCGACGAGCTCGGCGATCTCCTCTTCCAGATCGCGATCCACTCGCAGCTCGCGCGGGAAGAGGGGACATTCGACGCGGGCGAGGTCGCGCGCCGTCTGAACGAGAAGCTGATCGGGCGGCATCCGCACGTCTTTGCCGGGAAAGAAATCCTCGGGGGCGATCTCCTCGCGCAGTGGGAACGGATCAAGCGGGAGGAGACATCGCAGGGGGCTGCGCCCCCCGCGGACCCCCCGGGGCTCCTCGGTGGCGTCCCACGCGAATTGCCCGCGCTTTTCGCGGCGGAGCGGATGCTCGAGCGCGCCGCGCGCGTGAAGCTCGAGCCGCCGCGACTGGAGCTCCCGCTCGATATCGACGACCAGGACTTCCTCGGCGAGCTTCTCTTCGACGTCGTGGCGGCGGCGCGCGACGCCGGCTTCGACGCGGAGTCGGCGCTCCGGGACGCGAACGAGCGCTTCGCCGCGCATGTCGGGCGCGTCGAAGAGCGCGCCGCGAGGGACGGCCGCGCTCTCGAGTCGTACGCTGCCGACGAGATGCGCCGCCTGTGGGACGAGACAAGCGATTTGGGGGGCTCTGCCCCCCATCCCCCAGGCGGATGAGCTATGTCCGGCCGGACGGTCGCACGCTCACGGCGCTGCGCCCGATCAGCATCAACGTCGGAGTCTCGAAGTTCGCCGAGGGGTCCGCGGAGATCTCCTTCGGAGATACGAAGGTGCTCTGTCTCGCGACCCTTCAGGAAAGCGTCCCGAAGTTCCTCGAAGGCAAAGGCACCGGATGGATCACCGCCGAGTACGCGATGCTGCCGCGGAGCACGCCCGAGCGCAGCCAGCGCGAGAGCATCGCGGGACGGCCGGGCGGCCGGACCTTCGAGATCCAGCGTCTGGTCGGCCGCGCGCTCCGGTCGGCGATCGATCTGAAGGCACTGGGATCGCGCAGCGTCATGGTCGACTGCGAGGTGATCCAGGCGGACGGCGGCACGCGGACGGCGGCGATCACCGGCGGGTTCGTCGCGCTCGCCCACGCGGTCCGCAACGTCAAGCCGTCGCCGATCGTCCGCAACGTCGCCGCGGTCTCGGCCGGGTACGTGAAGGGTGACCTGCTCCTCGACCTCGCCTACGCCGAGGACTCGATCGCCGACGCTGACGTCAACGTCGTCGCGACGAGCGAAGGTGAGCTCATCGAGGTTCAGGGGACGGCCGAGGGCCGGCCGTTCTCGCGCGGCGACTTCGACCGCGTCCTGGCCCTCGCCCTCGACGGGATCGCCCAGCTCATCGCCGCCCAGCGCGCCGCGCTTCGCTGACGGAACGCCGGGCAGCCCCCGCACGTATATAGGCCGATGGGAGCACTGGCGGCTTGGGGCCGCTTCGTCTACCGGCGCCGCTGGCCAGTTCTCGTCATCTCGCTGCTCACGGTGGGACTCTCGGTCGCCTCGCTCATCGCCGGTGGGGACCTCCGGAACGTGCCATTCCGCGAGACCGAGGCCGGCCGCACCAACCAGCTCATCCGGGACGAGTTCCCGCGGCCGACGGGGGCGCCGATCGTGGCCGCGACGTCGTCGTTCGTCCTGATCTTCACGAGCACCGAAGGCCTCGATGCGACCGACCCGCGCTTCGTCGAAGGCGTGAACGCCACGCTCACTCCGCTGCGCGCGGACCCGCGGGTCGTGTCCATCTTCACGGCGGACAACGTGCAGCCACAATCGGCGGCGGCACTCCGGTCCAGGGATGGCAAGCGGGCTCTCGCGACCGTCACGGTCAAAGGGACCACGACCGAGGCGGAGGCGTTCTTCGCGGAGCTCAGGGCCCTGGTCCGCACCGACCGGTTCGACGTCGTAGCGACGGGCAACATCCCGCTCAACGGCGACATCGACGCGGCGCTCGATCGCGACCTGCAGCGCGCCGAATTCGTGTCGCTGCCGCTCGCGTTCATCCTCTTGCTTCTCGTCTTCGGCAGCGCGGCCGCCGCACTGCTCACGCTCGGTGTGGGCGTCCTCGTCATCGTTGCGGGCCTCGGGGCGACGTTCGCGCTCGCGCGGTCGACGGACGTCTCGCAGTACGCCCTGAATATCGTCACGCTCATCGGGCTGGGCGTCGCGATCGACTACTCGCTGTTCATCGTGAGCCGGTTCCGCGAGGAGCTGGCGCGCGGGTCGCGCGTCGAAGATGCCGTCGCCATCGCGCTTGCCACGGCCGGCCGGGCCATCCTTTTCTCCGGCATCACGGTCGCGATCGGTCTCGCCGGCATGCTCTTTTACCCGGGCACGTTCCTCGTCTCGCTCGGCGTCAGCGGGTCCCTCGTCGTCGCAGCGTCTGTCGTGTACGCGCTCACGTTCCTGCCTGCGCTGCTCTCGATCCTGGGACCGCGCGTCGGGGCCTGGCGCCTGCCGCTCCCGAGAGGCCGCGGGGGCCCCGGTCTCTGGCATTCCATCGCGACGGCGGTGATGCGACGCCCGGTGCTGGTGCTCGTGCCCACGGTCGCGCTCATCGCGATTGCCGCGTCGCCCTTCCTGCAGCTGCGCCTCGCATCGGCGGACGCGACGATCCTGCCGCCGACGGTCGAGTCCCGACGCGGGTACGACATGCTGGTGAACGAGTTCCCCGGCCAGGACCAGTCGACGATCACCGTCGTGGCGCGCTTCCCGGACGCTCCTCCGTCGCATCGCGCGGCTCTGGAGGACCTCCGCGCCCGCCTCGCGGCGCTTCCGAACGTGCTGCGCGTGGACATGCCGCTGAGCGCTACCACGACCAGTCCGCGCATCACCATCCTCTCCGTGCGGACCGCGCGGACCGCGCAGAGCGACGAGGCACGGGCGATCGTGACAGCGATCCGCAGCCAGACCGTCGATGGCGGTGAGGTGCTCGTCACGGGCGACACCGCCTTCGACGTCGACGCCGTCCAATACCTCGTCGACCGAACGCCGATCGCGATCGGCTTTGTGACGCTCACGACGATGCTCGCGCTCTTCCTGTTGCTCGGGTCCGTGGTGCTCCCGCTCAAGGCGGTCGCGATGAACGCGCTCTCGGTCGCGGCGTCGTTCGGCGCGCTCGTGTGGATCATCCAGCAGGGGCACTTCTCCGAGATCCTCAACTTCACGCCTCAGTCGATCGAGCCGAGCCTGCCGGTGATCATGTTCTGCATCATGTTCGGGCTCTCCATGGACTACGAGGTTCTCCTGCTCTCGCGCATCCAGGAGGAATACCTCCGCACCGGCGACAACACCGCCGCGGTCGCGAGCGGACTCGAGCGGAGCGGCCGCCTCATCACCGGTGCCGCGGCGATCATGGTCGGCGTCTTCCTCGCGTTCGCTCTCGCCGACGTCGTGATCATCAAGTCGGTCGGTCTCGGTCTCCTGATCGCGGTCGCGCTCGACGCGACGCTGGTCCGCGCTTTGGTCGTACCCGCGACGATGCGGCTTCTCGGACGCGCGAACTGGTGGGCGCCGTGGCGATTCGGGCAGGGCATGCACCTCGAACCCGCGCGCGCGACCATGGACGCGTGAGCGGCGGGCCTCAGGAGAGTCACCCCATCCTTCTCGGCTCCGCGAACCCCGGCAAGCTCCGCGAGTACCGCGAAATACTTCAGGGCCTAGATCTCGAGCTCGTCGCTCCGAGCGACCTCGACCCGGTGCCGCCCGAACCCGACGAGGATGCGGCCACGTTCGCCCAGAACGCGACCGCGAAGGCGCGCGCGTACGCGACGGCCACCGGCCTGACGACCATCGCCGACGACTCCGGCCTCGAGGTCTACGCGCTGCGGGGCGCGCCGGGCGTGCGCAGCCGGCGCTTCTTCGGCGAGGACGCGAGCGCCAACGAACGAAACGCCAAGCTTCTCGCGCTTCTCGATGGCGTCAAGGATCGGTCCGCCCGCTTCGTCTGCGTCACGGCCCTCGCGGCACCGGACGGGCACGTCGAGCTGTTCGAGGGTGAAGTTCACGGCGAGATCTCCGAGTCGCCGCGAGGCGAAGCCGGATTTGGCTACGACCCCGTGTTCGTGATCGCCGGGGACGGCCGCACGATGGCCGAGCTCCCGTCCGACGAGAAGCACCGCATCTCGCATCGTGGCTTGGCCGGCGCGAAGCTGCGCGCCCGTCTCGCGTCCGGAGCGTGAACCTCTATGCGGTCCGCTCCGGCATGCGGGTGAGCGCGACGCGAAGCGCAGCCACATCGCGGTGAAACACCTCGTCTGCGATTGGCTTCCGGCGCGGGTCGGGCTGCATCAGGCCTTTCGCAGGTTGGCCGGGGCTGTCGTCGGTCACGTATCGGGGAACGAGGTGCGTGTGAAGGTGCGGCACCGTGTTCCCCAGCATTTCGAGATTCAGCTTTGCCGGCCGGTAATGCGCCTCGAGCGCGCGCGCGACCTTCAGGACCTCTCGCAGGTAGGTGGTCGCGTCCGCATCGCTCAGCTCGGTGAGGTCGGCGATGTGACCGCCGCGCCAGATCGCGATCGTGTAGCCGGGCTGGCCGATGTCACCGCG
>JBOGTG010000150.1:0-11518 GCA_050692175.1 Candidatus Limnocylindria bacterium | reverse complement strand
AAAGGCCGCCTGACGAGAGGACGCGTACCCTGTGCCGGTCCGATGGGGCGCGACCACGACGAGGAACACGTCAGGGAGCACGACAAGCCGCTGTCCGGTCCGGCGCTTCGCGTCAAGGCGCTCGAATCGCTGCTGGTCGAGAAGGGCCTCGTCGATCCGCAAGCGCTGGACGCGGTCATCGACCTGTACGAGACCAAAGTGGGTCCGCACAACGGTGCGCGGATCGTTGCGCGGGCCTGGACGGACCCCACCTACAAGCACCGGCTCCTCACCGACGCGATGGCGGCGATCGACGAGGTGGGATTCGGTGGACGGCAGGGCGAGGACATGGTCGTCCTCGAGAACACGCCGAAGGTCCACAACATGGTCGTGTGCACGCTCTGCTCGTGCTACCCGTGGCCGGTCCTGGGGCTGCCGCCCGTCTGGTACAAGTCGGCACCGTACCGGGCACGTGCGGTTATCGACCCGCGCGGAGTGCTGATGGAGCTCGGGCTCCAGCTGAGCGAGGAAGTCGAGGTGCGTGTGTGGGACTCGACGGCCGAGCTGCGGTACCTCGTCCTGCCGGAGCGCCCGGCGGGGACCGACGGGTGGACCGAGGAGCAGTTGGCCGCTCTCGTCACGCGCGATGCGATGGTGGGCGTGGCGACGGTGCCGCCGCCGAAGGCAGCCGCCGGGTGAACGGCGTCCACGACATGGGCGGCATGCACGGCATGGGTCCCGTATTGATCGAGAAGGACGAACCGGTGTTCCACGCTCGGTGGGAGGCACGCGTGTACGCGCTGCAGAGGGCGACCAGCTTCCACGGCAGGTGGAACATCGACATGTCGCGCTTCTCGCGCGAGCGGATGCCTCCCGCGTCCTATCTCGCGGCCACCTACTACGAGCGTTGGCTCTTCGGGCTCCAAACGCTGCTTGTGGAACAGGGCCTCGTCACGGCGCGGGAGCTGGCGACGGGCCGCGCGGCGACGAAAACCGGCGAGACTGCCGTGCTGCGCGAGTCGGATATGGCGACGCGGATGGGCGGCAGGTTGAGCGCGCGGGTCGCCGCCGACGTGCCGCCGAAGTTCAAGCCTGGCGACCCGGTGGTCGCGCGCAGGATCAACCCGGTCGGTCACACCCGGCTACCGCGCTACGTCCGGGGGCGCCGCGGCACGATCCACATCGACCACGGCGTCTTCACGTTCCCCGACACGAACGCGATGAGCCGCGACCCCAAGCCGCAGCACTGCTACAGCGTGCGGTTCACCGCGCGCGAGCTCTGGGGTCCGCATGCCGCCGCACGCGACAGCGTGTACCTGGACCTGTTCGATGACTACCTTGATGCCGCCTGACGCCGATCTCGCCGCGCTACCGGCGCTACCACGCGACGATGCGGGGCCGACGTTCGCGGCGCCGTGGGAGGCGCAGGCGTTCGCAATGGCGCTGTCGCTTCACGAGCGCCGAATCTTCACGTGGCCCGAGTGGTCGCGGGCGCTCGCGCGCGAGCTCGCCGACGCGGCGGCGCGCGGCGAGCCCGATGACGGCACGCACTACTACGAGCACTGGCTGGCCGCGCTCGAGGGGCTTGTCGCCGAGAAGAAGGTCGTAGCTGAGGACGAGCTCGAGCATCGGGTGGACGAATGGGACGCCGCCGCGCGCGCGACGCCGCACGGGAAGCCGATCGAGCTCAAGCGCCGCTAGAGTGGCTCTCGCGTCCCGACCCGCCTGGGTCGAGACCATCCGCGCGCAGCGCTTGGTGAACGCGCATTGAAAGAACGGACATCTAAGAAGGAATTCGACCGCTTCAACACGATTGCGCAACGATTCACGGACTGGCCATTGTGTTCGTCGAATGCGGGAGGACAATGGACATGTTCCCCCCGGTATTTCACCGCCGAGCCACCGTGCCGGCGAGGTGCTCACCGGTCCCCGGGAACGTGTGATCACCCTCGAATCCCCGACCTGAAGATCACGATCGAGAAGGAGATCGCTGACGGCGAGTACGTCGTGCAGCACCTCCGCGCAATTGGCACGAACACCGGTCAGCTGAACGGAATGCCGGCGACCGGCAAGAAGGCCATCGCCACAGGCGCGATGACGACCAAGTTCGACCACAGCGGCAAGATCGTCGAGGTGTGGTCGTTCTTCGACAACGTCGGCCCCATGCAGCAGCTCGGCGTCGTCCCGATGCCCGAACTCGCAACGAAGCGCGAGCCCGTTCTCGCTTGCTCCCGCTAGACCTACTCGCGACCTGACAAAGAAGAGGCTCCCCGATCAACTCGGGGGCCTCCTTCTTATCGCTACGTGGCGAGGCTACTCGTCCGCTTCGTTCTTCCCGCCGCTTGCGAAGAAGCTCACGCAGTCGCCCTGGTTCTTGAACGGCCCCGGCGATGACGTGAAGTCCTGCCAGCCGCCCTTCTTGCAAGAGTCCTTGGTGGGCTCGGGCTCGAACGTGTATGTCGTGGAGTTGATCACGACGTTGTCCACGACCACGGTCTGTGTTGCGCCGGCAAAGAACCAGGTGCTATCGGTGACGAGCTGGATGCCGGTGACCGGGTAGCTCCCGTACGCGATGAGGACATGCGCCCAGGGGTCATAGAACGTGCCGCCTGGGAGCTGGCCCGTGTCGACAAGACTGGCCGGAGTCACGAGGTTAAGAGTGTTGGCCCAGACGTTGGGCGGGCACAGCGTGTAGTTCGGCGGTGGCCCGATGTACACGTGGATGTTCTTCGTGAGACTGGCCGGAGTAGTGACATTGATCTGGAAGCGCGGTGCGCCACCGCCACAGCTTGCCGCGGTGAACTTGTAGTCAGTCGACAGATTCGTGAGGTCGCTGACCGTCATTCCCGCCGGGGTGTCGAAGTCGACGCCGCCGAAGCCGGGAGATTCGTCCGAGCGGAGCTGCGCGGCGTTCCCCGGGTTACCGCCTGAGACGATCTCCGCGTCCCCGAAGAGCATGTATCCGGACGCTGCTAGGGCCGTTGTGCCTTGGGCCAGCGCGAGAGAAGCGAGTACGAACGCGACGAGTGCGAGCCTCAGTGTGTACATCAATGCAATCTCACCCCTTAACGACCTCAAGGCTACGGCGGAATTGTTCGAGCAGGCGAGGCGGAACGCAACGAATGCATGACTCTTCTTGCGGGACGCTCCGTCGACGCCGATGTGTCTCGCCCTTCGACACATGGCGCGATTTCGCGCTTTGTTGAGCCGTCCTCGTCCCGATTCAACTTCGCCGGGACCTAACCAGAGTGGTTCGGGCGACGTCCTCAGGCGGGCTCACGCACGAGCTCTTCTCGCCCGCGGCCCGCTTCGCGCGGCAGGAACCCGAGCGCGACGAGCCCGACGACAACGTATGACCCGGACTGCATTCCGATAAGAAGCGGGATCGGACTCACGAAGCCGCCGAGCACGCCCGCAATGAGCGTGCTGCCGAGCCGCAGGACCGCCATCGTCGTGAAGATCGCACCAAAGACTCGCCCTCGGTACGCATCGTCGACACTGGTCTGCAGGATCGCGTTGAACCCGGCCATGAAGGCGACGCCCGCGATCCCGACCACACCGATGATGAAGAGGCTCACGAAAATCTCCGGCCGGATGAGCGGTGACACGAAGAGCAGCGCGTCGAGCAGCCCGAACGTTACGCTCGCGATGCCGAGGACCTTCCGCGGCGACATCCCGCGCGTGACGCGGGCGATGACGAGTCCGCCGACGAGGCCACCGACGGCCTGCGCGGTCATGAACCATCCGAGCTCGAGCGCCGTGCCGCCGATCACCTGGTTCACCCACACGACGAACAGGACGCCGAACGACCCTTCGCCGAGCGCGGCCAGTGCGGCCAGCACGAAGAGCACCCGGATCGTGCGCGAGCGCGCGACGAGCGCGATCCCGTCGAGCCACTCGCGCCAGAACGCTCGCAGGCGGCCGGCGGCAACGGCGGATGCGTCCGCTGTCTGGGCGCGCTCGAGCGCGCCGGAGGTCCGGACGAGCATCACGAGCCCGGCCGCGATGACGAACGTCACTGAGTCGAACACAGCCACGGCACCGAGACCGTAGAGCCCGGCCACAATCCCGCCGATCGTCGGTCCTACGAGCCGTGCGGTGTTCGCGGCGAACGCGCCGAGCGAGTTCGCGGCCACGAGGTCGCCCTTCTCGACGAGGCGCGGCAGCATCGCTGACTCCGCAGGGCGCGCGAAACGGCCGAGGAGCGACTCTGTGAATGCGACTGCGTAGACGATCCCGACGAGCTCCGCGGATCGTACGAAGACGAGCGGGAGGATCGCGACCGCAAGGAGCAGGTTCGCGACGACCATCGTCCGCTTCCGATCCCAACGATCGACGAATACGCCGGCGACCGAGCCGAGCGCGATCTGCGGCACGAGCGCCGCGACGAACATCGCACTGGTCGCGAGCGTCGACCCGGTCAGCTGGTACACGTAAATCGGAAGGCCGATGAAGAGGACCCAGTCGCCGGTTGTGGAGATGAGACTCGCGGTCCACACGAGCCCGAAGTCGCGATGCCGGAGCAGCGAGAACAAGTTCGTTAGCCCGGCTGGGGCGCTTTCTGGCAGCTCGGGCAGTAGTAGCTCTTGCGGAACTCGTTGGGGTGAAAGCCAACGTCGATCGGCGTCCCGCACTCATAACACGGCAGTCCACGACGCTCCTGGACCGATCGGAGCTGGCGGCGATCGAGCGTGAAACGCGCGCGCCGCGGGCCACCGTCGCGATTGCGGCGGAGCAGGTCGCGGGCGGCGAGGACGACGCGGCGCAGCTCGGCGTCGTCGAAGTCCGCGATCCTGGTCCACGGCCAGGTGCGGGTGATGAAAAGCGTCTCGTTCTTTATCTCGTTGCCGATCCCCGAAAGGGTGCGCTGGTCGAGGAGGGCGGTAGAGATCTCGCGTTGCGGCTCGGCGCGGAGACGGCGCAGGCCTTCGGCCATGTCGAAGTCGTCGGCGATCACGTCGGGCCCTAGCTCCGGGATGACCGGATGGAGCGCGACCTCGCGCGCGGTCATCAGCTCGACCACCGGAGGCGTCTCGCACGGCGCGACGTACTCGTCGGTACGGATGACGACCCGCGCCTTCGACGGCGCGAACCACCACCGCTCGCCGGGACGGTAGACGTGCCACTGCCCCTGCATGCGCATGTGTGTGTGCAGGACGACGTCCTCGCCGTCGGTCGTGAACGTGATGAGGAGGTGCTTCCCGTTCGACTCGACCGCCTTCACCGTGCCGCCGACGACCTGCCGGCGTGCGGCCGCCGGAGTCATCTTCGCTGCGATCAGATCGAAGCCGGTGACGACGCGTCCCGCGAGTGCGCGCCGGAGGACGGTCGCGGTGCGGAAGATCGTGTCGCCTTCGGGCATTCGCTCCCGCTAGGTGCGCGAGACGCGCCGGAGATAGCCGCGCGGGGTCCGCGCGAACCCTGCCTCGCGCAGCGGGTCAGCGAGAGGCGACTCGTCCACCGGGGCGCCATCGACGGACTGGATGAAGAGAGTCGTCCGACGGTCGGGCCCGACCTCCCCGGCCAGCGCCACGGCGAGCGCATTGCGCGTGGACTCCGCGTCGGCTTCGTCGCTGACAAAGGTAAGGAGCTGCTCCTCGCCGCGACCGAGCCATCCCGCGAGCCGCCCATCGACGAGGATCACGAGCGCTCCGGCCATGCGCATCGGCCTGCGGCCCTCGGGGCGGTCGGGCCAGGACAGCGCCGCGCCGTACGGGTTGCCGGGATCGGTCGCCGCAAGGACGACGGGATGCGGTTCTCCGGGCCGCTCGCGTGCCGAGCGGAGCCGATCGACAGCGCCGGGGAGCGCGAACTGCGCGGCGCCGAGGCCGGCCACGAAGTAGCCTCGCCTGATCCGGCCGGCGTCCTCCATCGCCTTCAAGATCCCGTACGCCGCCGCGAAGCCGCCGCCGATCCCCTCCGACCGCACGACCTCTCTCGTCAAGACGCCGTGCCGCTCGAGGAGCTGACGGATCTGTGCGGTCGCGCGCTCCGTCGGCGTGATCGGGGCGTCGCCCGCGGCCTCGGTAAGCGACCAGCGTCCGGCAATGTCGTCTCGCACGGTGAAGCGCTCGAGGCTGCGCAGGTGCATCGCCCGGCCGACCGACGCGCCGCTGCGATGTGAACGGCGAAGCGGCGCGAGGAGCGCGCGCACCGCATGGAAGCTGTCGTTGGTGACCTCGCCCGCCCAGACGAGATCCCAGAGCGCGTCGCCGAGCTCCGGAGCAAAGCCACCGCGCGCCGCGGCGAGAAGCTGTGGGAAGAACGACGCGCCCCGCGCCTGCAAGACCTCGCGAAGGCGATCGTGGATCGGCCGGTCGGGTCGTGTCTCCTGCGTGGGCCGCAGGAGCGAGAAGTGCTCGGCGAGAAAAAGGGCGATGCGACCATCCTTGGGACCGAGCGCGCCGCCGCCCATCCACATGACCGCGCCCGACCCGAGGAGCGCATCGAGGTCGCGAGGGTCGTACTTCGCGACGCGCGCCGGAAGGATGCGCGTCTCGAGATCCGACGCGGGGACGAAGGCACCCTCGAGCTTCGCGATCGCGTCGAGAAGTGCCGTCTGTCCGCGCTCGGGCGAATCGAGGCCGTGCCACGCGATCGCAAACCGCGCGAGCGCGTCCTGATCGACGGGCTCGACCTCTCGGCGTAGGCGGGCGAGCGATCGCCCGCGCAAAGTTCGTAAGACACCGGTATCCATCCATTCGGAACCCGTTTGCCCCGGGCGGAACTGTCCCTCCACGATCGTCCCCGCATCGGTGAGCCGCCGAAGAGCGTCCACGACAGGCGGCTCGGCGAGACCGAACCGCCGCGCCGGATCAGACGCCAGGAATGGTCCGTGCGTCCGGGCATATCGCCGCAACAGCGACACCAGTGGATCCGCGTCATCGCTTGTAAGGAACGCGGCCGGCAGCCCGAGCGGAAGGCCGACCCCGAGAGCGTCGCGGTAGCGTCCGGCGTCTTCGGCCGCGATGAAGCGCCGCTCGCCGGCAACGCGGACATCGAGCACGCGGCGCTCGGTCACGAGCGTCGAGATCCATTCGTGGACCGCGGCGGGCTCGGCGCTGCGTGCCTCGATCTCCTCGGCGGTCAGGTCCCCGAGGCGAAGGAGCAGGTCGTGGACGCCGTCTGCGTGACGCGCGGCTCGCTCGCGAACCAGGTGCTGCAGCGAAAGCTCGAGGTCGGTGACCGCGTCCTGATCGAGGAGCTCGCGGAGCTCCACCTCGCCGAGGAGCGCGCGGAGCTGTGAAGGATCCACGGTGAGCGCCTGCGCGCGCAGCTCGGCGAGCGGCGCGTCGCCCTCGTACATGAAGTTGGCGACGTAGTTGAAGAGAAGTGACGCCGCGAACGGCGACGGTGCGCGTGTGTCGACCGTGACGACGCGGAGCTTGCGCGACCGGATGGACGCGAGGAGCTCGACGAGGCCCGGCATGTCGAAGACGTCCTGGAGGATCTCGCGATAGGTCTCGAGGACCATCGGGAACGCCTCGTAGCGGCTCGCGACGGCGAGGAGATCGCTGGCGCGCTTGCGCTGCTGCCACAAGGGCGCGCGCTGTCCGGGGCGGCGCCGCGGAAGGAGCAGCGCGCGAGCCGAGTTCTCGCGGAAGCGCGCCGCGAAGAGCGCTGTCGTCGGTGCGCCGAGGTTCGCCGCGCGCGCGCCGCCGCCGCCGACGGCGAGTGACGCCTGCACGAGATCGCTGACGGTGTCCGGATCGGGAAGGAGCAGATCGACGGGCGGTGGCTGATCGGTTCCCGGAAAACGAACGACGATCCCGTCGTTCGTCCAGAGGATGTCGGGCTCGTCGCCGTTCCGCTCGCGGACCATCGCGCCGATCGCCATCGCCCACGGCGCGTGAACTCGCGCGCCGAAGTGACTGAGAATGCAGACGCGCCAGTCGCCCATGTCGTCTAGGTAGCGCTCGACGACGATCGTGTGGTCGTCCGGCACCGTGCCGGTCGCCGCCTCCTGATCGCGAAGGTATTGCAGAAGGTTGCGCGCCGCGCCCTCCGCCAGCGCGTGCTTCGTCACGAGCTCGCTCGTCGCATCCTTCGGAGCGAGCGAGCGCATGCGCCGCGCGAGCGCGCCGATGGCGCGACCGAACTCGAGCGGACGTCCGACGTTCTCCCCGTGCCAGAACGGCATGCGTCCCGGGACGCCCGGCGCGGGCGAGACGAGCACGCGATCCTGCGTGATCTCCTCGACGCGCCAGCTCGACGCACCGAGGAGGAACACATCCCCTTCCTTCGTCTCGAGCACCATTTCCTCATCGAGCTCGCCGACGCGGCCCTTGCCCTTCTCCGCCCCGGCGAGGAATACGCCGTAGAGCCCGCGGTCCGGGATGGTGCCGCCATTCGAGATCGCGACGACCTTCGCACCCTCGCGCGAGCGCACGACGCCCGCGGTCCGATCCCAGACGATGCGCGGCCGCAGCTCGGCGAACTCGTCCGACGGGTACCGGCCCGAGAGCATGTCAAGCACGCCCTCGAACGCGCTGCGCGGCAGCTCCGCGAACGGCGCGGCCTGGTGGATGACGCGCTCGAGGTCATCGACGGCCCAGTCGTCCATCGCGGTCATCGCGACGACCTGCTGCGCCACGATGTCGAGCGGATTTCTCGGGTAGCGCAGCGGCTCGACGGACCCGGCCATCATGCCTTCGGTGATCGCCGCGCTCGCGAGGAGATCGCCGCGGTACTTCGGGATGATCACGCCCGTGCTCGGCTCGTCGATGCGATGGCCGGCGCGCCCGATCCGCTGCATGCCGCTCGCGACCGACGGCGGCGACTCGACCTGGATGACCAGATCGATCGCGCCCATGTCGATGCCGAGCTCGAGCGAGCTGGTCGCGACGAGCGCTGGAAGGCGGCCGGACTTGAGGTCGTCTTCGATGCGAAGTCGCTGCTCCCGCGCGATCGAGCCGTGGTGCGCGTGGACGAGCTCTTCGCCCGCGAGCTCGTTGAGCGCGGCCGCGAGGCGCTCCGCGAGGCGGCGCGAGTTCACGAAGATGAGCGTCGAGCGGTGCGAGCGGATGAGCTCGAGGATCTGCGGATGGATCGCGGGCCAGATCGACGAGCGCTGGACAGCAGTGACCGGGCCGGTCGGGATCTCGGCGGGCTCGCCCAGGCGGGCCATGTCCTCGACAGGGACCTCGACGCGGAGCTCGAGTGTCTTCTTCCGCCCTGCGTCCAGCACGCGCACCGGACGCGGCACGCCGTCGTCCAGACCGCCGAGGAACCGCGCGATCTCGTCGAGCGGACGCTGTGTCGCGGAAAGACCGACGCGCTGCAGCCGTTGGGGGGCCCTGCCCCCCAGCCCCCGGGCGCTGCCCCCCGGCCCCCGGAGCTCCTCCAGACGCTCCAGCGATAGCGCGAGGTGCGATCCGCGCTTGGACGGGACGACCGCGTGGATCTCGTCGACGATGACGCTCTCGACCTTCCCTAGAGCGTCTCGCGCGAGGCTCGTGAGGATGAGGTAGAGGGACTCCGGTGTCGTGATGAGGATCTCCGCGGGCTCGCGCTGGTAACGTGCCCGCTCCCGCGACGGCGTGTCGCCGGTCCGGATCGCGACGGTGGGCTCGCGGTACGGGATGCCAAGACGCTGCGCCTGCCGTGTGATGCCGACGAGGGGCTCTCGCAGGTTGCGTTCGACGTCGACGGCGAGCGCCTTCAGCGGCGAGATGTAGAGGATCCGGGTCGCCGGTCGCTTCGGCGCCGTCGCCGTGAACATGAGGCGATCGATCGCCGCGAGGAACGCTGCGAGCGTTTTCCCTGAACCGGTGGGTGCGAGGACGAGCACGCTCTCGCCGAGCGCGATCGCGGGCCAGGCGAGCTCTTGCGCGCGCGTCGGCGTCTGGAACGTGGCCTCGAACCAGGCGCGGGTCGCCGGGTTGAAGCTTGCGAGCGGATCACTCCCCACGACACAGAGGTTACCGTTCGCGGATGGAAACCGCGCTCGGTATCGATAGCCGTTTCACCTTGACAGAGGACGATCAGCGCGCGCTCGCGCACGAGGCGGCGGGCCTCGGCTACGCGAGCCTCTGGACACCCATCGGAAATACGCGGGAACCGTTCGATATCTGCGCGACCTGGACCCAGTGGAGCGGCCTGCCGAGCGGTATCGCGGTCGCACCACTATCAGCCTGGTCGATCGATGACCTTGCCTCTGCATCAAAGGAAACAGTCGAGCGATGCAAAGGCAAGTTCACGCTGGGGATCGGCGCTGGCCGCCTGACAGACGCGCCGATCCGCGTGATGCGCGATGCGCTCGACGCATTGCGCGTGCGGCTCCGTGGTGTACCGATCTATCTCGGTGCGCTCGGTCCACAGATGCTCCGTCTCGCGGGCGAGCGCTACGACGGCGTCGCACTCAACTGGTGCAGCAGCGAGCAGGTCACGTGGAGCAGCGAACATGTCGCCGCGGGCGCCCGCGCGACGGGTCGTGATCGCGCCGACATCAAGACCCACGAATACATCCGGGTCTGCATCGACGAGGACGAGCAGGCGGCCCGCATCGCATTGGCGAAGACGGTCATGACATACGCCCTTGCGCGTCCGGGCGCGGACAAGACGAAGGGCTACCGGGCGCACTTCGCGCGGATGGGATTTGCCCCCGCGCTCGCCGACCTCGAGTCGCGCCGCGCGACGGGGGTGGGCGAGGACGAGCTCGCGCGGACCTTCCCGGTGACGCTGCTGCGGAGTGTCGGCTATTGGGGACGGCTTGAGGGGGCACGGGAAGCGTTTCTCCGGCTCGCCGAGGGACTCGACATCGCGGTGGTCCGTCTGGTGCCGGCGCGGCGCAACGATCTCGCCGCCGCGCGATTGGCGATGCGGGCCTGCGCGCCGAAGGGCTAGCGGACTTGCTCGGCGAGACGGACGAGGTCGCGTAGCAAGAGGGCTCGGGAGGCGATCTCGTAGGTCATACCGTCCTCGGTCCAGCGAACGGCGCTGAGTGAGGTGGCTTCGACGGAATAGTCCGCGGCGTACGCGCCACGGACCGACAGGGCATCGGGGGGCACGTCGCGAGGCCGGACGACCGCCGACGCATCGGGAAGCATCGCGACGATGACGACGGCGTTCGAGCCACGCATGCGGAACGAGCGGACCTTCGGCGCCGGCCGACGCGGGCCATAGATGCCGTCCACCCGCAGCGGCAGGACCTCCGTCGCCAGGTCGGATGGGAGCTGAAGATCGAGCGTCGTCGACGGCTTCGCCTTCGCGAAAGCCTGCTCGAGTACGGACGGGCCCCTCTCGACAAAGCGCGTCGGCGAGTCATGAGGAAACGCCGAGATCATCAGCAGGGCAGCGGTCGCGACGGCCGCCGAGGCGATCGAGAGCATGGGCCCGAGCCGGGGCGAGAAGGCCGGCTGCGCCGGGGGGCCCTCGAGATCCAGGATCACGCCGATATTCTCCGCCTGACGGCTAGTCAGGATGGAGCGGCCGGTGCCTGCCTAAATACGTGGGTTGCTCGCGCCGGATCGACGCGGGCCGAGCCACAAAGGGAGGACACCGGCCGTGCTTGAAAGTATCCCGCTGACATACGTTGGTC
>JBOGTG010000149.1:0-21613 GCA_050692175.1 Candidatus Limnocylindria bacterium | reverse complement strand
GACCAACGTATGTCAGCGGGATACTTTCAAGCACGGCCGGTGTCCTCCCTTTGTGGCTCGGCCCGCGTCGATCCGGCGCGAGCAACCCACGTATTTAGGCAGGCACCGGCCGCTCCATCCTGACTAGGCGCCGGCGACCTCAGGAAGCCCGAAGAGCTCCTCCAGCGAGTGGATCACGCGGTCAGGGACCGCGTCGCCCGAGGCTCGATCCAGCGCGTCCTTCTCGGTCAGACCCGTCGTGATCAGCACACCCGTCGCTCCGACACGGTGCGCCGCCACCATGTCGTAATCGGTCGAGTCCCCCACGACCACGACGCGGTCGCGGGCATCGTTCCTGTCAGCCCTCCGAATGGCCTCCTGAAAGAGGAACGGTTCCGGCTTTCCGATGCAGAGCGCCTTCGCACCGGTTGCGACCTCGATCGCCGCGACGATCGCACCCGCGCCCGGCAGGAGCCGTCCCTCGACGGGATAGGCGCGGTCGCGGTTCGAGCACACGAAGTCCGCGCCCGCGAGGACGGCGCGCTGTGCCTCCGCGATCTTGGCGTAGGTGAGATGCAGGTCCAGGCCGACGACGACGGTGTCGGGCGGAGGCGGCAGGTCCAACGACACGAGGTAGCGGCGCATCGCGCCGGGGTCGATCCCGTCGGACGCCGCGTCGGCCGGTGGGTCGACGCCAGGAAGGGCGTCGGCGTCGCGGACGGCGATCCCTACGTCGCGGATCTCCTGCCGCAGACCGTCGGCCCCGATCACGAGAACGTCCTTCGGCTTCGGACGGTGCCGCTCAAGGTAGTGCGCGGTGGCGTAGCCGCTCGTGACGATCTGGTCGAGGTCGCCGCCAAGCCCGAGCTGCTCGAGGTGCCGAAGGTAATCGAGCCGGGTCGCGGTCGAGTTGTTGGTCGCGAAGAAGACATCCCACTTCGCGCGCCGCAGGCGGTCCAGCGCCTCGCGCGCGTACGGCATGACCTGCGCTCCGCGGTAGAGCACACCGTCCATGTCGAAGATCGCGATCGGCATCGGCGAGAGGCTATCCGCTCGACGGGACGGTCGCGGTGTCGAGGATCTCGTAGCTTCCGACACCGCGAATGCGCGAGACCAGAAGGGTGTCGCCGACGAACAGCTCGATCGGCAAGCCCCACGCGGCCCTATCGAGTCCGGCCGAACGCTCGATGCGCTCCAGCGCCGTGACAGTCATCGAGCGCTCATCGCCGTATATGGGACGCAGCCCCGCACCGCGTAGCGCTCCGCGAAGCTCATCGATGTCGTGATCGAGCCTGTCATCGCGTGCGACGTCAAGCTTGAGCACATCGGCGCCTCGATAGCCCGATCTCAACACGAACAGGTCGTTCCCGTGGATCGCCGCTCTCCGCAGTCGTGGCAGGCAGTCGCGCACGGCCGACACGACGACATCGGCGTCGACCGCGGCGACGCGGTCGACCGTCACGTGAAGCGGCTCAACGACGCGGCCGCCGAACGCGCCCTGGAGCCCACGAACGAGTGCAGTCACCCGGGTTGACGGTGGACGCGACGGAACGAGCAGGATGCAGATGTCGCCGGTCTGGGCCGCGCGCACCGTCAGCGAAGCCAGACCCGCGGACCGATATTCCGCACGCCGGCGGGACCGCCTGCGATGGCGTCGGTGATGCGACGCAGTGTGAAATCGCTCATCGGCCTCGGGACATCGTCTGGATGGAACCAACCGCCGTCCGTGATTTCGTTTTCGTCCGCTACACGCGGCTCGCTGAGCGCCCGCGCGCGGAAGAGGGACGTGGTGATCGGCAGGCGGCTCCCGGTACACGCCGACGAGAAGCTCGATGTGGAGCTCGATTCCGACCTCCTCGCGCGCCTCGCGCCGCCCGGTCTCTTCGGCGGATTCGCCCTGCTCGCCGCGCCCGCCGGAATCTGCCAGTCGAGCTCTCCGTAGCGGTGCTTCACCAGAAGGACGCGCCTTCGGTCGTCGAGGATCACCGAGGCCGCGCCGACCACTAGAGCGCCGCGCGATAGAGGGCTTCGATGTCCTCGAGCCTGGTCTCGCGCGGGTTCACCAGGATGTTGCCCGACTGCATCGCATCTTTGGACATGCTGGCGATCGCACCCTCGGTGACTCCGTACTCGGTGAGCGTCGGCTTGATGCCGACCTCCTCGTTGAGCGCGAACACACGCTTCACTGCGGCCTGCGCGTCCTTCTTCGCGCCGAGCGCCTCCCCGACCGTGGCGTACGCGTCGGGCGCGGCGGAGCGGTTGAAGTCCATCACGTGAGGGAGCAGCACCGCGACGGCCGTGCCATGGGCGACGTGGCACCAGCCGCCCAGCGGGAGCGCCATCGCATGGACGTTGCCGAGGCGCGTGTTCGAGAACGCGAGACTCGCGGAGACGACGGCCCGCATCATCCTTTCGCGCGCGTCCATATCGGCGCCATCTTTCACGGCGGCTCCGAGCGAGCGCCCGACGTCCCGGATCGCTTCCAGGCAGAGCGCCTGCGTCATGGGGTAAGCGTTCTTGCACACGAACGACTCGATCGCGTGAACGAGCGTGTCCATCCCGGTGATCGCGGTCACGAATGGTGGGCACGTCCGGGTCATCTCCGGATCTTCGAGCGCGAAGAGCGCGGTCGCGTTCGGGCTGATGATCACGAGCTTCTTGTTCTGCTCCGGATCGGCGATGACGCTATTGATCGTGATTTCTGCACCGGTGCCTGCCGTCGTCGGAATGGCCACGACCGGTGCGGCCGGCTTCGGGACCTTGTCGATGCCGACGTAGTCGAGCACCGTGCCGCCGTTGGTGAGGAGCGTGGCAGCGATCTTGGCCGTGTCGATCGCCGAGCCGCCCCCCACGGCAACGAAAGCATCCGCACCCATTTCGCGGGCGCGCTCGTAGCAGCGTTGGACCTCACCGACGCCCGGGTCGGGTACGACCTCGTCGTAGACCTCGTACGCGACTCCCGCCTCGCGAAGACGCTCCTCGATCCCCGTCACGAGGCCGGCGCTGCGGACGCCCTTGTCGGTGACGACGAGCACCCGTTTGGCGCCCACCTGCTGCAGCGGCGTGGCGACGGTGAGTGCGACCCCGCGTCCGAAGCTGATGCGCGTGGGGATGCGGAAGACGTCGACGCGGGTCGGGGTCACGCGCGCGATGTTAGGGTCGCGGCCGCCCGCTCGTGTCGATCGCGCCGCCCGCGTTCGGCGGCGTTCCGCGCTTCACAGTCCTCTTCCCTCGGCTTCGGTACGCCCGCCACGCTTTACCGGTCAGCGAATCGCCATGCCGCTCGTCGACGAACGTGTCGACGCGCGTGAGCAGCACGGCAAGCAGCGCCGCGACGATCGCGCGCCACAACGTGAACATGAGTAGGCGGACGCACCCGCCCAAACAGCAGCCCATTCGCTAGGCCGCGATCCCGGACTGAACGACCGGTAGGGTGTGCAACGCGCGAGGTACGAGCAAGACGGATGCCCTCGTCGGCCGGCCGATGTGCTCGTACGCGATATCGAGGGCTTCTTCCACATCCACGGCGGCGCGCAATTTCGCGAGGCGCACGACCTCCGGTGCTTCGGACGCGGCGACGATGATCTGGCACCACTGGAGGGTCAGGGCGACCATCACAGCGCGCTGCTCGCCTCCGGCGAAGTGTCGTCGCGCTTCATCGACGACCGCGGCGGGCGATGCGGCGCGCTCGAGCGCCGCGAGGAAGCGCTGCTCACCCGGGCCTTCGCCCGCACCTTCTTCGAGACGCGCCGGGATTACGATCGCGCCGCCCTCGCGGACGACCGGCGTTGGCGCGAACCGCAGATACGTCGCGGCCCGCGACGCCTGATAGAGATTCACGTCCTTCGGGTGGCCCACGCCCGCGATCACGATGTCGTACTGCTTGGGGATCGGCCGCGTGTAGAGCGCCGCGGCCTTTGCGACGAGATCGGTCAGGACGGCGTCGGGATCACCGGCCGCGACCGCGACGACGCGCTCGCGGTCGTCCGTCACGACGTTCAGGCAGAAGCGGAGGCCGGCGCGACGCGCGATCTCGCGAACGGTCTCGTGGAACGGATTGCCCTCGATCGTCGCGAGCCGAACACCTGGATCCTCCAGGAAGCGCATGCCGTGCGTCGCGGTGATCACCGGTTCGCCGGCGCATCCGATCGCGATGGTCTTGCGGCCCCCCGAGTAGCCCGCGTACTGGTGCGGCTCGACGATCCCCGTTGCGACGACCAGATCCGCCTCCTTCACGAGCTTCTGCGTGAAGCCGGGCACGTCGTACGGGGGAATCGTCCCGAGGTCGGCCCACATTGCCGGGTCGCGCCCGTCCGAGTCGACGACACGAACCCGGTCAACGACCGTGCCGAGCTTCTCCCGTTTCTCGGCAGCCGTCGTCGCGCGATGCAGCCCGACCGCCACGATGACCGTGATCTGCGCGTCAGGGATGCCTCCCGCGTTGAGCTCGTCGAGGAGCGGCGGAACGAGCACGGCATCCGGCGATGCGCGCGTCAGATCGGTCACCGCGATGACCGCCCGCGCCTGCCGCGTCGTCCGAACGGCGTCCGCCGCGAGGTCCAGGAGGCGCTTGCCGCCGAGCGGGGCCTCCAGGCGACGAGTCGTTTCCGCTTCAAGGTCGGCAACGGGGGTGGCCGTGCCCGACTCGACGATGTCGAGGTCGAACCACGGCTGCAGCATGAACTCGAGCTCTTCCTCGCCGTACGGGACGGCGAGGTAACGCGGACGGTCGGCCACGGCTAGAGACTAGCCGCGCGGGAGGTCAGATCAGGCGGAGCACTCGCAGGATCACGAGGATGATCACGATGACGAGCAGGGTGTGGACCCAGTTCCCGCTCAACGCCGGGGAGCTGATGCGGCCTCGGCCGAAATACCCGAGGAGCCAGAGAATGACCAGGACGACGATGATCAGCTCGATAAGTCCCACGTGAGCACCTCCTTCGGCGAATGGGTTACCACGGCGGACGCAGTCCGGGCAACTCCCAAGAAGCTCAAGAAGCACGCCGCCCTGGCGCGCTATCTCGGGGGCCTGAACGATGCGGACCTGCAGATCGCGGCTCGGCTTTTCGCCGGAGCGCCGTTTCCGCGCCGGGACGAGCGCGTCCTATCGGTCGGCTGGAGCGCCCTCTCCGACGTCCTGCTCGAGCGGTCCGGAAAGACCGGCGGCGACATGGCCGAGTCGTACCAGCGCCACGCCGACCTCGGAGATGTCGCGGCCGACCTGATCGGCGAGGGTTCCGCGCGCGGAGAACGACTCACGCTCGCGGACCTCGCGCAGACGTTCGACGCCATCGCGGCCGCACGGGGCGTCGCCCCCAAGCGCGATCTCCTGCGCGCGACACTCGCGCGCGCCACCGCGGATGAAGCGCGCTATCTCGTGAAGATCGTGAGCGGCGAAACCCGCATCGGACTGCGCGAGGGGCTGCTCGAGGAGGCGATCGCGCGCGCCTTCGAACGCGACCGAGAAGCCGTCGGTCGAGCCCACATGCTCACCGGCGACATCGGCGAGACCGCGCTGCGGGCGAAGCACGGGACGCTCGCCGAGCCAACGCTCGCCCACTTCCTGCCGATCGGGATGATGCTCGCGACCCCCGTCCTGCAGCTCGAGGAGGTCGAAAAGCGTTTTCCGCCGCCCTACGTCGTCGAGGACAAGTACGACGGCATCCGCGCGCAGGTCCACAAAGCCGGTGACCGCGTGGAGCTCTACTCCCGCACTTTCGACCGCATCACGAATCGGTACCCGGAGCTCGTGCAGCCGCTCCTCGCCATTCCCGGTACATATGTCATCGACGGCGAGGTGCTCGCATTCGCTGACGGACGGGCCGTGCCGTTCACGGACTTCCAAACGCGTCTCGGACGCAAGAACGTCGCGGATGAGCTCCGCACGAAGATGCCGTCGAGCCTCGTCGCCTTTGACATCCTCGAGCGCAACGGCCGCGCGCTCCTGGACGCGGCGCTCGACGAACGTCTTCGGATCCTCCGCGCACTACCGATCGTGCCTCCGGTGATCTTTGCGGAACACCGGCGAATCGAGGCAGAGGGCAGCGCGCTGGTCACGGTCCTCGACCGCGAGTTCGCCGCGGCGCGTGAGCGCGGCAATGAGGGCCTCATGGTCAAAGATCCGCGCTCGCTGTATCGGCCCGGCCGCCGCGGCATGGAATGGCTCAAGGTCAAGCGGCCGCTCCGTACGATCGACGTCGTCGTGACCGCGGTGGAGTGGGGCCATGGAAAGCGACGCGGTGTGCTTTCCGACTACACCTTCGCGATCCGCGACGGCGAGCGGCTTCTCAACGTCGGCAAGGCCTACTCGGGACTCACCGACAAGGAGATCGCCGAGATGACGAAGTACTTTCTCGAGCACACCATCGAGGACTCCGGACGCGTGCGAACGGTGGTGCCCGATACCGTCATCGAAGTCGCTTTCGACCAGATCCAGCCGAGCGATCGCCACGAGTCCGGCTACGCCATGCGGTTCCCGCGAATCGCGCGGCTGCGGCCCGACAAGCCCGTGAGCGAGATCGACACATTGGAGACCGTGAGGAAAATCGCGGGCCGCTAAGTCGTAGACGAGAGATTGAGCAGGAGCAAGAATTCGGCGCGGATGGCACCGCTGAGCGAGGCCAGGCAGCTAGAGACGCTGCTCGAGCTACAGCGCGACCTCGCGCTCGAGGCAAACATCGAGAAGGTCCTCCTGCGCATCACCCTCGCCGCCACGTACATGCTCGATGCGGACCGCGCGACTCTGTACATCGTCGACCAGACTCGAAACGAGATCTGGTCGCGCGCACTCACCGAGGGCGGCGAGCGTGGCAAGAGCGTCCTCGCCATCAACGAGATCCGCCTGCCGCTCGACGGTCGGAGCCTTGCCGCCGAAGTGGCCCGAATGGGAAAGTTACTTCGCATAGACGAGCCGTATGGCGACCCCCGCTTCGACTCGAGCGTGGACGCTCGCACCGGCTATCGCACACGCTCGATCCTCGTGGTCCCGATCGACTCGCGCGAGCGCCGGCGGCTGGGGCCCCCACCCCATCAGGGCCCCCTCCCCCTGGGCGTGCTCCAGGCCGTGAATCATGCGGATGGCCCGTTCCGAGCCGACGACGAGCGATACGCCGTGTCGCTCGCGACGTCGGCCGGCATCGCCCTCGAATACGTGCAGCTCTCCGCCGACCTCGCGGCCGAGCGACTCCGCGTGGTGAAGGTGGCGGAGGAAGAGCGCCATCGCCTGGCCCGCGATCTCCACGACGGCGTCGCGCAGACGCTCGCCAACGCGGCGCTCGGCATAGAGCTCGCGCAGCGCCGCGCCAAGCAGGATGTGCCGGCCGCCATCGCCGATCTCGAGCAGCTCCGCGGGCGGCTCCTCGAGTCGCAAAAGGGCCTCCGCGACATCCTCTTCGCCCTGCGGCCCGTCGTACTCGAGGACGGCGGACTCGGTGCCGCGGCGCGCGCCCTTGCCGAGCGCATCAACGGGCAGAATGGGTCGCACGTCGTGGCGCGCCGGGTGGACGCGGACCGGCGACTCGCCCCTGAGGTGGAGGCGGGCGCGTTTGCCGTCATCCGCGAGGCCGCGAACAACGCCATCAAGACAGGCCGCGCGGCGGAGGTCTCGATCGACGTCTATGAGGACGGCGGCGCGGTCGTCGCGATGGTCGAGGACAACGGGAAGGGATTCGATGTGGCAAGCACGCTCCAGGGCTATGCGTCGCGCGGTAGCCTCGGCCTCCTGCAGATGCGTGAGTCCGCGCGCCTCATTGGCGCCCAGCTGTCGCTCGACTCGAGCCCCGGTCAGGGGACGCGGGTGCGCTTGAGGATTCCGTTCACATGAAAGAGCAGCCGTCGGCCGCGGAGCGGCGGCGTGTCACCGGGCGGCGGCGCGAAGATGCCGCGCTCGACCAGGCCGCCTTTGCCGAAGCCTTCGTCGCGCTGAGCGACGGGATCATCCTGACCGACCCGGACGGCGTCGTCGTGAGCGCCAATCCGGCGGCGTTCATGATCCTCGGCGAGGACACGCTCGTCGGGAACGTCTTCGAGGAGCTTCTCCTCGTTTCCGGTGCGACGCGCATTCAGGAGACCGACGGCCACCTGGTGCGGCGAGCATGGTTCCCGCGTGAGGAGCGGATGGGCGTGCTCGAGATGATGTCGACCCCCCTTCCCGGAGGGCGTGCGCTTCACACCGTGCGCGACGTCACCGCCCAGGCCGAGCTCCTCCGGCTCAAGGAGGAATTCCTCATGGAGGTCGCCCACGAGCTCCGAACACCGATCTCGGGCCTCATCGCGTCGCTCGACCTCGTGGTCGACGACGCGCTCACCATGCCGCGCAACGAGCTGGCCCTCCTCTCGGGAGCGCTGCGGCGGAGCGCGCTCCGGCTCGAGCATCTTGTGGAGAACCTGATGGACGCCGGGAGCATCGAGGCCGGGACGTTCCAGGTGCGAGCCCAGACCGCGAGCCTCAAACACTCGCTGTCCGAGGCGATGGCCTTCGTCCAGCCGATGCTCGACTCGAAGGGGCAGGAGCTCGTCAGGGCTCTCGAGCCGGACGCCGACCGGGTGGTCGCGGACGAGCGGCGCACGACGCAGGTCTTCGCGAACCTGATCTCGAACGCGAGCAAGTACGCGCCGGAGGGGACGCGCGTGACCGTGGGCGCCAAGAGCGCCGACGGGTTCGTCCAGATCACTGTCGCCGACGAGGGCCCGGGCATCCCTCTCGACGAGCAGAACCGGCTCTTTCAGCGCTTCTTCCGGTCCCGTACGGTCCGTGACCAGGCGGGCGGGCTCGGCCTCGGCCTGTCGATCTGCCGTGCGATCGTCCATGCGCAGGGCGGGGACATTTCGATCCACAGCACACCTGGACGGGGAACATCGGTACACTTCACACTCCCGAAGGCTCGGCACTTGGCTGAGGAGGCAGAGGACTAATAAAGCTTCTAGTCGTTGACGACGATCGCGACCTCGTGGAGCTTCTCGAGTACGCGCTTCGTCGCGAGGGCTACGACGTCTCCCGCGCCTATGACGGAGAGTCCGCGGTCGAGGCCGTCGGGCGCGAGAAGCCCGACCTCGTGATCCTGGACATCAACCTGCCCAAGCTCGCCGGCTTCGTGGTTTTGGAGCGGATCCGCCACGTCGACGAGCACGTCGCCGTGCTCCTGCTGTCGGCCCGCCAGGACGAGAGCGACATCCTCCGGGGGCTGCAGCTCGGGGCCGACGACTACATCACCAAGCCGTTCCGGCCCAAGGAGCTTGTCGCCCGGGTGAAGGCGATCCTGCGGCGTTCGGTCCGCACACGCGGCCGTCCGGCGCCGGCCATCTACAAGACAGGCGACCTCATCCTCGACGAGGCCACCCACCAGGTGCGCGCCGACGGCGTGCCCGTGCACCTCTCGCCGACCGAGTTCAAGCTCCTGCGCCACTTCATGGCGAACCCCGGCCGCGTCCTGACGCAGGAAGAAATACTCGAGGGGGTCTGGGGCTACGACGCGGATGTCGGCGGCGACCTCGTGAAGCTGAACGTGAGCCGCCTTCGGCGAAAGCTCGGGGCGGACGGCAAGCCCCGCGACGTGATCCAGACCGTGCCGGGAGTCGGCTACCTCTTCCGCGGCGCCGAGGGCGGCGTCACTCGCGAGGAGGCACGCCCCCGCTGATCACTTTCCGCCGCCGTTGCTCGTCGTGAGCCGGCGGCGCGTGGCTTCGAGATCCGCGGGGTTGCTGAACACCGGATAGACCGCAAACCCGGTCGCCTTCGAGATCGAGTCCACCGCCGCCGGGTTCGGCCCCGGCAGCGCTACCGTGAGCACCTGACCCTCGTGGCCCACGACCACGGCGTTCCACTCCGACGCGAGTGCGTGTGGGAGATGCCGCTGCAGCTCCGCCGTCGCAAGGCGCGCCGGGTCCGCGAGATACGGCGCCGACGGGATGCTCATGGCGCGCGACCGGATCGCGCCGCGCGGTCCTTCCCCGAGCGAGTGCTCCCACACGCGGATGCCGCCGCCTGACTGCTTGGCGCGATACATCGCGGCGTCCGCCGACTCCACGAGCCCCGCCGCGTCGCCCGCGGGCCGCGGGAATGTCGCGATCCCGATCGAGAGCTGAAGATGCTCACGCGCGGCCACGAGCTCGGGCGGCAGCATCGCCTCGGCGGCCTTCTCGAGAATCCTCGTAGCGACTCTCGTCGCCGCTTCGGTGTCGGCGTCCGGCAGGATGATGGCGAACTCGTCGCCGCCGTACCGCGTGGGCACGTCGTACATCCGCACGGCCTGCTTCACCGCGGCGGCGACCGCCTTCAGGACCTCGTCCCCGACGGCGTGGCCGTACCGGTCGTTGTAGAGCTTGAAACGGTCCACATCGATCATGAGGAGCGCGAGGAGGTGCTCGGCGCGAAGCGCGCGGTTGGTCTCGGCCTCGAGCCGCCGGTCGAAGTGGCGGCGGTTGAAGAGCCAGGTCAGCGGGTCGGTCTCGGCAAGCCGCTGGAGCGCCTCGCCCTGCTCCTGCATCACGAGCACCTGCCCGATATGCCCCGCGAGGAGCTCGAGCGTCTCGAGGTCAGCGTCGTCGAAGGGCTGGCCATCGTGGCGGTCGGTCACGCTCAGGACCCCCCGCGAGTCGTCGCCGACGAGGATCGGCACGCTCACGAAAGAGTCGGAGCGGTAGCTGCCCTCGCCCGACTGGATCGGCGCGCTCGAGACGTGGCGCACCAGTAGGGGACGCTTCGACTGCGCGACGAGGCCCACAACACCTTCGCCTGGCTTGACCCGCACGCGTCGCATCACGTCGTCAGCCAGCCCAACGGCCCGCGCGATCACGAAGTCGGCGGAGTTGTCCTCGCGCAGGAGCAGCGACGCGCGCTCACCGCGCACCAGCTCCGTGGCGACCCTGAATATGGAGTCGAGCAGATCCTCTGCTCGTCTCTGACTCTGACTGTCCACGCGTCCCCCATCCTGCGTCCGCCCAGATCGCGATAAAGAGCCTGCTTGTTCGTTTTCGTCTCCGGAGTCTCCTGCTCGGCTGATCCCTCGGCAAGTAACGCGCCGTATCGAGAACCCGTCAAAGATGTCGCAGGTGTGCACCTGTCCTGCGTCGGGGCGAGCAGATCCTCTGGACGGCAAGCGCGGGTCGCGGTGGAGCGGTGCCGACCCAGGTGGTGATAGCGGAGCCGTCGCCCGCGCCAAGTGGCGTGGTGAGCGACAAACGCGGCGCCGGAGTACGCACGATCAGGTATGGCGACCCCCGGCTGGGTATCGCGACTGCCCTCGCGCGTCCGGATTCACGCCCGTTGGCGCAAGCGCGACCACACAGAGGGTCTCATTGCCACTCGCGCGCGGCGATCTTCGCGAAGAGCGTGAGGGCATCAAGGCGCTGTGCGGTTACCGAGATCACCCCGTCAACGGTCTGAAGCGTTCCGCCGACAACGACCGCGGCGTCGCTGTCCAGCACGCGCTTGTAGCGGCGGTAGGTGGCTGGACGAATGATGATGTTCGAGATCCCGGTCTCGTCCTCGAGCGAGAGAAAGACGTGGCCTTTCGCGGTCTCGGGGTGCTGCTTGACGACGACCGCGCCCGCGATGAGCACGTAGCTCCCGTGATGGCGGCTCTCGAGGTCGCACGCGCGAAGCACTCCACGTCGCGCGAGGTCCTCGCGGTAGAAGCTCATGATCTGCGGCCCCGTCGGAATGCCGGTGATGCGGTAGTCGAGCGCGGTCCGCTCCCGCTCGCCCAGCGGCGGCAACGTCGGGGCTGTGGTGGTGGGTAGGGATAGAGCCCTCCGTACGAACGACGGCGAGGTGCGGTGCGCGTCGCGTGCGCGCCAGAGAAGCGCGCGCCGTGGCTCGCCAAACGAGTCGAACGCCCCGACGAGGGCGAGGTTGCGAAGCGGCTCTTCCTTCAGCCCCACACGCGATGCGAACTCGTCGAATCCGCGAAAGGGACCGCTCCTCTCGCGTTCGGCGACGATGGCCTTCGCCTCCTCGTCGCCAAGACCCTTCACTTTGTCGAATCCGATGCGCACGTCGTGGATCCGGCAGGTGCGCTTCACCGCGATCGTCTTCGAGCTGTCGGCGACGTTCCGCTCGACGCCCGCCGGGCGCTCTTCGACGACTGCCTTCGCAGCTGACGCGTTCACGTCCGCCGCCAGGATCGCGATGCCGTGACGTTTCGCATCCCCCGCGATCACCGCTGGCGAGTAGAAGCCCATGGGTTGATTGTTCAAGAGAGCGACGTAGAACTCGGCCGGGTAGTACAGCTTCAGGTGCGCGGTGTGGTACGCGGTGAGCGCGAACGCGGCCGCGTGGCTCTTGCAAAAACCAAACTCCGCGAAGGCGGCGATCTGGCGGAAGATCTCGTTCGCGGTCACGTCGTCGACGCCCCTGTCGCGGGCCCCGTTCACGAACGGGCCGCGCAGCTTCTCCATGTCGGCCGAGCTTCGAGCGCGGCTCATCGCGCGACGCAGCATGTCCGCCGCCGACGGCGAGAACCCTGCGGCGGCGATCGCGACGCGGAGGATCTGCTCCTGGAAGAGGATCACGCCGAGCGTCTCTTTGAGGATCGGCTCGAGCAGAGGATGCGCGTACTGCACCGGCTCGCGACCCTGCCGGCGGCGGATGTACGGGTTGACCATGTTTCCCTGGAGCGGGCCGGGGCGGATGATCGCGACCTCGACGACGATGTCCGCGAAGTTTCGCGGCCGCACGCGCGGTAATGCCTGCGCCTGCGCGCGGCTTTCCACCTGAAAGAGGCCGATCGTGTCGACCTCGCAGATGAGGTCGTAGACCGCCGGGTCGTCGAGCTGCAGGGAACCCAGCTCGAGCAGCTCGCCGTGACGCGTCTCGATGTCGGCGACCGCGTCCTTCACCAGCGAGAGCGTCCGCAGGCCGAGCAGGTCCATCTTCACGAGCCCGAGGTCCTCGACGTCACGCTTGTCGAACTGGACGACGTTGCGGTCGGGCATGGTCGCGCGCTCGATCGGCACCGTGTCCACGAGCGGGAGCGCCGTGATGAGCATCCCGCCGTTGTGGATCGAAAGGTGCCGCGGGAAATCGGCGATGGCGAGCGTGAGCTCGCGGAAGAGCGGGAAGAGCGCGCGCTCCTTCTCGTCGAAGATCTCGATCAGGTCCGCGACCGTGTCCGGCATGGCGCGCGGCTCCTCCCATCCAAGATCTCGGGGGGCTCTGCCCCCCGGCCCCCGCCAGTGCGTCCTCGTGTACGCCGGGTGCTGCGCGGAGCTCGGATACGCCCGCGGATCGACGTGGTACTGGTCGATCGACTTCGCCATCCGATCGATTGTCTCCAGGCGGAACCCGAGCGCCTTCGCGACCTCGCGCGAGGCCGAGCGCGCGCGGTACGTGACCACGTTGCAGACCATCGCCGCGTAGCGCTCGCCGTACTTCTTGTAGACGTACTGGATGACCTCCTCGCGGTCGTTCGTCGCGATGTCGAGGTCGATGTCGGGCATCGTCCGGCTGTCCTCGGTGAGGAAGCGCTCGAAGAGGAGGTCGTGCTGGATCGGATCGACCTTGGTGATGTCGAGCACGTACGCGACGATCGAGTCCGCGGCCGATCCCCTGCCCTGCGCGGGAATCCGGTGCTCCTTGCAGAAACGGACGATGTCCCAGTTGATGAGGAAGAACTCCGCAAGCCCGCAGCGGTCGATGACGTCGAGCTCGTGCGCGAGCTGCTTCGCGACATCGCGTGTGATCCGCGGGTACTTCTGCTTCGCGCCCTCGCCGCAGAGCGCGTAGAGAAAGGAGAACGCGGTATGACCCTCGGGCACGGGGAAGCCCGGAAGGCGGTCTTTGCCGACGAACGACGCTTCCGCGCGCGGCGTGTTCGTGTCGTACAGGAGGTCGAGCACACAGGCGTCCGCGATCTCGCGCGCGTTGCGGAACGCCTCGTCGAAGCGGCCGAGCCGCTCGCGCAGCATCGCCTCGCCCTTGAGCCAGTACTCGCCGTTCGGCTTCAGACGGTTCCCGGCTTCGTCGAGCGTCACACCGAGGTCGATGCAGCGGAGCACGTCGTGAAGCCGGCGGCCCTCCGGGCGCGCGTAGTGGACGTTGTTCGTGACGACACACCCAAGGCCCATCTCCCCGGCAAGCGACGCGAGGGTGTCGCAGAGCGCGGGCGCGTCGGGATCGAGGTGGTCCGAGAGCTCGACGTACAGCCGAGCGCCGAACACAGCGCCCAGCCGTGCGAGCGCCTCGCGGGCTGCGTCCAGATCGCCCGCGCGGACCGCTCGCGGCACCGCCCCATGGGCGCAGCCGGTGAGCGCGAAAAGGCCAGCGGCGTTCTCGGCGAGGAGGTCGAACGTCGCCTTGGGCTTCGTTTTCTCGCCGGCGAGCTGGGCCGCCGAGATCGTCCGGCAGAGGCTGGTCCAGCCCTGGCGGTCCCGGGCGATGAGGACGATGTGACCCGTGTCCTGGAGGTGGAGCTCCGCCCCGAATATCGGACGGAGCCCTCGCTCTTTAGCGGCATTGGCGAACCGCACAGCCCCGTACAGGCCATTCGTGTCGGTCAGCGCGAGCGCGTCGAGACCCTGCTCGACCGCGGCGTCGGCGAGGTCGTCGACGTCCGAGGCGCCGTCGAGGAAGGAGTAGTTCGAGTGCGTATGGAGCTCGACCCAGCCAGCCATTCGCGGGCTCCCCACCGCTCCCTGGCCGAGAGCGTATTAGAACGTCTGTTCTAGACTACCTGAGCCCGCTTCTGGAAGCGGCGACCCGCGCCCTAACGACCGCGCCGGCTGATCGGAAGCTTGGCCGCCGGAAGCGGATGGGCTGATCCAACGAAGAGGGCGATGTCGTCCTCGTCCTTCGCAGAAGTGGGTCGAACGGACTCGACAGCCGCCATCCCGAGCGCGGCGATGAGGACCGCGAGCATCTTCAGGGCTCCCACTCGCCCAAGAAAACAGGCTGGCGGACCTTATGGGTCTCCCCCGCTTGAGCGATCTCAGTCGCTATGGCGATGCAAAGCGACGACGAACTGGACCGGGACGGCTATCTGACTGTGGCGCTCGCCGTTGCCGGGATCGAGGTCGCGGCCCCATCGGACGCCGTGACGCTGACCATCACGACGTCGCCCCTATTGCCGTTGCCTTTGACCTTCAGATCGAAGCGGTCAGTCGCGGCAGTCGTCGTCGCGCTCCGTTTGACGGCACCGTTGACGCTCCACGTGTACGTGTAGGTGAGCGAATCACCATCGACGTCTGCGCCCGCAACGGTCGCCGTCAGTGTCTCGTTGGTCCTGGGCGTCGAGCTGCTCAGCGACACCGTGAGCGACGGGCTCGTGTTCGCGACGGTCATTCTCGCGGTCGCCGTCGAGCTGAGCTCGCCATCGCTGGCCGTGACTCGCACGGCGATCGCGTCGCCGCGATCGCCGTTGCCGGCCACTCGAAGATCGAGAGTGGATCCCGTCTCCCCGGTGATCAGTGCCCCGTTGCGGAACCACTCGTACGAGAGCGTCGTCGGGTCGGCTGCTCCCATTGCCCGAAGGTCCGGATCCGTCGCCGTCGCGTCGGCGTGCAGCGTTTCGTTCGTCGTCGGAGACGAAGGCGTTAGGGCGAAGCTCTGGAAAACCGGAGCGTGGTTGTTCGGGTCGAGCGCCACCAGGCTGCTGTCGATACCCTTCAGTCGGTTGTAGTCGCTGACGTAGAGCCGACCGTCGGTGTGCAGGAGCGGCAGACCCGGCGCGACCGTGCTCAGCGGGATGACGTCGGTGACCGCGTAGGTCGCGCCGTCGAGGACGTACACGCCACCAGTTGTCTCGGACGTCTTCACGGAGACGTAGATCAGGTTCGCGCCGGGCGCGAGCGCGATGCCCATGGGGAAGCCGTTCAGCGCCGTAGTGTGAACGACCTGGAGCGTCCCCGGATCGATGACGTAGAACGCCGACGCCGCACCGCCGCTCGTGTCGGAGCCCGCGGCGAAGACCATGTGACTCGCCGGGTCGACCGCGAGGCCGAAGCGGATGGCGGTCCCGAGCGCGACCGCCGGAGGCGTCGCCGCCGTGAGGACATCCTGGGCGTCGTACTCGTAGACGAAGAGCCTCGGCGCGCTCTGATTGGCGTCCGCGAGGTAGAGACGCTTCAACCCGGCATCGACCACGACGCCGAACCAGGCGCTGCCGGCCGGCGCCGCGAGGGGGGTGCCGACGCGCGTGTTCGTCATCGTGTCGATCACGTTCAACTCGGGCCCGCCCGCGAACAGGCGGCCGGCGGTCGCGTCGAGCGCGAGACCGAGTCCACCGACGCCACCGATAGTCGCGAGCGTCGCTCCGCTGTCGAGATCGAACACGTCGACCGACGTGGAACTCCCAGAGAGTGCGGCGTTCGAGGAATAGAGCCGGCGACCTGAAGCATCGGCGACGACAAAGGTGGCGCTGAGGCTCGTGGTGAGGCTTCCGACGGAGCCGGTCGCCGGGTCGACGACCGATATGCGACCGGTGCCAGCCAGCGTTGCCGTCTCGGTGTTCGCCACGTAGACCTTTCCGGTGGTCGCGTCGAAAGCGAGGCCGAACGGCGCCTTGCCGACGGGCCAGCTCGACGCGATCGTCGCGGCACGGCCCGCCGGAGATCCGACGAACACGAACGCGAGCGCCCCCACCAAGCCGAGGACTACGAGCCGACGCATGTTCGCGAGAAGGCTCGCTTGACTGGCCGGTCAAAGCAATTGACGGGTAGTCCCAGGACCTTTGGCTAGTCCATCACTCGCTGCAGCCACCAGGCGCCCGAGCGCCGGTCTCCGTAGACATCGCAGACCAGGCCGTCCGCGGTCCGAAGGGTCACGTAATCGCGGGAAACACCCTCCTTCCACCAGTCGGCTTCAACGCGCCACCGACGCAGTTGTTCGACGACGGTATGCCTGTGCCCCGCAACGACAAGCGCGACGAGCTCGCCCTCGTCCCAGACCAGCTTCGCGGGCAGCGGTTCGGCAAAGAGTCTCATGCGATCACCCCACATACGAGAATCAACAAATTACGGATTTCGTAATTCGTGATATTCTTCTCACATGGCAAAAGCCTCGGCGGTTCTCACTCTGCGCCGCAACGGCCAGATCACCCTCCCTTCGGAGGTGCGCCGCCGCATGCGCGCTTCCGAAGGTGATGTTTTCGTGGCGGAGGTGCGCACTCCCGACGAGATCGTTCTCCGCAAGAAGAGCCTCGTTGACGCATCACAGGCGTACTTCTGGACAGACGAATGGCAGCGCGGTGAACGCGAAGCGCAAGAGGATATCCGGCGTGGACGCGTGAAGCGATTCCGTTCCGCCAAAGCGCTTATCTCTGACTTGAAGCGGTGATCTTCGAGCGGACAACCCGGTTCAAACGGGCCGCCAAGAAGCTCACTACGCAAGACCGGGAACGACTCGCCAAGGCACTGGCCTTGTACGAAGGCGACCCAGCGCACCCGTCGCTTGGCATCAAGCGCATCCAGGGGACGCGAGGGATTTGGGAGGGCCGGGCGTCCGACGCCATCCGCTTCACGTTCGAGAAGATCGAGGCCGGGATCCTCCTGCGAAATGTGGGGTCGCACGATGCCACGCTCGGGCGACCGTGAGTTTTCACGCGATCACCTCGACCCATTCGTTCGCGCGCTCGGGTAGGCGCGCGGCTTCATCCGCCACGCGCGCACGCAGCACCGTGCCCTTGCCGAGCTTCGCGCGCAGGTAGCGCGCGGTCGCGATCGCCTCCTCCGTGCGAGCGCCGTCGGGAGCGAAGAGCCCGATTTGCCGCCCGCGCGCGGCCTCGACCTCGGGCACCTCGAGCACGCAGCCCGTCACCAGACCGAGCTCGCTCCGTTCCTCGAGCGCCCAGCGGAGCGAGCGCAGAAGCGCGGCGGCTTCGCGGGTCGGCGGAAGCACGGTGCGCTCGATGCGGAGCGGCCCCGCGTCCTCACGATCGAGCCGCAGCTCGAGGCGAAGCGCGGCGAAGCCATCGCGCGCGAGCGCCGCCGAGATCTCGTCCACCACGACGCGTAGCGCGAAGACGAGCTGTTCGCGCGAGCCGATCGCGTCGTCCCACGAACGCCGAGCGCGTAGCCGTCGGGGCGGCGCCGAAGCGCGGACCATGTCGCCGTACTCGCCGCGCGCGAGCGCGTGTGCGCGCGCGACGGCACTGCCGAAGCGGTCGAAGACCGATCCGCGTGGCAGATCCGCGAACTCGCCGACGGTCCGCAAACCGAGAAGACGCAGCTCCTCGTGCACTTTCGCGTCGACCGGCAGCACATCGAGCGGCAGCGGCGCGAGGAACGCGCGACCGTCGTTGACCGAACGCACCTCGCCCGGCGGCGTTCGCTCCGCAACGACACGTGCGACGAACGGAGTTGGCGCGATCCCCGCCGACGCGCGAGCGCCGACCCGCGCGCAGCGCGCCAACACGTTCCGCGCAACACGAGCGGGTGCACCGAGGAGCTCCTCGGTGCCGGCGAGATCGCAGGCGAACGCGCCCGGGTCGAGGACGCCGACACGCGGGAGAGCCGCATGAAGCGTCGTGAGCAACCGACCATGCAGCTCGGGTGCATCGGTCACGACGATCGCGAGCGTTACTGGATCTCTCATACCGCGACCTTGGCGAGCTCTGCACGCGTGCCGAGGTCGGCGAGCGCGCCCTCGAGCGAGGTCACGCAGAAGAGCGCGCGCTCGTTCGTGTGGGCGCGGCCTACCGCGAACGACCAGCCCACGGTGCGATCGAACCGACGCTCCCACGCGACGCGCTCGAAGATGAAGGTCGGAATCGCGACACGTCGCCCACGCTCGCCCGCCACGACGAGGAGCGCGGCGGGCGATCCGCGTACCGCGGACAGCGCGGGCGCGATGTCATCCATCTGCACCCCACCAAACGCAGGGTCGCCCACGTCGACGACAACGAGACGGAAGCCCTCGCTGCGCAGCGCCGCGGCCGTCGCGAGCGCGACACCCGTGCCACGCGCGCGCACGACGACGAGACGCTCGAGATCAACACTCGCCCGCTGCGCGGCAAGCGGGTCGAACGACGCCGTCGGATCGATCCATGCGGCCATCCCGCCCTGTGCCTGCGCGGACGCGGTCGCACGGAGGGCGAGCTGGAGCTTTCCAACGCTCGGCGGACCGATGAACGCGATGGGCTCACCAGGGACGAGCCCGCCGCCAATGACACGATCGAGTGACGATTTCGTCGCGATGACAAGCTCGCTGCGGTGGCGCTCGCTTGTATCGCCGCGCGCAAGCGCGTGTACGCCAAAGCGTCCTTCGATGCGCGCGATAGCACCGGCCAGTCCGTTCTCCGCCACATCGCTCCCCTTGATCGTTCGCGAACCGTTCGCTTCAGCCTGCCGCTGGCCACATCCAGGCTGTTAGAACGGACGTTCTAGAGGCTACGCGGCCCTCAAAAGCCTGTCAACAACCGATCGAGAGTGCCAAAAAGGATTGCAGTGGCCGTGATCGTGCACGCCTCTCTTTGATGATGAGCGGGGCTGCGCCAGGACGTTGCGCCGACTGCGGGTCGGACGCATACATCCAGCTCGCGGTCGAGGACAAGATGCTCTGCGCGCACTGCTACGCGGACCGGCTCGGACTCACCAAGCTTGTGGCGGCACGTGTCGCCGCACGTAAGGCTGCCGAGCGTCCGATGCCGAAACCGTCCGTCTTGCCCAAGGCGGCGTCCGTTCGCCCACGCGCAAGCTAGGAGCTCGTCGCCCGACGCGCCGTCGCGACCGCCTCACGCAGCGCGCTGCCGCGAAGCGCCGCATATCCCGCCAGCAGCGTCACGATCGCGCCCCCGACTAGGAACGCGTTGTTGATCCCGATGAGCGTGCCGACGGATCCGAGGACCATCTGCCCGAGCGGCATGAATCCCATGAACACCATCGTGTGGACGCTCATCACCCGTCCGCGCAGCGCGTCCGGGGTGCGCGTCTGCATGAGGGTGTTGGCCATTCCGAGAAACACCATGACCGCGAGGCTCGTAAGGCCGACGAAGACCATCGCCCCGACGACGGTGTGTTGAGCCCCGAACAGGATGAGGAGGGTGCCGTGCGCGATCGCGGCTCCGACAAGAAGCGCACCTCGGCGCCGCCATGAGCCGAGCGACGCGGTCGCGAGCGCACCCGCGAGGGCGCCCGCGCCGGATGCCGCGAGCAGCCACGACAGCTCGAGCGCCCCGACGCCGAGGAACTGCGCCTCCGCGGGAAGCAGCTGTATGTACGGTCGCGTGAGCATCGCGGTCGCGATGCTGAGAGCGATCACCCAGCGCAGTACCGGGTCGCCTCTGATGAACGACAGTCCCTCGCGGATCAACTCGAGCATCGAAAGTTTCCGGGTGGACTCGACTGCGGGCTGCGGACGCATAAGGAGGAGCGCAACGACGATCGCGAGGTACGTGATCGCGTTGATCAACATCAGCCCGCCCACGCCAAACGGGATGATGAGCACCCCGCCGACCAGTGGGCCGACCAGCGTCGCACCGTTGAAGGCCGCGGAGTTCAGGCCAATCGCGCTCATGAGCTTTTCGTCAGAAACCAGGCGGGGGACCATCGCCTGCCGCGTCGGCGCGTCGAACGAGAAAATGATCGAGTTCAGAGCGCTGATGAGCACGACCTCGACGATGTTTATGCGCTCGGTGATGGTGAGGAACGCGAGGATCGCCGCGACGATCGAGGCGCTCGTCTGCGTGATGATCAGAAGACGGCGGCGGTCGGCACGGTCCGCGACCACCCCGCCGAATAGACCGAACGCCAGGCCCGGCACGGCGCGGGCAAGGCCCACCAGACCGAGGTAGAAGGGGGCGAGCTGTGGGGCTCCGTCCTTGATCGCCAGCTGGACCACGAGCCAGCCGAGCCCGAACTGCTGCATCCACGTGCCGATGTTCGAGACGACGAGGCCGACCCAGAACAGCCGGAAGTCGCGATGCTCGAGCGCGGACCACGCCGACGTGCGGCCGGGCTCGGCCGCCGCGGCCTCATCCAGCGCTTCGGTCTCGAGCTCGGGGGCAAGGTCCTTTGCGGTCACGTTCGGCGAGAGTGCATGGGAGTCGAACCCACCACGGAACGCAAAGCGCCCCGTCAACGGTTTTGAAGACCGAGGGGCTCACCGGAGCCCCCGCACTCTCAGGTGAGCTTCAGAGAAACTCAGGTGAATAGTCGGGCCGGGCTCCGTCCGCGTCCACTCACGCTTCGTGCGCGACTGCGACCTGATTCGTCTCCAGTGCCATCACGGCAGGCGGAGAGCTGAGGAGCGCGGCCAGAAATGACGCGTAGACCTCGAGGGCCCGCTCGTGTTGGACCTGGTAAGCGGATGGCGATTTCGCCAAAGCCACGATCACCCCGCTGGCGCCACCTGGACCGAGGATTGGAACGACCAACGCCGACGCCGCTCCGGGGACCGCGACGCCGAGCGAGCGTCCGATCACGCGATCTACCGTGCGGGTCCGCCGGTCGAGGTATGCCGTCGCGATGGCCCCGGGGACCGCACGTGCACCAATAGGGGCGGTGTGATGCCCCGAGCTTGCCACCAGCTCGAGCCCGGCACCGGGCACGCGAACGAAGAGCAGCACCGAATCCCCGGGAACCAGCTCGAGCGCCGCTTCGGCGAGCAGGTTCAACGCTCTGGGAGTAAGACCGCCGCTCACGATGAGAGCGGCTTGGGCCAACGCGGAGATCTGTCGGTCTCGCGGTCGGATGCGGCCGCGTA
>JBOGTG010000148.1:0-65089 GCA_050692175.1 Candidatus Limnocylindria bacterium | reverse complement strand
ATGAAGAGGACGGTGCCCTGGTTCGTGAGGCCGCGGAGCTTCCGCGACTCCGCGATGATCTTCCTGAGCTCGGCGACGCCGGACGCGACGGCCGAGATCGCCACGAAACGGGAGTTCGTGCGTTTCGCGCCGATCGCCGCGAGCGTTGTCTTCCCCGTGCCGGGTGGCCCCCACAGGATCATGGACGGAAGCTGCCCGGCCTCCATCGCCTTGCGGAGCACGCGGCCCTTGCCGACCAGGTGGCCCTGCCCGACGAATTCATCAAGATCGCGTGGTCGCATCCTCGCGGCGAGCGGTTGTGCCTGGGGCATTGGGCGATTGTCCCACCGCGACCGAATTGCCGCATGCAAGATCCATAAACAGTCGCTTATGCTATCGACCGTGGAACGGGGAGCGGTGCTCAGCCAATCGAGCCTGCGCGAGTTGCGGAGCTATTACCGCGCGCTCGGCGACGTGAACCGCCTGCGCATTGTGCAGATCCTGGTGACCGAGGGCGAACAACCCGTGTCCGAGCTGGCCCGCCGCTTGCGCATCAGCCAACCCCTCATGTCCTGGCACCTCCGGCGTCTGAGACGCGCCGGGATCGTGCGGACGGAACGCGTTGGCCGCGAGGTCCGCTGCTCGTTCGATCGCGAGAAGTTCGCCGAGCTCAACACTCGCGGCTTCCGCCTGCTCATGAACCGCGCCGAGGCGCAGGCATGAGTCACGGGGTCGTCCCTGATCGCGTGGCCGAAGGCGCGCGCGCCGGCATCGGTCCGCTGGCTCGGGCGCTTGCCGGGATGGGTATTTCGGCGAACGCGGTGACCATCGCGGGCGGGATGCTGACAGTCGTCGGCGCGGGGTTGCTCGCGGCGGGTATGCCGCTGCCGGCGCTGGTGGTCCTACTGATCGGAACGATCGCCGATACCCTCGATGGGCAGATCGCGAAGGCTTCGGGCGGCGGGACCCCCTTCGGGGCATTCCTCGATTCCACAGTCGACCGGATAGCCGACGGCGCGCTCTTCGTGGGCGCGGCGGCGTCGGGCGCCAACCTCGGCCAGCCGGCTCTCCTCTGGTCATCGCTCGTCGCGCTGGTCGCCTCGTTCCTCGTCCCGTACGTGCGCGCGAAAGCCGAATCCCTCGGCGTTGGCGCGAGCGTCGGCCCGGCGCCCCGTGAGGCGCGCATCGTCATCTTCCTGATCGGCCTCGCGGCCTGGGCCCTTCTCAATCTTCAAGTTCTGTTCGTCGCCGCGGTCCTCGCGCTTGCGCTCCTCTCCTCGCTCACTTTCGTAGTGCGGGTGGTCCACGTGGGCCGCCAACTCTCGATCAAAGAAAGGTAGAGATCCGAAAACATGGCGACCACGAAGAAGAGAAAGAAACCCTCCTCGGCGCGACGCAACAAGAGGATCCGCGTCGCGATCATCGGCGTCGGCAACTGCGCGAGCTCGCTCGTGCAAGGCATTCACTACTACCGCAACGCCAAGCCGGGCGACCGGATCCCCGGGATCATGCACGTCGACCTCGGTGGCTATCACATCCGCGACGTGGACATCGTCGCCGCGATCGACGTGGACCGGAACAAGGTCGGCAAAGACCTCGCCGACGCGATCTATCAGGCGCCGAACAACACCTATCGCTTCGCGGACGTCCCGCGCACCGGGGTCAAGGTCTCGCGAGGCATGACCCACGACGGGATCGGCAAGTACCTCTCGGAGATCGTGAAGAAGGCACCCGGCGCCACCGACGACATCGTCGGGATACTCCGCGATCGGGAGGTCGACGTCGTCGTCAGCTACCTGCCCGTGGGAAGCGAAGAGGCGACGAAGTGGTACGTCGAGCAGACGCTCGAGGCGGGCTGTGCGTTCATCAACTGCATCCCGGTGTTCATCGCGCGGGAACCGTACTGGCAGAAACGCTTCGCCCAGAAGAACCTGCCGATCATCGGCGATGACATCAAGTCGCAGGTCGGGGCCACGATCACGCATCGCGTGCTCACGCGGCTCTTCATGGATCGCGGCGTGCGCCTCGATCGAACGTATCAGCTCAACTTCGGCGGCAACACCGACTTCCTCAACATGCTCGAGCGCGAGCGCCTGGAGTCGAAAAAGATCAGCAAGACCAATGCGGTGACGAGCATGCTGGACTACCCGCTGGACGAGAAGGATGTCCACGTCGGACCTTCCGATTACGTTCCGTGGCTCCTCGACCGCAAGTGGTGCTACATCCGCATGGAGGGGACCACGTTTGGCGACGTCCCGCTCAACGCGGAGGTCAAGCTCGAGGTCTGGGATTCGCCGAACAGCGCCGGCGTGGTCATCGACGCAATACGCTGCTGCAAGCTCGCGCTCGATCGAGGCCTCGGGGGCACGATCGTGGCGCCGTCGGCGTACTTCATGAAGTCGCCGCCGCGCCAGATCCCCGACGACAGGGCGCGCGAAGGCGTGGAGGAATACATCAAGGGACGCTCCGGTCAGCAGACGCTCGGCGGGGCCGCGTAGAGGTGCTCGACCGCATCTTCAACGGGTCCGCGTTCTGGGGATGGCGAGCCGGCGCCTCGCTCGCTCAGCGCCTGCCGTCGTGGATCACATATCCCGCCGCGGTGATCGGTGGCGAGGTCGCGTACCTGGTTTGGGGCGCGCGCAGGCGGATCGCCAAGGAGAACTTCGCGATCGTCCTCGCACTGCCGAGCGGCCACCGCGACGTCGCGCGCGTGGCGCGGCGTTCGTTTCGCAACTTCGCCAAGTACCTCGTCGAGATCATGCGGTTCCCCAGCCTCAAGGCCGAGGACTTCGAGCGGCTCGTCTCGGTTGATCCGCGCTCGTGGTCGTATTTCCGAGCGGCGCGGGATCACGGGCGCGGCCTGATCTTCGTATCGATGCACTTCGGCAACTTCGAGATCGGCGGAGCCCGCATCGCGGACGAGATGCCGCTCAACGTGATCGCGGACGACCTCGAGAACCAGCGGCTGATGGATCTGCTCGTCGCAAACCGCGCGCACAAGAACGTGAAGCTCCTGCCGCCCGAAGGCGCGGTCCGTCAGGTGCTCCAGGCTCTACGCCGCAACGAGATGGTCGGACTCATGATGGATCTCGGGCCCCGCGCTAAAGAGCTCGATAACGTCGAGGTCATGTTCTTCGGCGAGCTCACGGCCTTTCCGACGATCGCGGCGAACCTCGCCCGGGTCTCGGGGGCCCCGATCGTCGTCGCCGCCGTGACCCGCGAGCGCGACAACACGTTCCGCGGCGTCGCGTTGCCGCCGATCTTCGTTGAGCGGACGAAGCAGGCTGCCCATGACATCGAGCACACGACGCAGGCCATCGTTCACGACCTCGAGCAGCTCGTCCGCGGCGATCCCGATCAGTGGTACATCTTCCGTCCCATGTGGACCCGGCCCGAAGGCACCGCTTAGCGCATGGGCGCTGCGCGGGCGCTCGCGATCGCGGCGGAGCGGGTCCTGCCGAGAGTGCCGCCAGGGTGGCAGGGGCCGATCTCCGAGGCCGTCGGCACGATGGCCTATCTCGCGGCGCCTCGCGGCCGTGCCGCCGTCCGCGCGAACCTGGCGATCATCGCGCCAGAACGCTCTCTGAGCGCCCGCCGCGTGTTCGTGAATCAGGTCCGTCAGTACCTCGAGGTGTTCCAGATCGTGAGGCTCGACCGGGCGCGCTTCGATGCGATCGTGCGCGTCGAAGGCTGGGATCACTTCCTGTGTGCGCACGGTCTTGGCAAAGGAGTGATCTTCGGCAGCGCGCACCTCGGGCCCGTCGCGCTGGTCGGGCAGATCCTCCTGGCGCGCGGCTACACCCTCACGCTTCCGGCTGAGAAGATGAGCTCCGAGCTCATGCACGCCGTGAACCGGGCGCGGCAGGCCCAGGGGATGCGGCTCGTGCCGATGGACTCGGCGCTCGGCATCCACCGGGTGATTCGCGAGGGTGGTGCGCTCGGCATCCTCGCGGACCGCGCGGTCACGGGCATCGGCGAGAGGGTCGAGTTTTTCGGACGGTCCGCTCTGCTCCCGTCGGCGCACGTCGCCCTGGCGCTGCGCACCGGAGCCGCCCTCCTTCCGGCCTTCGCGTGGCGCGAGAAGGGTTCGCTCGTGGCGCGGGTGGAAGAGCCGCTGAAGCTCGTATCGACGGGTAACCGCGAAGCCGACGTGCGCGCGGGCGTCCGGCAGTTCGCCGCGCTCCTCGAGCGCTACATCCGGGAGCATCCCGAGCAGTGGACGGTCTTCGAGCCGGTGTGGGGCCAGCCACCGGGCCGAGCTGCTTGAGCAAACATGGGTAAGGCGGATCTGCAGCTCCACAGCGACCTGGGCGACGGACTCTCTTCGATCGAGGAGATCCTCGACTCCGCCGAGCGGGGCAGCCTCGACGTGATCGCGCTCACCGATCACGACGACATCCGCGGTGCCTTCGCCCTGCGCGAGCTCGCGGCGCGGCGTTCGAGCCCGGTCGAGGTCGTTCCGGGTGTCGAGATCACGACACGATCGGGTCACCTTCTCGCACTCTGGATCGAGGACGAGGTCCCCATGTTCTGCTCGCTCAGCGACGCGCTCACGCGGATCCACAAGGCCGGCGGCGTGGCGATCGTGCCGCACCCCCTCTCGTACCTCACGTTCTCCATCGGCGAGGGCGCCCTGCGGCAGCTCGCGGCGTATGGAGACGACGCCCGGATGGTCGACGCGATCGAGCTGCGCAACCCCTCGTACGCCGGACGCGTCCGCGCGTCGCGCGCGGCGTGGCTCAACTCACATGTGCTGCGGATCGCAGAGACCGGCTCGAGCGACGCGCACCACGCCGCGCTGGTCGGGACCTGTTGGACCGAGTTTCCCGGAAGCACGTCGGAGGAGCTCCGTGGCGCTCTACGAGACCGGGCGACCACCGCGGATGGACGCGGTTGGACGCTCCGCGAGCACCTCGACGGGGTCGCCACGCAGCAGTGGCGGTCGATGGTCCGCGACCCCCTGAAGCGCGCTGGTCGCAGAATGGCTCGCTCGGGGGGCGGCAGGAAGAAATCGTGAAAGTCGGGATCGTCTCGCCCTACGCGTACCCGCGACCGGGTGGCGCCAACTCATACATCCGCGAGAGCTACTCGGAGCTGCGCCGTCTGGGACACGACGTCCGGATCATCACGGCACCGTGGGGGGACGACCCGCCGGCGCAGGACGTGATCCAGGTCGGCCAGGCGATCGCGGTCCCGTACAACGGCGCGATCGGACGGATCACGTTGTCGCTCCGCCTCGAGTGGCTCGTCTCACGGATGCTGGAGCGCGAGCGGTTCGACATCATCCACCACCACGAGCCGCTCGTCCCATTCCTTTCGATGCAGATCCTCGACTCGGCCAAATGCCCGCAGGTGGCGACGTTCCACGCCTTCGGCGGTTTCTCCTTCTCCTACTGGGCCGGCCGGCCGATTGGCAATCGCTATCTGAACAAGCTCGACGCGCGGATCGCGGTCTCGAGCGCAGCACGCCATTTCATCTCGACGTATTTCCCGGGCGACTACAAGATCATCCCGAACGGGGTCGACGTCCAGTTCTACTCGAGCGCCAAGCCCTTTCCCGAGTACCAGGACGGCAAGATCAACATCCTCTTCGTCGGCCGCCTCGAGCCTCGAAAAGGCGCGATGTATCTCGCGGAGGCCTATGCGAAGCTGAAGCCGACGCACCCCGAGCTCCGGCTCATCCTCTGCAGCGTCGGCCCGCTTCTCGGGCGCCTCCGCCGCTTCGTCCGGGACAACCGCCTCGAGGACGTGCTCTTCGCCGGCCGGGTCTCGGAGGTGGATAAGGCGCGCTTCTACAGAACGGCGCACATCTTCTGCGCGCCGTCGACTGGTCAGGAGTCTTTCGGAATCGTGCTCCTCGAGGCCATGGCGGCGGGGTTACCGGTCGTGGCGAGCGACATCCACGGGTACAAGCGTGTCGTACAGCGAAATGTCACCGGGCTCCTCGTCGAGCCGAAGGATCCCGACGCCATCGCGGGCGCGCTTGAACGGCTGCTCTGCGAGCCCGCCCTGCGCGACCGCCTGGGCCAGGCCGGGGCACGACGCGCGCCTGAATACGACTGGTCCCACGTCACGGCGCAGCTGGTTGAACTCTACGCCGAGGTCATTCGTAAGAGGAGCGTGCGCTAGAGTCTCGCCCGAGGGGGTGGTCCCGTGCTACACCGCCATGTTTTCGTTTTCCTCGGAGTCCTCACGCTCATCCTCGCGGCCTGTACCCAGGCTGGCCCCGCAGCGAGCCCCCCCGGGCCGACACAGGCGGGGGCCGAGCAGCCCCGTTCCGGCGGCACGCTCGTCTTCGTCGTGAACGCGGAGTCTGGAACATTCGATGGGCATCGCGAGACGACGTTCGCGTTGCTGCATCCCATCGCGCCGCACTACAGCACGCTCTACAAGTGGGATCCGAACGACCTGACGAAGCCCCTGCCCGACGTGGCCGCGGCGATGCCGGAGCTCTCCGCCGACAAACTCACGTGGACGATCAAGCTTCGAACCGACGTGAAGTTTCACGACGGCACCGCGCTGACGAGCGAGGACATCGTCGCGACGTACAACAAGATCGTCTTCCCCCCCGCCAGCGTCATCTCAGCCCGGCAGGGCGCCTACGCCGCGGTCGACAAGATCGAGGCGTCGGGCCCGAGCACGGTGGTGTTCAAGCTCAAGTACGCGACCGGCTCGTTCCAGGCGAACCTCACGTCGCCATGGAACTTCATCTACAGCGCCGCGAAGCTGAAGCAGGACATCAAGTGGTACGAGAAGAACGTGATGGGCACCGGTCCGTTCACGTACGTTTCGAACGTCAAGGGATCGGAGTGGGTCGCGAAGAAGAACCCCGACTTCTACGGAAAGGACAAGAACGGGGGGAAGCTCCCGTACCTCGACGGATACAAGGGCCTCATCATCACCGACTCGACCGCCGGCGTGAACGCGATTCGTTCGAAGCAGGCCATGATCGAGTTCCGCGGGTTCACACCCCAGCAGCGCGACACGCTGTCGAGCGCGCTCGGCACGCAGCTCGCGATCCAGGAAGGGCCGTGGGTCTGCGTGAACTACATCGTCCCGAACATCAAGAATGCGAAGTTCGCAGACGTTCGCGTGCGCCAGGCCCTCAACCTCGCCATCGATCGCTGGACGGGCGGCACGCAGCTGGCTAGGCAGACGATCGTGAAGGACGTCGGCGGACTGATGCGACCGCTGGGGCCGTTCGCCATGAGCGACGCCGATCTTCAGAAGATCCAGGGCTTCAGCAAGGACGGGAAGGCCGCAAAAGAGCAGGCGAAGAAGCTCCTCGCGGACGCGGGGGCGTCGAACCTCTCATTCAAGTTCCTCAACCGCAACATCGACACACCGTATACGCCGGTGGCCGTGTTCCTCATCGACCAGTGGCGGCAGGTTGGGATCACTGCCACGCACGAGCAGAAAGAGACGGCGGCGTACACCGCTGACCGCAACAACGGTAACTTCGAGGTCGTCCTCGACTTCAACTGCGACTTCCTCGACGAGCCCGACCTCCAGCTGGCGAAGTTCTACTCGGCGACCAAGCTCGGTCGCGGCTTGAACTACGCGGGCTTCGACGACGCCGACCTCGACAGGATGATCGACGGCCAGAGCCGCGAGACGGACCCGGAGAAGCGCAAGAAGCTGGTCTGGGACATCGAGAAGTACTCGATGGAGACAAAGGCTTATCAGTACCCGGTGCTCTGGTGGTACCGGATCGTCCCCTATCTGAACATCGTCCGCGGTTGGAAGATCGGCTCGAACCACTACTACAACCAGCAGCTCGAGACGGTCTGGCTGGCGGGGACCTAGCTGGCGAAGTAGCGGGAGCCGTCCGAGACTAGCCGCGTGAGGCGGTACATCGTCGGACGGCTCCTGCTTATGGTTCCGACTTTGGTTGGCGTAGCCGTCCTCACGTTCGTGATGATGCGCGCCGTCCCCGGCGATATCGTCGCGCTGCGTTACGTCGGGTCCTCCGTCCCGCAGGAGGTCCTCGACCAGGAGCGTCGCCTCCTCGGCCTCGACAAGCCGATGTGGGAGCAGTTCGTCGACTGGATGAGCGCGGCCGCGCGCCTCGACTTTGGCGTGTCGCTCTGGACCAACGGCTCGGTCGTCGACGAGATCAAGATCCGGATCGGGCTCTCCATAGAGCTCGCGATCATCGCGACGGTCCTTGCCGTCGCGATCGCCGTACCTCTCGGCGTCATCGCGGCGGTCCGTCAGGACACATGGGTCGACTACGCGATCAGGGTGTTCTCGATCGCCGGCCTCGCGATGCCGTCGTTCTGGATCGGGATCCTCATGATCCTGGCACTCCTCGTGACCATCCGCTGGGCGCCGCCGGTCACCTTCACGCCTTTCCTGACGGACCCCGTGGCGAACCTCGCGCAGCTGATCCTGCCCGCAGTGGCCGTGGGGTACCGCTATTCGGCGGTCGCCCTTCGGATGACCCGGTCGAGCGTCCTGGAGGTCCTGCGCGAGGACTATGTGCGGACCGCGCGCGCGAAGGGCGTCCGCGAGAGCCTGGTCGTCGCACGTCACGCCCTGCGCAACTCACTCCTGCCGGTCGTGACTGTCATCTCGCTCGAGTTCGCCTTCCTCATCGGTGGACTCGTCGTCACCGAGCAGGTCTTCAATCTCAACGGTCTCGGGAAGCTGCTCGTCGACGCTGTCGCGCACCGCGACTATCCACTGATCCAGGCGCTGGTGCTGCTCCTAGCCTCGATCTTCGTCTTCGTGAACTTCCTGGTCGACATGCTCTACGTGGTCCTCGACCCGCGGATCCGATACTCGTGACCGCCGTCACGCGCCAAGCCGAGGAGCTCGCGCGGCAGCGATTTATCGCCGACACCGGCCGGCGGCGCTTCGGACGTTTCGTGGCCGAATTCATACGCCGGCGTCCGCTCGGGACCGCGGGCGCGGCGCTCATCCTGGTCATGGTCTTCGCAGCGATCTTCGCGGAGGTCATCGCGCCGTACGACCCTGTGGAGGTGAGCTTCACCGACTTCCTCGTGCCGCCGGGCCCGACCCACCTCCTGGGGACGGATAACTTCGGTCGCGACTTGTTCTCGCGCCTCATCTATGGAGCGCGCACCGCGTTGCTCGTCGGGTTCACGGCATCGTTCGCGGGCTGTACGGCGGGTTACGTCCTCGGGGTGGTCGGCGCGTACTTCGGCGGCAGGGTCGACCAGCTCATCCAGCGCCTCATGGACATCCTCATCTCGTTCCCGTTGATCGTCATCGCCATCGCGGTGGTGGCGGCGCTCGGCACGGGCGAGGGCCTGATCGGGAACGTGATCGCGGCGATCACTGTACCGATCGTCCCTCGCGTCGCTCGAGTGGTGCGGGCGAGCGCACTCACTGTGGTGTCCATGCCGTACATCGAAGCGACGCGGGCAGTCGGAGCCGGCGCGGCGCGGATCATGTTCCGCCATATCGCCCCGAACGTCTTCGCGCCCTATCTCATCATGCTCACGGCATTTCTCGGCCAGGCCATCCTGCTCGAAGCTTCGCTGTCGTTCCTCGGCCTCGGCGTTTTTGAGCCGACGCCGGCATGGGGCCTGATGCTCCGCGGAGCGGGCATGGCGTTCCTGGAGCAGGCACCTTGGATGGCGATCGCCCCGGGCGTGGCGATCAGCGCGGCGGTATTCGGATTCAACCTCTTCGGGGACTCGCTCCGCGACGCGCTCGATCCGCGGCTGCGGACCGCCTAAACGCGCCGCGGCGTAGGCATCTGCGCCTCGACGCCCGCGCGGATCGCTGCCTCGAGCTCCCGCGGCCGCATGGATCCGATGAGCACTGGAAGCCCTTTCCGCAGCCGGAGCTGCACTCCCTCGTTGCCGCTCGTCATGTAGGCCCACCCTTTCGGGCCAAGCCGCACGCCCCAGCCGCCGTACTCGAGAAGCGGGTTGTAGCGACGGACCTCCACGCCGACGATCTCCGCGAAGGGGATGCGGCGCGTCGGCCAGAGATACCGGAACGCGATGCTCACGCCCTGGTCGGTCACGTCGACGTCGAGATGCGATAGCGAGATGAGCGACGCGACAAGAACGACGACGACCGGCGCGATCGCCAGCAGTAACGCATCGCCGGGGCGCGAGAAGAAGACCGCGACGACGGTGACGACCACGACGAAGATCATGGCCACGAGCAGGAGGCCCATGAGCGCACCGTGAAAATGCTGCTCCTCGTGGTAGTCCTCGGCGCTAACGCGCCTGTGGTCTGCCGCTTCGCGGTAGCGGCTCACTGCCCCTTCCACACCGGCTTCCGGCGCTCGATGAACGCCGTCACACCCTCGCGAAAGTCGGCGCTCGTGTAGCAGAGGGCCACCAGATCCGAGGCTTCCTCCGGCAGCATTCGCGCACGAATCCGCCGCACCATCTCTTTCGTTGCGCTCAGGGTCAGGGGCGCGAACGACGCGAGCTCCTCGATCAGCTCGTCGACGCGCGCGTCGAGCCCGTCCTCGCTGGCGACGACCTCCGAGACGAGCCCGATCGCGCGCGCCTCCTGCGCGTCGATGAGTCGCGCCGTGAGCACGAGCTCCTTCACCCGTCCGAGACCCACGAGCGCCGCGAGCCGGACGAGGTTCGCGGCCGAGAAGCAGTTGCCCAACGTCCGGGCGACCGGGACGCCGAAGCGTGCCGACGGTGCCGCGACGCGAAGGTCGCAGGCCGCCGCGATCGCGAGGCCACCGCCGACGACAGGGCCGCGGAGCGCCGCGATCGTGGGCGCGCGCACGTCCTCGATGGCGCCGAGCCAGTCGTCCATGCGGTGCTCGTAGTCGATCGCTTGCGAGGCTGTTTTGAAGTCGGCGAACTGCCCGATGTCGGTCCCGGCGACGAAAGCGTCGCCCGAGCCGGTTAGTACGACCGCTTTGACCGAGGCGTCGCCGTTCGCCTCGCGGCAGACGGTGGCGATCCGGTCGTACATCGCGAAGGTCAGCGCGTTCCGCGCCGTTGGACGATCGACGCGGATCCAGAGCGCGGCCCCGCGGCGCTCGGTGCGGATCTCCTCGCTCATGCTCGGGCGATGATGCCTTCACTCGCGAGCCGGTCGACGTCCGCGTCGCTGCAGCCGATCTCGCGCAGCACTTCAGCGCTGTGCTCGCCGAGGCGCGGGCCTGCGCGCCGGTGCCGCACCGGCGTGCGTTCGAGGCGGAGCGGCGAACCGAGACCCCGGAGCGTCCCGAGCACGGGGTGCTCGAGATCGACGAAGAACTTCCGTGCGAGCAGGTGCGGGTCAGCGAACACGTCCCGGTAGTCGGCGATCTCGCCGCATGGAACGCCAGCCTCGCGAAGGAGCCCGAGCCAGTGGGCGGCAGGCTTGGTCCGCGTGACCCGCTCGATGGCCGCGACCAGCTCCGCGCGATGATGGCGGCGCGCGTTCGCGTCCGCGAAGCGCGCATCCGTCTCGAGCGGCGCGAGACCGAGGACCCGACAGAAGGCCGACCAGTTCGGCGGCGTGGTCGCGCCCACGATGAAGTGACGGTCGGACCCGGCGACGGCCTGGTAGGGCGCGACGAGCTTGTGCGCGGAGCCGGCGGCCCGCGCCACCTCGCCGCTGCCGAAGTACGTCCCTGCCTCCCAGACCGCGAGCGAGACCGCCGATTCGAACATCGATATGTCGACGAGCTGCCCACGGCCGTCACGGTCGCGTGCCCGGAGCGCGGCGAGCGTCGCGATCGTCGCGTAGAGCGCGGCTGTGAGATCGGCGATCGACACGCCAACCTTCACGGGAGCGCCGCCCTCCTCGCCGGTGATGCTCATGAGCCCGCTCTGTCCCTGAACGATGATGTCGAGCGCCGGCCTGTTGGCGTACGGCCCATCGAGACCCCAGCCGGTCACGGCGACGTAGATGAGCCGCGGATTCGCGTCGAGCAGCGAGCGTGGCGGTAGGCCGAGGTCGTCCATCGTCCCAGGACGGAGGTTCTCGACGATCACATCGGCCCCGCTCGCGAGGCGGCGGAACACACCGCGGCTCTCCTCGCGCTTCAGGTCGATGGCAAGGCTGCGCTTATCGCGGTTGAGCCGCGCGAAGTTGCCACTTTCACCGGAAGCAAGCGGCTCGAGGAGACGCGCGAGGTCACCCGCTCGCGGATGCTCGACCTTCACGACGTCGGCGCCGAGGTCGGCGAGCTGCATCCCGCAATACGGCCCAGCCATGTAGTTGCCGATCTCGATGACGTGAATGCCCGCAAGGGGCGGGGCGCCTAGCACGTGCCCCAACGCTCGACGCGGTCTCCGATCTGCCGCCACACGCCCGCGAGCGTTCCCTCGGAGCCGACGAACCACACCTCGTTCCCTCGCACGAACACGGAGCGCAGAGCGCAGGTCGTGGTGATGTTCGCGATCGGCCGAACGGTGTTGCCCTCGACGACGAGCGCGGTGCCGCCATCGCCGACGACGTAGGTGATCGCCCCCACACGCGCCGACGCCCGCAGCTCGTGCTTCACGCCGCTCTCGAGCGGACGCCAGCTACCGTCGAAGCGCAGGAGCACACCGTCATCGCCCGCGGCGATCGCCTCGGTTGGGGACGCGGCCGCGATCGTCCGCAGCGACGCCGTCGTCCCGGTCGCGTACGGCTTCCATCCGACGTCTCCTCCCACTCTTTCGAGGCGATAACTCACGCCCCCGGCGCCGACCATCCAGGCCGAACCTCCGGCGAAGCCAACCGCTCCGTAGAGATCCTCGTCGATTCCCTTGGCGTACTGGTCCCAGCCCGCCGAGGTTTGCCGTTGCACGCTGCCTTCGGAGCCGACGACCAGTGCGCCGTCCGGCAGCAGCGAAACGGCGTAGGCATCGAACAGGCCGATGTCGTCCGCGCGGATCGTCTTCCCAAGGTCGTCGATCGTGACGACGCGACCGAAAGCGCCGACCGCGAGCACGGTGTCCGGTGTGCATGCCGCGGCGACGAGGGAGCGCAGCGTCGGATCGATGAGCTCCCAACGCTGCCGCAGGCGGTCGAAGCGTCCGATCCCGCCGCCGTCCGATACGACCCATACCGCGTCGTCGGTCGCGCATCCTCCGGTGAGCGGCTGTTTGAAGACGAGGGGACCGGTGTCGGGCGTAGGCGTGGCCGTCGGAACCGGGGTCGGCGAGAGTGTGGGGGGTGGCGGTCGCGTGATCACGCCGACGGCCGCGCCCGCACCGATCGCGACGACCAGCATGATGGCCGCCGCGGCCAGGGCAGTGCTCGTGCGCAGCGCTCCGTTCGGGATCAACTCATCGCCTCGAGTCTCTTTATGCGCTCCTGGAGCGGTGGATGGGTGTCGAAGAGGTTGTCAAAGAACGCCGGGGCGTCTTTCAGCGGGTTGGCGATATACAGGGCTGCGGTCGCCTTGTTCGCCACCTCGAGGGGCTCCTTGTCTGCCGCGATCTTGCGGAGCGCGGATGCGAGGCCCGGAGGGTACCGGGTGAGGAGCGCGCCGGACGCGTCGGCGAGGTACTCGCGCTGACGCGACACCGCAAGCCGGATGAGCGTCGCGATGATCGGTGTCAGCACGGCGAGTGCTATCGCGATGATGGCGATGATCGACCCCCCGCCTCCCCGATCGCGATCGCGTCGACCACCCTGCGTCCAGAAGAACGATCGCCACATCGTGTCGGCAAGGAGCGCGACCGTGCCCACAAGGACGATCACGAGGATCATCACGAGGATGTCGCGGTTTCCAATATGCGACAGCTCGTGCGCGATCACGCCCTCGAGCTCCGTGCGATCCAGCTTGTCGAGGAGGCCTCTCGTCACCGCGATGGATGCGTGTTTGGGATCGCGTCCGGTGGCGAAGGCGTTCGGTGCTGAATCCTCGATGAGGTGGATCTTCGGCGGCGGGATCCCGAGACCGAGCGCGAGCGCCTCCACGATGTTCCGCAGCTGCGGTTCCTCGTCCGGCCCGAGTTCCCGGGCGTGGCTCTGGGCGAGGATCAGCTTGTCGCCGGCGAAATAGGAGAAGAGCGCGCCGCCGGTCGAAAGTGCGAAGGCAAACGGCAACGCGGCGATACCACCACCCGGCACGAAGTACTCGCCGACGAAGTACGCCAGCACCGCGACGAGCGCCGTGAAGGCACCGATGAGCATGACCGTGCGCCATCGATTCGCGGCGGCGGCCTCGTAAATCGAAAGTCGCGCGGGTGTCGAGTCGGCGGTCACGCTAGTGAAAGGCTAGAGCTTCGCTAGAACTTGACCTTCGGTACCTCGCGCTCGACGGCATCGGTGAGCTCGAAGTATTCCTCCGCCTTAAAACCAAACATCCCGGCGAAGATGTTCGTCGGGAACGTCTGGAGCGACGTGTTGTAGTCGCGCACGTTCCCGTTGTAGAAACGGCGCGCGAACGCGATCTTGTCCTCGGTCGCGGTGAGGTTCTCGGAAAGGTCCTTGAACTCTTGCACCGCCAGCAGCTGCGGGTAGTTTTCGGCGACCGCGAAGACCGAGCGCAGCGCGCTGGTCAGCATGTTCTCCGCCTGCGCGCGTTCCGCCGGCGTGGCCGACGCGCCCGCGGACACCGCCGCTGCACGGGCCTCAGTCACTTTCTGGAAGACCGTGGACTCGTGCGTCGCGTAGCCCTTGACGGTCTCGATGAGGTTCGGGATAAGGTCGTGGCGCCTCTTCAGCTGAACGTCGATGTCCGCCCAGGCCTCTTTCACACGCTGCCGCAGCGTGACGAGCCTGTTGTAAAGCGCGATGAAGAAGAGGGCGATCGCCGCGAGGATGACGAGGACGACGATGATCTCCACGAAACCCTCCCCTGGGCGTCTACCCCTTGGGGGCCCTGCCCCATTAGGGCCCCTGCCCCTAGGGGTCCTGCCCTTGCGCGAGGCTAGCAGAAGCCGGCGATCTAGCCGAGCAGCGCCTTTACCGCGCGGACGATGTGCACGGTGCTTATCCCGGCGTCGTCCAGCATCTCAGGCGGTTTTCCGGAACCCGGCATCTTGCGCACCGCGAGGTGCCGGTAGTGCAGATCGTGGACGCCACGTTCGGCGAGAGCCGCGAGGACGGCGTCGCCGATCCCGCCCTCGACCCAGTGATCCTCCACCACGACGACGCGGCCACCCGTAGCGCGCGCCGCGTCAGCGAGCATGTCCGCGTCCACCGGCTTCACCGTGTACAGGTCGATGACGCGCACGGCGATGTCCTCGTGCGCGAGGACATCGACGGCTTTCAACGCTTCGTGCACCGTGATGCCAGCCGCGACGATCGTCACACGGTCCTTGTTCGAGCCGCCGCGCACAACCTTGCTGCCGCCGATAGGAAAGCTCTCGCCTTTGTCGTAGATGATCCCCGTCTTCTCCCTCGTCGTTCGGAGATATGTGATCCCCGCCCGATCGGCCATCTGCGCGACGAGCTTCGCGGTCTGGTTCCCATCCGACGGGTACAGCACCGTGCTGCCATGGACCGCGCGCATCATCGCGAGATCTTCGAGGCCCATCTGCGAGGGACCGTCCTCGCCGATCGAGACACCCGCGTGCGAGCCGACGAGCCGCATCTGCGCGCGAGAAATCGCCGCCATGCGGATGAAGTCGTAGGCACGCGTGAAGAAGGCGGCGAACGTCGACGCGAACGGCACCAGGTCCATGACCTGCATGCCCACCGCGGCCGCGACCATCTGCTGCTCGGCGATATACATCTCGAAGAACCGCTCGGGCGCCGTCTTCTTGAAGTCCTCCGCGTGCGTCGAGTTCGAGACCTCGGCGTCCAGCACGACCACATCCTTGCGTGCGGCTCCGAGCGCGGCCAGAGCCTCGCCGTACGCCTTCCGAGTCGCGATCGGTTCGGAGTACGTCTTGAGCGCGAGCGATCCCGTCCGCTGCATTGAAGGGCGCTCCCAGCGGTCGGGCTTCGCAACGGAGAACGTCCGCGACCGCGCCTCGCCGAGCTCTGCGAGCGCCTGTTTCGCCTGTTCCGCGTCCAGGGCCTTCCCGTGCCAGCCTTCCTTGTTCTCGAGGAACGAGACCCCTTTGCCCTTCACCGTGCGGGCGAGTACCGCGGTTGGCCGAGACGCGCTTCGGGCGCGCGCGTAGGCGTCGTCGATCTCGGAGAAGTCGTGACCGTCGACGACGATCGGGTCGACACCAAAGGCGCGGACCCGCGCCGCGTAGGCGCCCATATCCCACTCGAGCTCGGTCGGCCCGCGCTGTCCCAGCCGATTGACGTCGACGATCGCGATGAGATTCGCAAGTCCCTCGTGGCCGGCGTGATCGAAGGCCTCCCAGATCGAGCCCTCGGCGGTCTCGCTATCTCCGACCAGCACCCAGACGCGGTACGGCGCCTCGAGCACGCGCTTGCCCGCGAGCGCGATGCCGACCCCGATCGGTAACCCCTGTCCGAGCGACCCTGTTGCGACGTCGACCCACGGGAGGATCGGCGTGGGATGCCCCTCGAGGCGGCTGCCGAGCTTGCGGAAAGTCATGAGCTCGTCGTCGTTGATCGCGCCCGCGGCCTTGAACATGGCGTAGACGAGCGGCGAGGCATGACCCTTCGAGAAGATCAGGTGATCGTTTGCCGGGTTGTCGGGCTGCCCGAAGTCGTAGCGCAGGTGACCGGCAAGAAGGACCGCGATGAGGTCGGCGGCCGAAAGCGATGACGTCGGATGCCCCGATCCTGCGGCTGTGGAACATCTGATGCTGTCGACGCGTAGCTGCCTCGCGAGGTCGCGATAGAGGTCGAGTTTGGTGCCGGTTTCCGCCACCGTCGCCACGGATTAACCCTAACGCACAATGCTCACGTCGACGCGTGCCGTGAACGCGGACGGAAACCTCCGGCCGGCAGGCCGGAAAAGAAGGGAGCGCGAAGCGCGTGGAGATAGGGCTCTATGGACTCGGGCGTATGGGCGGCAACATGGTCACCCGTCTCGCGCGCGGCGGGCATCGCGTGATCGCCGGGAACCGTAGCCCCGAGCCGGTGCAGGAGGCATCGAAGCACGGGGCGGTCGCGTCGAGCTCGATCGACGACATGGTCAAGAAGATGAAGCCGCCTCGCGTGCTGTGGGCGATGGTCCCGGCCGGCGACGCCACCGACCACGCGCTCGATGAGTTCGCCCGATTCGCGTCACCAGGCGACGTGCTCGTCGACGGGGGCAACAGCTACTTCCGCGATTCGATGAGACGGGCCGAGAAGTACGCCGCGATGAAGCTCCGGTTTCTCGACGTCGGTGTCTCGGGCGGCATCTGGGGCCTCGAGAACGGCTACTGCATGATGGTCGGCGGACCAGCCGATGCGGTGGCGATCGTGAAGCCCGCGCTCGACACGCTCGCGCCCCCAAACGGTTGGGCGCACTTCGGAAAGAGCGGCGCCGGCCACTTCGTCAAGATGGTCCACAACGGGATCGAGTACGGGATGATGCAGGCGTACGGCGAAGGGTTCGAGCTTCTGCACTCCAGCGAGTTCGACCTCGACCTGGGGAGGGTCTCCACGGTCTGGCTTCAAGGAAGCGTGGTTCGCTCGTGGCTCCTCGAGCTGGCCGAACGCGCATTCGATCAGGAAGGAAGCGACCTGAAGGGCATCAAGGGCTGGGTGGAGGATTCGGGTGAGGGCCGCTGGACCGTGCTCGAGGCAGTCACGCACGGCGTGGCGATGACGGCGATCGCCCACTCGCTCTTCGCGCGGTTCGTGTCGCGGCAAGAAGACAGCTACGCGATGAAGGTGGCGGCCGCGTTACGCAATCAGTTCGGCGGTCACACCGTAAAGAAAGAGTGAGGCCGAGCGAGGAGTGGCGCGCTTCCCCTGCCCCCTGGGCCCCCGCCCCTGCCGACGACGAGCAAGTCGACCAGCCATGAACGAATCTCCGGCGCGCAGCGCCGAGATTGAGAAGGAATAGCCGCTGTCCATCACGACGCTCAACCCGCTGCGCGAGGGGCTGCGGCTATCGCGCATCCCCGAGCCTTCGACGATCGTCATTTTCGGCGGCTCCGGTGATCTCGCCCAGCGCAAGCTGATCCCCGCGCTCTACAACCTGGCCCTGCAACGCCTTCTCCCGGCGACCTTCTCGGTCGTCGGTACGGCGCGTACGCCACTGAGCCACGAGCAGTACCGGGAGGAGCTGCACGCGGCGGTCGCGCAGCACAGCCGGACGAAACCGTTGAACGAGGATGTCTGGCGCAGCTTCGCGGACCACCTGCACTTCGTGGCGACGGGGGACGACGCCGGATACGAAGAGCTTCGACGCACGCTCGGCCAGCTCGATTTCGCGCTCGGGACACACGCGAACCGGCTCTTCTACCTCGCGACACCGCCGTCCGCCTACGAGCCGATCGTCAAGGCGATCGGCGAGCACCGGCTTCGGGGCGAGACCGGATGGGCACGCATCGTCGTCGAGAAGCCGTTCGGCCACGACCGCGCGTCGGCGCTTGCGCTGAACGAGGTCGTGCACACCGTCTTCCGCGAGGACGAGGTGTTCCGCATCGACCACTACCTCGGCAAGGAGACCGTCCAGAACATCCTCGTCATGCGCTTCTCGAACGGGATCTTCGAGCCGATCTGGAACCGCCAGTACGTCGACCATGTCCAGATCACGGTGGCCGAGACGATCGGGGTCGAGGAGCGCGCGGGCTACTACGAGCACGCAGGCGCGATGCGCGACATCGTGCAAAACCATCTGCTTCAGCTGCTGGCGCTCGTCTCGATGGAACCGCCGGCCGCGTTCGACGACAAGGCGGTCCGCGACGAGAAGGTGAAGGTGATGCGCGCGCTTCGATGGATCGCACGCGATGACCTCTCGGCGAGCGCCGTGCGGGGACAGTACGGACGCGGCTTCATCGAGGGTGCGCCCGTGCCCGCCTATCGCGAGGAGCCGGGGGTGGCGCCCGACTCGCGCACCGAGACGTTTGTCGCGCTGAAACTCTGGGTCGATAACTGGCGCTGGGAGGGGACGCCCTTCTACCTCCGCACGGGAAAGCGTCTGCCGAAACAGTCGACCGAGATCGCGATCCAGTTCCGCGTCGCGCCGCATCAGCTCTTCTCCCGAGAAGCCATGGTGGGCCTCGAACCGAATGCGCTCGTTCTTCGCATCCAGCCGGACGAGGGCATCTCGCTCAGGTTCGGCGCAAAGGTCCCGGTGCAGGGAATTCGCATCCGCGCGGTGAACATGGACTTCGATTACGGAGCGTCCTTCATGGTCGACGCTCCGGATGCGTACGAGACGCTCATCCTCGACGCGCTCCGCGGGGACGCGACCCTCTTCACACGACACGACGAGGTGGACCAGCAATGGGCTTTCGTCGACCCGATCATCGCTGGTTGGGCCGAGTCCACCGATGGTCCCGCGCTCTACAAGGCCGGAACCTGGGGCCCGCCCGAGGCGGACGACCTCATCGAACGGGATGGACGGAAGTGGCGGAAGGCATAGTCGTCGATACAACGTTCTGGGGCGTCCGCGCCGAAGGCGTGGCCGCCCTCGAGCGCGAGCTCACCCGGCTCCGCCGCGTCGAGACTGCGCATGCGCGCGAGCAGGTCCGCCCGATCGCGCGCGCTTCGGTGCTCAACCTGATCGTGTACGCCGAGCGTGAGGAGCACGCGCGCCGCGCGGCGCGAAGCATCTCTGACCTCGCGCTTCGCCATCCGTCGCGCGCCATCGTCGTGCTCGCCGACCGTGGTCCGCGCGAGGGCACAGAACGGCGCATCGAGATGCATTGCCGGCTTCCGATCCCGGACGGCGCACGACAGGTCTGCTACGAGCAGATCCTCGTTCGCGCGAGAGGCGACGTCGACGATCGGCTCGCATCGGCGGTGATCCCACTCCTCGTGCCTGACCTTCCGGTCTTTCTCTGGTGGACCGGAACGCCACCGCTCGGCTCGCGTTCGTTCGCGGACCTGTTGCGTCTGACCGACCGACTCATCGTCGACTCCGCCGACTTCGCGAGGCCCGAGAGCACGCTGCCGATCATCGCGCGCATCTCCGAGTCGGCACGCGGACGGTTCGGGCTCACCGACCTGAATTGGACGCGACTGACACCGTGGCGCGAGATCGCGACATCGTTCTTCGACGTTCCCGCGTGGCGCCTCTTTCTGGACGGTATCACCGGAATGCGGGTCGGCTTTGCTGTGGACATGGATGGTCGTGACATCCATCCTTCGCAGGCGTTGCTCTTCGTGGGATGGCTGGCCTCGCGTCTCGGCTGGCGACCGCTCGAGACGCTCGCGCCTTCAGAGGCCGGCGGACTCTTGTTCGCGATCGCGCGCCCGGATGGTGCGCGGATCATGGTCCGCGTGCGGCCGCGCTTCGAACGCGGCCTCGAGGAGGGCGACATCTCGGGATTCCGTCTGCAGGCCACCGGCGGGAGAGAGCAGGCGGAGTTCGTCGTGAAACGCCAACCCGATCCGGCCCATCAGACCGCCACCGTTCTCCTGAACGGCGAGCGACGCTGGGAGCGCACGATGCCGCTCCCCTCGCCGGCCATCGTCGAGCTCATCGGTGAGGAGCTCTCGATTCTCGGAAGTGACCGGACCTATGAGGCGGCCCTCGGGGCCCTCGTTGAGCTCGCCTGACGGGTTAGCACATAAGTTGCGGACAAACGGGGACATGGCCAGCGAGAAGACAGGAGAGCTGCGCGCGCCCACAGCGGCGCGCCTTCTTGCCAAGCGGTACCGCCTCATCGAGCGGATCGACGAGGGCGGCGCCGGCGAGGTATGGCGCGCGCGCGACGAGAAGCTCGACCGGGACGTCGCAATCAAGCTCCTTGGCCCCGACGCGGACGACGCGTTCCGCGCGCGTTTCGCGGATGAGGCACGCCGCGCAGCGGCGGTCGTTCACCCGAACGTCGTCACCGTGTTCGACGAGGGTCGCGACGGTGCCGATGCGTTCATGGTCATGGAGCACGTGCACGGAAAGACCCTGCGCGAGATCGTCGCCGAGCGCGGCCCGTTGCCCGCGCATGAGGTGGCTCGCCTGATCAGGCAGGTCGCCGGCGCGCTCGACGCGGCTCACGCCGCCGGGGTCGTGCACTGCGACGTGAAGCCGGCGAACGTGATCGTGGACCGCGAGGGCATCGCGAAGCTCACGGACTTTGGGATCGCACGCGCCGCGCGCGATCGTGACGAGCAGGAGCTTCTCGGCACGGCGCGGTACATCGCACCCGAGCGCGTCGAAGGCGGACCGGTCACTGCGCGCACCGACGTGTACGGCCTCGGCCTTGTCGCATACGAGCTGCTCACCGGCAGACCCGCGTTCGATGGTGCGACCAGCGAGGAACTCGTCCGCGAGCGGCTCGTCGGGCCGCCGCCGTCGCTCCGGCTCGCGCGCGTCGGAATCGACGACCGGCTCGACGCGATCGTCCGGCGCGCGCTGGCGACCCTGCCGGACCACCGCCACGCGAGCGCGGGCGCCTTCGCTCGAGCGTTCTCCGACGTGGCGGACCGCGACACTGACCCCACCTCGTCGCTCGTGGTCGGCGGCCTGCGCGCCCCCCGCATCCGGTGGGCTCTGCCGCGCTTCGACAGCAGCGTCGCGATCGTCGCCATGCTCGCGATCCTGTTCGCGCTCTTCCTCTTTTTCTCGTCCTTCCCGCGCGGCACGCAGCCGACCGGTGCCCCAACGCCCGCGCCAACAGCGGCCGGAGCGCAGACGCCGAACGTCGTTGGGAGAAAGCTCGGTGACGCGGTCGGGGTGTTGCAGGCCGCCGGGTTCGCCCGTGTCGCATGGGATGTCGGGCAGGGCCCGGGCGGCGCATGTGCCGTTGTCCGGCAGGACCCCGTAGCCGGAACGACGATCGCGCGCGGAGCGACGGCGACCCTGTTTTACGTCGCGGGAAAGGACTGCACGAAGAAGGGGGATTAGGGCTGGCAGCGCGAACAGCGGCACGCACCGACACCGGGCGCGTGCGCGAGAACAACGAAGATCGCTACCTTGTCCGCGAAGGGGGTAAGACGACGCTCCTCGCGGTGGCCGACGGCGTCGGCGGCGAGGCCGGCGGCGAGATGGCAAGCGCGGCCGCGATCGATGCGCTCTCGGCGAGCTTCTTCAGCGCGAGCCCCGACCGACCTCCGGCGGAGGTACTGGCGGCCGCGATCCGCGGCGCGAACGACGCGGTGCTCGGGGCGGCGGGCGAGAGCGGCCAGCAGGGTGCCGCTTCCACGCTGGTGGCGGCGGCGATCGTCGGCACCTCGGCCGTCATCGGCAACCTTGGCGATAGCCGCGCCTATCTCCTCCGCGACGGCGATATCCGGCTCGTGACGGCCGATCATGCCGGAGAGTTCCAGAGCTCGATCACGAGGTTCGTCGGCGATCCGCGCGGCGTTCAGCCCGACGTGTTTGTCGAGGCCCTCCGCCCTGGAGACCGGCTCCTGCTCTGCTCCGACGGCCTCACGCGACATGTGCCGGACGGCGAGATCGCGTCGACCATGCGGAGCGCGGATCTCGACCGGGCGGCAACGGCCCTGGTCGATCTCGCTAAGGAGCGAGGCGGCGAGGACAACATCACGGTCGTCCTCTACGCGGCGCGCCGGTCGTTCGGACTCGCCGATGTGCGGCGCAACTTCGTGAACCTCGTACTCGCCATTCTCGTCGCGATCGTCGTCGTGGGCGCGATCGCGACTCTGATCTTCGCTAGCGGCGCGTACCCGATCGCACCGTAGCCAGCAGCCGGGAGAATCCCGGGGTGCTGCTCCAGATGACGAGGATGGCAACACCCGCGGCGACCCCCAGCACGAGCGCGAGACGGCCGAAGAGCGCGACCACCGAGAAGGACGAGCCGATGGTCGGATTGCAGACGAACGTCGGATAGAACTGGCACTCGTAGGTCCAGGTCGGAAGGATGAAGAACATGCCGGCCTGCGCCCCCGGGAAGGGCTGTGCCGAGATGAACGGATAGAAGTAAACGAACGCCGCCGCGGCGGCGGCGAGATACCCGACGACCAGGCGGGCCCGACCGGTCTCCCAGAGGAACGCGAGCCCCGCCGCGAGGGCGAGCAGGTAGAACGGCAGCGCGGTGAAGAAGTGATAGAAGAAAAGCACCCGTCCGATCGGGATCCACGCGACGTACTGCACGAGTCCCGCGAACACCACGAAGGCGAGCGGCACCGATCGCGCGCGCACCGCTGCGATCGCGCACCACGCGAACGCGACAAGGCCCGCCCAGTAGAGCACGACGTTCCCGGCGTCGTAGATGTAGGCGTTGTCGCCGCCGGTTGACGCGCCGAAGTACCAGTAGACGGGCTTCAGCACGAGCGGCCAGCTCCACCAGGGGGACCCCGCCGGGTGCGGCGCGGTGAGGCTTGAGTGGTACCAGTACATCTGTTGTGTGAGCTCGCCGATGCTCCAACCGTATGGGATCGTCGAACCGCCGAACCACGGCAGGTAGCTCCCGAGGTAGATCGCAGCGGGGATGAGCGCGAAGGCGACGAGAAGCCGAAGCGCATTGCGCGAGATCACGAGAAGCGTGGCCACGATCAACGCCACCGCTGCGGCCAGAGAACCGGGCGCGGCCGTGGCGAGCGGCAATCGATCCGCCGGATCCGGCGCGGGGCTCGGCTCATTGCGAAGGCCGCCAAAGAGGTCCAACGGTCCGCCCTCGCCGGGGTGGCCACGCTCGTACGAGCGAGCGGTAACTGCGATCGTGGCCACGAACACGCCGGCGAGCGCGTACGCCGCGACCCATTTCGACGCGAGCGCGAGCCCGAAGCACACGCCCGCGATGAGAAGGTCGACGAGGGCCCATCGCCTCCCCGCTTCGCGGTCCGCTGCGCGGCCGGGGGCCCCTGCCCCCTGGTGCGCGGCCACGACGAAGTACCAGCCGGCGACGATGAGCGTCGCCACGTAGATGTCGTTCATGCCGATCCGCGCCTGCGCGAACATCGAACCGTCGACGAGCACCGCGAGACCGACGAGTGCGGGCAGGACGGCCGACGCGAAGAGGCGTCGCGCGAGGACGACGAGAAGGAAGGCGAGGAGCGCGGCGAAGAGGACCCCGGGCAGGCGCCACGCGATCGCGTGCCGGCCGGTCTCGATGAGATCGGCCCCGCTCGCTCCGGCGACGACGAGCTTGTCGCCCTCTCCGTCGACGCCAAGAAACGTTCCGTCGCCCACCGGGATCGACGCGAACGGCGCCGTCCCGTGCGTCTCGACCACGACGACGCGGCCCTCATCGAGCGCGTAGAGGAAGTCCGTACGCGGCACGACCGCGAGCGCTGTCGCGCCCGACGAGAACGTACCGGTGCGCGCGTTCGCGAGCGGGACTGCATCGTGTGATCCCGACTCGAGCTCGAACACGTCGAGGATCGGAGCGTCGGCGCGCGCAACGAAGACGCGATTCGAGCCGAGCGCGTACGCGATGGCCGCACCGGGCCGGCCCCCGGTGAGTGCACGCGTCTCCTGCGCGGTCTCCGTCGAGACGACGTGCACGATCCCCCGCCCGTCGAGGACGTAGACCTCGCTCCCGTCCGTCTTCGCGGTGACGGCGATCGTCGGGATCGGAATGACGGTGGGGGTCGCGTCGAGCGTCGCGTAGATCGCGAGCGAGCTCGGACCGCCGACGATCACGCGGTCGCCCGCAAGCGACAGCGACCGCGCGCCACTGAACGGCAGTCGGACTTGCTGGAGCTGGGTGTTGCTCGGCTGTTCGGCGAACGGAATTACGACGAGCGCTTGATCCGTCATCGCGATGATGTGATCACCCTGGATCGCGAGCGCCTTCGCATCGACGCCGAGCGCGCGACTGGCCGCTGCCCCGCCTCGCGGTTGCACGACGACCTGGAAACCTTCGGCGACCGAGACTCGGGTGCCGTCGTTCGCAACGACGAAGGCCGTCGGTTTCCCCTGCGGGGGAGCCGGCTCGTGCCCCACCACGCGATCGTCGCCGAAGGCGAGGATCCCGAGCGCCATGATCTCTTTCGCGAGATGCGGGTGCGTCCACTCGTACGGATCGCGCTGCGCGAGAAGCTCGAACGCGGTGCGGGCGTGGTAGACCTCGTCGAAGTACATGTCACGGGGCCAGTCGAGGCGGTAGCCTCTCGTCCCGAGGACCGCGAGCGCGACGAGCGCTGCGACGGCCACGTCGCGACGGTTGGGCACGCGACCGGGGCCGAGCCCAGCTGGCAGGGTCCACCAGCCCCGACGTGGCACGGCCACGGCGGGGAGGCTCCACGGGGTGTCGGTCTCGAATCGCGCGTCGCCTCGGACGAGACGCCACCAGAGGTACGCGGCCGCGGAGATCATCACAGCCGCGATGGCGATCTGGCCGCTCCGGCTGAAGAGCGTCGCCTCGAGGATTTCCGGTACGCGCAGATCCACGTGCTGCTGGTAGCGCGTGAACGCGTAGTAGAGCGTCACGAAGAAGGCCACCGCGAGCGTCAGGTACGGGGCGAAGATCCGCGTCCGCGCGGCGGCGAACGGAAGCGCGAGCGCGAACACGGGGAAGAGATAGCGCTCGTGCGCGCGCGTCGGCAGGAAGTAGAAGGCGAGCGCCGCGAAAGTGGCGCAGGCGAGCAGGGCAGCGGTGTCGCGACGCCACCAGAGCGGCGCCACGGCCGCGAGGAACCCCGCCCCGATCAGGATGGCGCCGGCTCCGACGAGCTGGTCGTCGGGCTTCCAGAAATCGAAGAAGATCGACCAGCCGTTGAACGCGTACAGCGAGGTGTACTTGTAGGTGCCGGCGGCGCTCTGGACGAGCCCGATGAGCTCGCGCGCGATCCGGAGCGGATCGGGTCCCCAGAACGGAACGCACAAGACGTAAGCCGTCGCGACCGCGGCGCCGAGCGTCTCGAGGACCGGACGCGGGCGCGCGCCTCGCACGAACTCGATCACCGCCGCAACGACGATCACGAAGAGGCCGACACCGAACTGCGGCTTGACGAGCGCGGCCAGCGCCGCGAGCGCACCGGCGAGCCACCAGCGCCGCGATCCGGCCGCGAGAACCGACCCGAAGAGCGGGAGTGTCCCGACCGCATCGACCTGCCCCCAATACGGCCCGGCGAAGATGACCCCCGGCTGCAGCGACCAGATCGCGGCGGCGGCAACCGCGGCCGCGCGCCCAGCCGCGCGCCACAGCAACCCTGCGGCAAGAAGCGCGATGGCGATGTCGGCGGGGATGCTGATCGCCTTGACCGCGAGTCGAAGGAACTCGCCGTCGAAGAGGGCGCCGAGAAGCCACAACACGTACAGGAACGCCGGGGGGTAATCGCTGAAGTACCCCGGCTCGTAGAAGAGGCCCGGGCCGATTCGGGCGAGGCGCTCGGCCCACGCCTGGAATGTGCCGACGTCGGTCGGAAAGCCCTGAGCGCGCACGGCGAGGAGCCGGACGATCACGCCGAGCGCGACGACGCCAGCGACGACGAGCCGCGCGCGGCGCTCGCTCCGACCGAGACCGTCGTTCATTGCCAGTAATCGAAGCGCGTGATCGCGATCGTTGCGTAGATGTTGACGGCGAGCGCAAGGAAGGTCGCGACCGCGAAGAGAATCGTCGGCCAGCGGCGCCAGACCCCGCGGAAAAGCCCGTCACCCGAGAGCGCGAGCGCGACGAGAAACGGCTGCGCGTCGATGCTGAAGCGGTAGCCAAACTGCTGGAAGCCCACGGTCCCGTGGAAGAGATCCGGCAGGAGCGCCAGGAGCGCCGCCACCCCGGTCGCGGCCACGACGACGTCGCGACGGACCTCGCGCAGAGCGGCGAAGATCCAGAGGAACGCAGGCGTGGTGAGCAAGAGGCTCATGCCGATATAGCGGGGACGCAGGAAGAACGGCGTCCCCGAGATGAAGTCGGGCGGCTGAACGAAGATCGCGTAGAGCTGGCGGGGCAGATAGATGGGCGAGAAGAGCCCGTGGTTGAAGAACACGTCGCCCTGCGTGAGCCGCGTGTATCCCTCGTCCAGAGGCACTCCCCAGCGCAACATGTTGTATCCGAAGTAGACGATGGCGAACGGCGCGCCGCCTGCGATCACGCCGCCCAAAGACCGCGTGTAAGTGATCTCCGCGCGCCGCGCGCAGAGGAGCGCGAGGGCAGGTGCGGCGAGCGCGACGGGCAGCCGGGCGAGGGCGGCGAGGCCGATGAGCGCGCCGATCGCGACGGCGCTGCCGCCGCGCGCCGCCACCGCGAAGGCTCCGGCGAGAAAGAGCATCGAGACCGAGTGCGCCGCATACCACGCGCGGCCGTCGACGCTCGAGAAGAGGAGCGTCGTTCCGAACGCCGAGAGAAGTGCGCCCGCCAGCGCGTACGTGCGGGGCGCCCCGTATGCGCGCAGCGCGTAGTAGAGGACGCCGGCCGACGCGCCGCCCGCTATGCGCGAAACGACGACCTGCGCCACCGCCGTCGAGAAGAACGGCACGAGCGGAACCGACAGAATCGCCGGCAGCGGCGGATAGGCGACGCAGTAACGCCCGTCGCCGCACTGCAGGAGCTCGTTGAGCCACGGGGGGGCCTCGTCGAGCCACCAGCGGCCGTGGAGGAACGCGTCCGCCAGTCTCCCGTAGTAGTCGTAGTCGGTCGAGAGTCCGATGCCGGCGGCCGCGTAGATCGCGGCCGCGATCACACCGATCCAGATCGCGGCTGCTCGGTCGGACACGGTCATGCGACGTGAACACGCTAACCTTGCCCGCCTGTGCCCGCTCGTCTCGACGGCCTCTCCTTCTTCTTCCCCGCACTGAACGAAGAGGACAACGTCGCGCCGATCGTGGAAGAGGCGCTCGCCGTGCTGCCGCGTTTCGCCGACGACGTCGAGATCACCGTCGTGGACGACGGGAGCAGCGACCGCACCGGCTCGATCGCCGACGAGCTCTCGAGGAAAGATCCGCGCGTGCGGGTGATCCACCACGGGACCCGCCGCGGCTACGGCGGCGCCGTCCGCTCGGGCCTGCAATCCGCCACGAAGCCCTGGATCTTCTTCACCGACGGCGATCGCCAATTCGCACTCGAGGACCTCGCGCTCCTCATTGCTGTGAGCGACGGCGCCGACGCGGTCGTCGGCTTCCGGCGCAAGCGCGCCGATCCGCCCCGGCGCCTCTTCGTGGCGTGGGTGTACAACCGCCTGATCCGCCTCCTGTTCGGCGGCGGCTGGCGCGACGTCGACTGCGCGTTCAAGCTGTTTCGGCGCGACGTCTTCGCGCGCGTGCCGCTGGAGCGCGTGCGGTCGAACGGGGCCTTCTTCTCACCGGAGCTTCTGATCACGCTCCGCCGCGCGGGCATCCGCGTGCGCCAGGTCGGGGTGCGCCACTTTCCCCGGACCGCCCACGAGCCCAAGGGGGCATCGCCGCGCGTGATCATCCGCGCGATCCGCGATCTCATTCGGTTGCGCACCCGCCTCTGGCTCCGCCCGGGAAGTTAGCGCCGCTCGAGCCGCCAGATGTCGTCGAGGCTCTCGCGCTCGCGGATGATCCTGGCGCGGCCGCTATCGAGTAGGACCACGGCCGGCCGCGGGGTCTCGTTGTAGTTCGACGACATAGCGACGCTGTACGCGCCCGCCGCTGGGATGGCGAGAACGTCGCCTGGGTGCGCGGTCGGCAAGCGCACCGATCGGATCAGTACGTCCCCCGACTCGCAGTACCGCCCGGCTACGGTGACTTCCTCGGTCCCCTGCTCGTTCGCCCGTGCTGCCAGGACCGCGCTGTACTCGGCGCCGTAGAGCGCCGGGCGGATGTTATCGCCCATCCCTCCGTCGACCGCGACGAACGTCCGTACCTCCGGGACGCGTTTGGTCCCCACCACGCGATACAGCGCGACCGCCGCGCGGCCCACGAGTCCGCGCCCGGGCTCGACGTAGATCGTCGCGCCGCGCAGGGCGCGATCCTTTCGGACCGGCTCCGTGACGGCACGCGCGTAGTCGTCCAACTCGGGCGCCTCCTCGGTCGTGCGGAGCTTCACGGCGACCCCACCGCCCATGCCGAGCTCGGTGATCGGGGCGCCTGTCGCGGCGCGCACCTCGTTCGCGAACGCGACGAGTGCGCGCGCGAGCTCGCCGTAGGGACGCGCGTCGCGGATCTGGGCGCCGAGGTGCGCGTGGATTCCGAAGAGGGCGAGACCTTTCGCGCGCGCGATCTCCCGCGCCTCTGCGAGTGCCTCGCCCGTGCTGATCGGCGCGCCGAACTTGCTGTCGATCGTTCCGGTCACCAGATGTGGATGCGTGTCGACGTTGATCCCCGGCGCGACGCGCAGCCACACCGCCTGCGGGCGGCGCCGGCCGTGCGTGAGCCGAGCGAGCCGCTCGACGTCGTGGGCCCCATCCACGACGAAGCGCCCGACATGGAGTCTGAGTGCCTCGGCGACCTCGTCGTCGGGCTTGGCGTTGCCGTGCAGCTCCATGCGCGACGCGGGAAAGCCCGCCCGCCGAGCGGCCTGGAGCTCGCCCAAAGACGCGACGCTCGCGTCGATCCCCTCGCGCGCGATGACCGCGCCGACGCCGATGAGGGCACATGCCTTGACCGAATAGGCGACGCGCACCGGCCGGTATCGGAAGAACGCGTCGACGTACTCACGCAGGCTCGCGCGGACCGTCTCGGCGTCGTACACGTACAGGGGCGTGCCGTAGCGATCCGCCAGGCCCGCGAGGTCGTGCGTCCCGACGCGGACGTGTCCGTCGCGGCCGACGGCCGTGTGCAGGGGCCAAATCGCGCGTTCGATCACGCCGTCAGGAGTTCTGGGGAGGCTCGTCGGGCAGCGATTCGATGAACTCCTTGAAGACCGACAGCTGTTCGTCGTCGTTCGACTCCGCGGTGATGGCCGACCGATCGAGGACGGTCTCGCTCACGAGGATGCGGGCGGAGCAGCGGACCGCGAGCGCGATGGCGTCCGAGGGCCGGCAATCGACCTCGATCTCGCGGTCGGCGATCTGGACGAACACGCTGCCGTGGAAGACGCCGCCGCCGGACTCGTCGGCGACCAGGTCCTTCACGACGACCCGGGTGATCTCGGCACCGATCTTCGTGAGCAGGTCGACGATGAGATCGTGTGTGAGGGGACGCTCGCTCGCGATGCCGGCGATCCGCGTCGCGATGCTGTAGGCCTGATCCGGTCCGATCCAGATCGGGAGGAGGCGGCGAACGCCTTCGGCCTGCAGGAGGACCACATGTTGATTTGTGAGCACGTGGACGCGCACCGACTCGACCGAACACGGCACGAGCATCGTCACCAGCCTACCCGGTCGAAGCGCCGCGCAAGCCCGGTGTCGACTGTGCGTGCGCTAGCCGAAACGGAATCGACCCTGCTCGCGACGCTGCCTGAAGAGCAGCAGCAGCAGTATCCCGGCGACGAACCCGAAGATGTGCGCAAAGTACGCGATGTTCGCGGTCGCCCGATGCGCGGTCAGACGCAGCTCGGCGAGGGCATCGATCGCCTGAAGCACGATGAAGAAGCCGACCACGATCAGCGCCGGCAGATGCACGATGGTGATGAAGATCCCGAGGAAGACGAGGGTCGAGATCCGCGCAGCCGGGAACATCACGACATAAGCGCCGAGGACGCCGGCGATCGCGCCGGACGCGCCGACCATCGGCGCGGGCTGCACGAGCCCCTGGCCGATCGCGGCAACGATCCCGCAGAGGATGTAGAAGACCAAATACGGACCACTCCCCAGACGATCCTCGACGTTATCCCCGAAGATCCACAGGTAGACGATGTTCCCGATCACGTGCAGCCAACCGCCATGCACGAACATGTGCGTGATGAGTGGGACAAAGGTCTCAAGGGCGATCTGCCCTTGCGCGATCTGCGTCGCGAACTCCGTCCAGTCGAACGAGTACCGATCGTAAAAAGAGGCGATCCCGCCTGGCTGCCGGACCAGGGTGAGGACGTAGATCCACACGAGGATGTTCGCCGCGAGCAGCAGGCGGTTGACGATCGGGATCTTCGCCGTCGGGTTCTGGTCGCGCAGCGGGATCACGCGCGGAGCTCCGTCGCCACCACCTTCGATCCGTGGATCGTGAAGATCGTCCGGGACCCCTCGGACACGTAGAACGCGCTGGGTCCTGGAAGATTGGAGGGCAGCGCGAAGCGCGCGAGCTCGCCGCCGTCACGGTTCATCTGCACGACGATCCCGTTCGGCGCATCGAGGAAGTAGATGGCGCGCTGGATGTCGATGGCCTGCACCGCGGTCGGCTTCACCGGCGCTCCGTTCCATCGTGGGACGAACTCGACACGCGAGGCGGTGAAGGACGTCGTGAGGCGGCGGAAGCGGAGGACGTCGCCCTGCGTCGTGACGATCCAGATGTCCTGATCGACGGCGATCGACCGGCCGACACCCGTCGGGATCGGCTCGGTAAGGTAGCCCTGCGCGCGGAGGAACGAGGTTCCCGGGAAGGACTCGTGCTTCCACACCTGGCCGCTCGTGGCGTCCAGGACGTACAGGTTGGCAACAAAGACGGCGAACGCGTCGACGCTCTTCCAGGTCGACGCGTCCCCGGGCGTTACGTCGGCGACCCCTGTGCCCTCCGTCCGCCACAGGTGCTTCTGGTCGTCGAACGAATACACGACCTCGTTCAGGTTGGCGACCATCCGGGGCCCGCCGACACCGAGCGCTCCGCGGGTGAGGACGGCTGCGACCTGCGTGGGGTCACCGAAAATGCGCCAGAGGCGGCCGCCCACCGGGTCGGCCGCGTAGAGCCCGTTCGCGGTGCCCGTGAGACCCGTCGGTTTCGCCCCCGGGGCGATCGGGCGGCCGTCCGGACCAGTCACGCGTGCGAGATCGACCACGACTCCTGTGATCAGGTCGTCGAGTGCCTGGACCTGCTCGCGGAGCGTCGCGATTCGGGCGGGGTCGGCCGCTGGAGACCGCGCGGCCTCCTCGAGGGCGACCCGCGCATCGTCGACCTTCTTCCGCGCCGACTCGTTGTCAGGCGGCTTGCGGTCGGCGAATCGCTGCGCGGCCGAGATGTCGCTTTCGACGCTCAGGATGGCTAAGGCGTAGTCCCCGGTGACGCGGTTCGCTTGATAGTCCCGATAAGCGACAAGCCCGATGCCTCCGGCGACGAGGAGCAGGAGGATCGCGAGCAACGAGGCCGCGCGGCGTTGGCGGCGCGAGCGCTCGCGTGCCGTGTCCGGCCGGCGCGGGAGCGGAGGCGCTCGCCGCGGCATCAGCTCGAAGCCGATGGCCACGGTCTTTCCCATCGCCTTCGCCGCGGGCGCGGCCGCGGCCCCGATCGCCTGCGCGACCCTGGGACGCCGGCGCCAGATCGACTCGAAGCGCGAGCGAATGCCGTCCGCGATCAGCACCTCGGTGGGCTCCACGGGCTCAGGCTTCGGAAGGACCCGGCCCGCTGCCGCGGTCGCGGCGGAGAGCTCGATGAAGATCGCGGCCGCGCTGCCGACGACACCGTCGGCGACCGCGCGATTATTGATGTGCTCGGCAGCCGCGCGGGGGTGAAGCGTGATCGCCGCATTCTTCAGGGCCTCAGCCCCCAGCCCATCGACGAGCGCGCCGGATGCCAGCACGAGCGTGTCGCCGGGCTCGATGCTCTGACGCCACACGTCCGGGAGGACATCCGCGACAACGCCGAGCGATTCGGCCACGCGCGTCGTGGTCCGATGCACGAAGTCCGCGAGCTCACCGGGTTCGTCGCCCGGAAGGAAGAGCCGGGCCCGCCGCACGAGGAAGATCTGCGCGGCGCCGATCCGGGCCGCGTAGAGCTCGTTGTTCACGACGACGGCGCAGGCGCAGTGGAGAGCGACCCGCCCGCGCTGATCGCGAAGGCGTTGCGCGGCGCGGCGATTCGCCTGCCGGAGCGCTTTGCGGAGCGAGACCTCGATCCCGGCGGAGAGGTCGTAGTAGTACTCCTGACGAGCGAGGTCGGCCACCTCCTTCGCGATGTCACTTCCGCCGTTCCCGTGCTGGCGTGCGACCTCGCACAGGAAGTAGAACCGCCCCTTCGTCCGCAGCGTCGCGCCGAGAGTGGGTTCGCTCGCGACGATCACGTCTGGCGTGCCGGGTCGCAGGTCCGCGGTCGTGCCGATCTTCGTTGCGAGACTTGCCTGTCGCATCGGTGGCGAGTCTAGGTGCGCGACGCCGGCACGGAGCGGATCCTCGCGATGCCGCTCCGCGGTGCCCGAGATGCGAGCTCGGCGACGAGCTCCTCTTCACGCAGGTGTATCTCCGCCGCCCACTGGGCGGTCGGGACCGCCACCACGAGGGTGCCTTCGTCCATGCGAAGCGCGGTCGTCCGGGTGGCGTCGGGGCCGATGACGGCGCAAGCGACCCCGCTCCACGCGCGCATCGCGTCCGCCTTCGCGACGTCGCTATCCAGGCGAAGCGTGCGGAGGGCTCGAGCGATCGCGGCAGCGAGCGGCCTCATCCGGGTCGGACGACCTCTGCGACCATCGCCTCCCGCCGTAGAGCCTCGGGGATGCTCGTGAGCACGGCAGCCGTGAGAAGGGTCTGCGCGTCTTCGGGAAGGGCCCGGCACAGCGCCTCGCGGTGGGCGGTGTCGAGCTCGGAGAGAACGTCATCGAGTAAGAAGATCGGGGGCTCACCCACATGCGCGCGAATCCATTCGGCCTCGGCGAGCTTCAACGCGAGGACGGTCGACCGCTGTTCTCCGCGCGACGCGAACGTCGGGAATGCACGCTCTCCCGCCGCGACCGCGAGGTCCTCGCGGTGCGGGCCGACGAGTGTCGTCGCCTGCCAACGCTCGCGATCGTGCTTCTCGGCAATCAGGCGGCGATAACCCTCGGCTCGCTCCTCCGCGGTCGAACCCTCCACCTGCCCGGCGTACGCCACGTCCGGGGCGGGGTCGGCGCCGAGCGCGGCCGCGGCGGCGCGGAATGCCGGACGCAGCTCGCGGACGGCCGCCTCACGGCGCAGCGAGATGGCGGTCGCGAGCCGCACGAGCTCCGTATCCCAGAAAGCGATCTCGCTCTCTGAAACGGGCTCGTCATCGCGTCCCGCGCGCAGCAGCGCGTTCCGTTGCGTGAGCACGTTCGCGTATGCACGCGTGTCGGCTCGATGCGAACGATCGACCTGCGCGACCATCGCATCGAGATAGCGGCGCCGCGCGGACGGCGCCGACCTAAGGAGATCGGTGTCCTCCGGAAAGAACGCGACAACCGCGATCGTGCCCACGACGTCGTCCGGTCGGCGCGGCGCTCCATCCGCGGTGTAGCGGCGCGGCCGCCGACGCACGTCGAGCGCCGGCGCGAAGAGCGTCACTTCGAGGCGGGTCCGGTCCAGAGGGGCGGGGGGCCCTGACCGCGAAGCGGCTCTGGATGCGTCCACAGCGACTCGCGCGAGGGGAGCGCCCCAGCGGATCATCTCGGCATCGTCACCGGCCCGCGACGATTCGCCCCGCGCGATAAGGTGCACCCCCTCGAGGATGTTCGTCTTCCCAGCGCCGTTCGGACCGACGAATGCGGTGACGCCTGGGGCGAGGTCGAGCCTCCGGTCCTCGTAGCTCCGGAAATCCTCTAGTCCGATCGCGGCGACACGCATGACGGCGACCCGCTGATCAGGCCGGGATGCGAAGCGGCATCACCACGTGAAGATAGCTGTCGTCGCCAACGATCCGGACGACGCCCGGCGCGAGCGGACCGCCGAGCTCGATCGCGATCTCCGGTGCGGAGAGGCTGGAGAGCGCATCGGCGACAAACCGTGAGTTGAACGCGATGGTCGTGGCCTGGCCTTCGACGGTTGCGTCGATCCGTCCCGTGTTGTCACCGACCTCCGCCGCATTCGCCGTGATCACGAGCGGCGGATCGTTCGCCGGGTCCACCTGAAACCGCAACATATTCGCTGCGTCGCGCGCGAAGTACGACGCGAGGCGTGTGGCCTTGAGGAGTTCCTCGCGTTGGGCAAGCACGCGCGTCGAATGGCTGGTCGGGATGACCTGCCGGTAATTTGGGAACTGGCCCTCGATGATCCGCGAGACGAGATCGGCCTCGTCGGTGTGGAAGATCACCTGGCTCTTATTCGGGGTCACCAGGATGTCGACCGTCCCCTCCTCGGTGTCCTGCAGAATTCGGGCAACCTCGAAGAGACTCTTCGCAGGGATGATCACCTCGATCGGCGGCTCGACACGGTCAAGAAGGCGCGCGTGCCGTACAGACAGTCGATACGGATCGGCGGCCGCCATGGTGACGAGGTCACCCGCGAAAGTGGTGAGTACTCCCGTGAGCACTGGACGGCTGTCGTCGGTCGCTGCGACGAAGGCGACCTCCCCGATCATCCGTCGCAGCGTGCCTTGCGACATGCGAGTCGTCGGCTTTTCCGGAATCTGCGGGATGATCGGAAACTCCTCCGCATCCATACCTTTGATGTTGGCTTCATACGGGCCGGACTTCAGATGCATGGTCTTGGTCCGTACATTCAGTGAGAGCTCTACGTTGCCCGAAGGGAGCGAGTTCACAAAGTCGATGAAGAGCTTCGCCGGCACGGTGATAGCGCCTTCGTCGTCAACCTTGGCCGGTACCCAGCAGTTGATCCCCACCTCGAGATTGGTCGCCGTCAGACGGAGGCGGCCCGCGTCGGTGCGGAGGAGAACGTTTCCAAGGATAGGCAGGCTTCCCCGGGTCGAGACTCCGCGACCGGCAATCCCGAGCCCGTGCGCCAGGTTCTCTTGTAAACAAACGACCTTCACGCGGCCCTCCCCGCTCGTACCCACGAAAGTTTCATACAACCAGTAGTGGCGGTAGTAGTCATGTGGACTATGGGGCTTTCCTCATGGCTTGTGCTCCGCCTGGCTTCGGGTGGGGTGTGGACGGCTGAAGATAGCGTGTGGACCCCAAAACGTGGCACGTCCGCCAGTAGGACATACGTTCCATAATCGAAGATCCGACGCCCCTTCCTGTCCACAAACAGGGGTTCTTATCCACACGCCGGGCCCTCTTATCCACACTTCAGGAGCGCGGGAGCGGCGCGTTCGGGAACCACGGACAGGCGACCGCGCTGGTCAGTCGGCGTACAAGAGCTCGCGGAGCGTCCCGACATCCCGACGAAAGTCATCGTTTTCGGCCATCTCCCGCTCGATCTTCTCGCAGCCATGCAACACGGTCGAATGGTCGCGCCCGCCGAGAGCCTCGCCGATCCTCATGAGTGGGGCCTCGGTCTCCTCGCGCATGAGGTACATGGCGATCTGGCGCGGGAGAACGACCTGTCTATCGCGTGCCTTCCCCTTGATCTGGTCGAGCGGGACGCCGTAGTAGCGCGCGACGGTCTCGACGATGCGCTCGGGCGAGAGGCTCTTGCGGTGCGGGTTGTAGAGAAGGTTCTGAAGCATCTCCTGCGCGAGCTGTGTCGTGACCGGCACGGCCTGGAGCGCGGCGAACGCGACGATCCGCGTCAGCGCGCCTTCGAGCTCACGGATGTTCGACACGATCCGTTGGGCCAGAAAGTCGACCACGGGTGGGGGCACGGCGACGTTCTGTGCCTCTGCTTTCGCCCGAAGGATCGCGATTCGCGTTTCGAGATCGGGGGCGGAGATGTCCGCGATGAGACCCCACTCGAAACGCGAGCGAAGCCGGTCCTCGAGCTGGGTGATCGCTTTCGGCGGCCGGTCGCTCGACATGACGATTTGCTTGCCCTCTTCGTGGATCGCGTTGAAGGTGTGGAAGAACTCCTCCTGCGTGCCTTCTTTGCCGGCGATGAACTGGATGTCGTCGATCAGGAGTACGTCGATGCGTCGGTAGCGTTCGCGGAACTCCTCGCCCTTTTGTGCGCGGATCGAGTTGATGAACTCGTTGGTGAACTTCTCGCTCGTCGCGTACGCGACACGCTTCTTGGGGTGCCGCGCGATGACCGCGTGGCCGATCGCGTGCATGAGATGCGTCTTTCCGAGCCCCGAGCCCCCGTAGATGAAAAGCGGGTTGTAGCTGTGGCCCGGCCGCTCGGCGACCGAAAGCGCGGCGGCGTGGGCGAGACGGTTGTTCGAACCGACGACGAAGGTGGAGAAGGTGTACCGCGCGTTCAGCAGAGCCCCGGCTTCGCGCCGCTCCTGGCCGCTTGTCTGCTGGCCGCCCTGGGGGGTCGGCGAGGTCATTCCCGGGACCGCGCTCGTGCGGGCGGCTGTCGGCGGGCCGGCGGAGGAGGTCACAAATCGCACGTCGACGGTTCGGCCGAGCAGGTGCTGCAGCGCGGCGCGCACCTGGGATCGGAATTTGCTCTCGAGCCACTCGCGTGCGAACGCATTGGGCACGCCAATGAGAAAGACATCGTCCTCTTCGGAGATGACTTGGGTGTCCTTGAACCAGGTGTCGTACTGCGCGCGCGAAAGACCGACCTGCAGCTCACCGAGGACGGCCGTCCAAAGCTGCTTGAGGTTCAACGGCTCCCCTTCTCTACGCACGTGCAACAAAAACGCTCCCCACAACCATCAATGCGATGACCGCCGTACGCCACACCGAAGGGAAACACCGAGAATCCGACCGCCCGTTTCGGAAGCCCGCGAACTATACCCCAACGAGAAGACGCCGGGCTGCTGCTATGCTCACGTGCACATACCGTCGTTTTTGATCGTTTTGTTCAAGCGGGAGAAGGGACTCGACCTTGAAGCGCACCTATCAGCCGAAGACCCGCCGTCGTGCGCGCGTGCACGGGTTTCGCTCGCGCATGAGGACGACCGGCGGTCGTCGGGTGCTCGCCGCGCGCCGCGCTCGCGGCCGTAAGCGCCTCACCGTCGTCTAGCGCTACATCATTCGTGGACGCCGCGCGTCTGCGACGGGATGCGGATATCGCCGCGGTGTGGAGCGAGGGAATGAAGATTCAGCATGCGGTGTTCGCGCTCCGCGCACGTCCCAATGGGCTCGACGTGATTCGCGTCGCGGTCGCCGCACCACGTTCGCTCGGCCGAGCCGTCGCGCGCAATCGCTGCCGCCGACGTCTGCGCGAGGCTTTTCGCATGGCCATCCGCGATCTCGCTCGTGGGCCCGGCTGCGACGTCGTGATCGTGGCGCGCGCCCAGACCGCGTCCGCCCCATTCGCCGATCTCCGAAAGGCCGCGGCGACGGCTCTCGACTCGCTCGCAGAGCGCGTGGCCCCGGCGTGAAAGCCGTGGTTCTGGCCGCCCTGCGCTTCTACAAAGCCGCGGTGAGCCCGATGCTGCCGCCCGCCTGCCGTTACACCCCAACGTGCTCCGGGTACGCGATCGAAGCCGTCGAACGGTACGGCGTGGTGCGTGGGGGCTGGCTCGCGACGAAGCGCCTCTTCTCCTGTCACCCCTGGAGCCGTGGTGGCTACGATCCGGTTCCGGAGCGCTAGATGGACTTCTTGCTGCCCCTCTGGAACACGTTCCTCGTCTACCCGCTGATCAACCTGCTGGTGCTCGCGGACTACTTCGTCCACGACTTCGGACTGGCGGTCGTGATCGTGACGGTCGCGATCCGTCTCGCGCTCTACCCGGTCTTCCGCGCGCAGGTCCGCTCGTCGCGCTCGATGCAGGAGCTCGCTCCCGCGATGAACGACATCAAGAAGAAGTACGGGAGCGACCGCGCGAAGCTGCAACAGGAGCAGATGAAGCTCTACAAGGAGCGGGGCATCAACCCCGTCGGCGGATGCCTGCCGATGCTCGTGTTCTTTCCCGTCCTCTTCGCGATGTACGCGGCGTTCCAACAGGTGGGAGGGCTGGGAACGCCCGCGCTCACGATGCAGCAGCTCAAGGACCTCGTCCTCTGGCCGTTCATCACACCTCTCATCTCTGACCTGCCCCCAGATAAGACGATCGATCTCACCGCGCACTGGCTCCCCTGGCTCCAGAACCTCGCCCAACCCGACCACCTCTGGAGCCTGGGTCCTCTGGGCGGGATCGGCCCGCTGCCGATCCTTTCCGCGCTCACGCAGCTCGTCGCATCGATCCAGGCGCTGCCGCGAAATCCTCCGCAGACCGACGACCCAACCCAGCGGACGATGCAGTCGATGACCTACTACCTGCCGCTGATCACTGTCGTCTTCTTCAAAGACCTCGCGGCCGGTGTCTTCATCTACTACATCACCACGACGATCTTCCAGATCGTCCAGCAATACTTCGTCATGGGGTGGGGTCAGCTGCCGCGCTGGGTCCCCCCGCTCGACAACATCCCGACTCCCGCCGACAAAGAAATGCGACAGCGCGAGAAAGAGGCGATCGCGGAAGCAGAGCACGACATGGGGGAGCCTGAAGCCGCGGCCGTGCCGCGACGAAACGGTGACGGCGAAGGCCGCCGTCGCGGTAGGAGGAGGAGGAAGCGATGAGTCCGCTCCGTGGGGAGGAGTTCACGGGTCGTTCAGTGGAGGAGGCGATCGAACGGGGGTTGCGGTCCCTCGGCAAGAAGCGCACGGACGTCGAGTACGAGGTGCTGGAGAAGGGCAAGCCTGCGAACGTGCTCGGTATAGGAGGCGAGGACGCCCGCGTGCTCATCACGTTTGTCGAAGAGGACGCGTCGCCCGAGCCGGAGCCGGTGATCGACGAGGCCGAAGTCCCGCGCCGCCCCGACGCGCTCCGCGAGCGCGCCGAGCGCGAGGACACCGAGCGGGAGGAGGCCGCGCCGGCGCTCGCCGAGGATCTTGAGGCCGGCGTCGGCGTTCTCCGCGACCTGCTCGCCCTGATGGGCGTCGAGGCCGAGGTTGCGCTGGACGACGGTCCGCGCCCCGAAGGCGTCGAAGTCCTTGGCCCCGATCTCGGCGCGCTCATCGGCCGCGGGGGCGAGAACCTGGTCGCCTTGCAGCAGATCACGTCGGCGATCACGTCGCGCCGGGTCGGACGTACGGTCCACATCCCGCTCGACATCGAGGGCTACCGCCGGCGCCGTGAGGAGCAGCTCCGCGAGATCGCTCGCCGCGTGGCGTCGCGCGTGAAGACGAGCGGGCAGGCCGTGACGCTCGAGCCGATGCTGGCCTACGAACGGCGGATCGTGCACCTGGCGGTGCAGGACACACCCGGCGTGAAGACCGAGTCCGTCGGTGTGGATCCGAACCGCCGCGTCGTGATCAGTTCCACCGCCCCGGGCGCGCGCGGCCCGGCACAGTTCCAGCCGCGAGCTCCCGGTGGGTTCCGCGGCGCCGGGGGACCGGGCCCCTACGGACCGCGCCGCGGCTTCGGTCCGAGACCGGGTGGATACCGGCCGCGATCCAACTTCGGCGGGAGAGATCGACCCTAAATAGCCCCCTCGGGGGCCTTCCGTAAGCGTGACTTGTGGCGCTAGCGTTCGATCCCTCGCATGGATGGCAACTGGGCGCCCGCGCGCGTTCGCCGTAACTTCCGGATCGACACATTCAGCGCGATCGCCGGTGGCGTCTACATCGCCGTTCTCGTCACGTTCATGCCGATCGTCGTGCGCCGGCTCGGCGGATCGACGACCGACGTCGCCATCGTCATAGCCGCGCCGTTCATCGGGCACCTCTTGTCGCCGATCTTCGCGTACCTCCTCATGGGCTTTCCGCAAGTGCGAGTCGTGGCCGGCACCGTGACCGTGGCGCGGGTCACCTTCCTCATCGGTGTCCTCGCCGCCGCGACGCCGCTCATGCTCGCGATGACGACGGTCGTTTCCTTCGTCATCGGCATCGCGAACATCAGCGCGTACACCGCGCTCATGCAGGGGATCTACCCGGACCGGGAGCGGGCACAGGCCATGGCCAACGTCCGCATCGGCGGAGCGATCGCGGGCATCGCGGCCGCCGCCGTGGCCGGCACGTTCATCGACGTCATCCCCGCGACCTGGGTGTTCGCCGCCGCGGCGCTCATCGGCCTCCCCGGCGCCCTCTCTTTCTTCTGGATCCGTTACGACGGCTCAGCCAAGGTCGCGACACGCAGGTCGCTCCCCGCGATCGCGCGAGAGGTGTGGGCTGACCACAAGTACCGGCGCCTGCTTTTCTCATTCACGGTGTTCGGGATCGGGAACCTGATGAACGTCGCGGTCTACCCGATCATGCTCGTCGACCACTTCAACGCGTCGAACTCGTTCATCGGCGCGATGACCGCGGTCTCGTCCGGCATGATGATCGTCGCGTTCCTCATCTGGGGCCGGATGATCGATCGCGGTTCGTCGATCCGCCTCACGCTGCTCAACACCGTGATGACGCTGCTCATCCCGATCGGGTACATCGCCGCGGCGGACGTGTGGCTCCTCATACCCCTCGCGATCGTCGCCGGGATCGTGAACGCGGGCGGGGAGATCACGTTCTTCACGAACATCGTCCAGATCGCGCCCCGCGACAGGATCGGCGACTACGCGACCGCGCAGTCGCTCCTCATGGGTCTCCGGGGGACCGCGGCCCCGTTCGTAGCCTCGGCGCTTCTCGGCGTCACCGACGCGCGGGTCGTCCTGCTGATCGGCGTGATCTTCATGACGGCGGGGTGCGCGATCATGGCCGGTGCCGTGCGCCTGATCGCGCCCACCGAGAGGTCGGCCCCGCGCGTAATCGTCGAGAGCCCCGCCGACTAGGCCCGGAGCGGAATTCCCTTGGCGCGCATAGCGCTCGCGAAGCGGTCGGCGATCAGCCGGTAGCCCTCGTCAGAAGGGTGGAACCCGTCCTGTGACACTGTGCCCGTCGCGACGAGGCTGGCGCTACCCGTAAAGAGATCGACTACGGTCACGCGCCCCGGATTACGAGCCGCGATCGCCGCAATGACCTCGTTGTAGGCCTGGACCCCGGCGAGGAGGCGTGCCCTGTCGACGCCCGCGTAGGCGGGCACCGCGCGGAGGTCGGGGACGTTGCCGACGAAGATCGTCGCGCCTGTCCTCTGCACGAGGCTGTCGACAATCTGCCCGAGCGCGTCGGCGAACGAGCCCGGCTCGATCGTCGCATTCAGGTCGTTCACCGCGAGCCACACCGAGACGACGGTCGGCTGCTGCGCGATCGCACCGGGCAGCTGCTGCGTCACCGCTTGCAGAGCGAGCGAGCCCGAGACGCCGAGGTTCGTGTACGGCGGCGATCCCGCCGGAAGGAGCGACGCCACGATCGCGGGCCACGAGCCCTTCGCCGGGTCGCTCGCGCCGACGCCGACGCTGTCCGAAGCGCCGATCGCGACATATCGGATCCCCGGGCTCGCCGTGAGGCTGACCGGCGGGCGGCTCGGCGAGGACGTCGGTCGTGACGTCGGCGACTGGCGCGCCGCGGGCGCTGCGGAGCATGCGCTGACCATCGCGGCGCAGATCACGCTGAGAATCGCGACTTCACGTATCCGCACAGGTACAATTGTCTTGCCCAGAGGGGCCACGGGGATGCGTGGTTTCGACAGGGCAGGCAGACGGACCGCCGCGAGCCGAGGAACGCCGTTCCCCCTCGTTAATCCGAACGGCAGGCAGACAACTGCCAACACTTCTTACGCTCTCGCTGCCTAGTCAGTGAGACGTCCTCCCGGTCTCCGCTCCGCGGGCCGGGAAGGGCGATATAAGCGGAGCTGCGGCCCGCCGATCGGTCGGTAGGCGGGCTCAAGTAAACCGACCTGGCGAGAACGAGAAGCGCGTCGGTGCGCGCCTCGTTCCGCGAGACCAAAAATCGCCGACTACGCTCGTAGACGCAATCCGCGCGCAGGCCTTGGACGGGGAGTTCGACCCTCCCCCATCTCCACAGAGCGAGGCGGCCGGCAGGAGGGAGCCACAGTCACTCAGGCCGGCCGACGAAGGTCTGGAAGAACCTCTTACAGTTTTGTAGCCGCATCGGCGGCTGCCTGCGACGTGATCTGGGTCCGTGCCGGTGCTCCTCTTCATCTTCGGTGTCCTGGGCGGGGCCATCGCCGCGGTCGTCGCACCGATCCACCTCGATCTTCTCCGCCGCGAGCTCTCGCGCTCGGAACAGGTAGAACGCGTCGCAGGCGATCTCGGTCTCGCGTTTTCGCCGACCGACCCGGCGTATCCACGTTCGTCGGCGCTCCGCTACCCATTCGAGCTCTTCTCACGCGGCGTCGACCATACCTGCGAGAACTTCGTGACCGGGTCGATCGAGGGTTTCGATGTCGTCGGGTTCGATTTCTTGTAGCGGGACCGCGTCGACTCGGATGGCGAGCCGGAGAACGACGTCCTTTCCGAGCCGCAGCGCTACTCCTGCGTTCTCACCACCGTTGCCGGGCACAGGCCGCATGTGGTGATCGAGCCGGCGACCGCGTCACGCACCGTCCGCGCCGACGGCGAGCCGGTACGCCTCGAGTGGGCAGACTTCAACGACCGTTACCGCGTGATCTCACCTGAGCGCAGCTTCGCGACCGCGATCCTCGATGTCCCTCTGATGGCGTGGCTGGTTGACGAGGCGCAGGACCTCCCACTCACCTGGGAGGTGCAGCGAGACATGCTTCTCTGCCGCGCACCGAGCGTCGATCCTGAAGACCTCACGAGTCTGTTCCGCGCGACCGCCGCTTTCGCCAGCCTGATCGGCCCCGGCGCGCGGACTATTGAGAGGGCTGGCTCGCGTATGAGATGAGCTCGAGCAGCGTGCCGTCCGGATCTCGGAAGTACACGCTCGTGCCGCGGCCCTTGGCGCCGCCACGCGTCAACGGGCCGGCCGCGACTGTCACCCCGCGCGCCCGCAGATGCTCGAGTGCCTTCTCGATCGGTCCGTCCCACACGAAACAGAGATCGCTGTTGCCGGCAACGACCGGAACGCGCGCGACCATCGCTGGTCGCACGCCCGGCCCGTGGACGTTCAATTGCTGGTCGCCGATGCGATAGGCCACTCGCCCATCGATGTGGAGGATCGCGGCACCCAAGACATCGCGATAAAAGGCGTTGGACCTGGAGAAATCGGTCACAGCGATGACAACGTGGTCGAGTCGCATCGGCACCGCACGATAGTGGTGGCCGAACGGGCCCGTTGGAACGGGTGGGCTGGCGCCCTTGTGCGGGTGGAGGAGGCGGGACTCCCTGCTCGGCGCGTCGCGGCTATCCTCTCCTCGGGGAGGCTGTCCGTGAAAGAAGCGCTCACGCGGCTGGACGCGCTCATGAATCGCCTCGTCGAGGCGGACCAGACCGGTTCGGGGATCGACCCTCTTCGCATCGCGAGCGAGCTGGGCGAGATCCGACAGCTTCTTGCCGAAGCGCCGGCCGTCGTCCGCGCGAAGGGCGGCCAGAGGCACTTCCGGTGTGAAGCCTGCGGGACGATCTCGCACGGCGAGGCCCAGCCCGAGCGCTGTCCAACGTGCGGTGGGCGCAAGTTCTTCGCGGCCGATATCGAGCAGCCGTTCGTGGAATCGGGAGCCGGCTAGACCTCGGCGTTCGGCGAATGTCGCGAAGCGAACATTGCCCGGATTGGTTCGGTCTCCATATAGTTAACCTCCCTAACTAATCGGAGGCTCCTCCACCCCATGGCCATCTCGACCGAGCGGCGCTCGCCGCGCACAACGGCGACCGAGGACGTACGCCTTGCCGGGCTGCTCCTTTCGCTGGTCCCTCGGATCGGGAAGCTCGCGGCGCAGGTCGCGCACGAGCACGGTGCGATCAGCCTCGAGCGGGCTCGCATCCTCTGGCAGCTGACCGAGTCGCCACGGCGCAGTGGCGAGCTGGCGCAGCGATGTGGGCTGACGCCGGCCTCCGTTTCCGAGCTCGTCGATCTGCTCGGGCGCGACGGCCTGGTCCGGCGATCCGAAGATTCGACCGACCGGCGCGTCGTCGTCGTCGAGATCACGGCCCGCGGCCGGCGCGAGATCGAGCGCGTCGGCGAGCTCATGAAAGCACCCGTCGCGAGGGTCATCGCCGGGCTGTCAGCCGAAAAGCGAGCGCGCCTCGCGGGCGCGCTCGACGATCTGCAGGAGGCCTTCGCCGTCGCGAAGGAGACCGCGAATGCCAGGTGAGATGACTCGCAACGCGCGGATCCTCGCGACCGTGGGCGTCGCTCTCGCGCTCTTCCTTGCCGCCCTCGACCAGACGATCGTCGGGACGGCGCTACCCCAGATCGTCGCGGACCTGAACGGCCTCGACTACTTCGCCTGGGTCGCGACCGCGTACCTCGTAACGTCGACCACGCTCACCCCGATCGCCGGGAAGCTCGGCGACCTGTTCGGACGAAAGCCATTCCTCCTCGCGGGGATGATCGGCTTCGTCCTCGCGTCGGCTCTCTGTGGGCAGGCGCAGAACATTGCCGAGCTCGTCGCTTTCCGCGCGCTTCAGGGCGTCTTCGGCGGCGTCCTCTTCGCGAGTGTCTTCGCCACGATCGGCGACCTCTACTCGCCGGCGCAGCGCGCGAAGCTCCAGGGTGTCTTTGCCGGGATCTTCGGCATCGCCTCGGTGGTGGGTCCGGTCGTCGGCGGGTACCTCACTGACAGCCTCAGCTGGCGGTGGGTCTTCTACGTGAACGTACCGGTCGGTTTGCTGGCGATCGCGGTCGTGTTCGTGACGCTGCCCTCGGTCAAGCACTCGGCGTCGTGGCGCGACATCGACTTCGCCGGCGCGTTCGCGCTGACGGCGACGATCGTTCCGCTCCTCGTCGCCCTCTCCATCACACGCGACCACGACTTCGCCTCTCCCGAGGTCATGGGCCTGCTGATCGCGTCCGTCGTGATGGCGGTGATCTTCTTCGTGATCGAGAGGCGCACGCCGCACCCGGTCGTCCCGTTCGAGCTCTGGAAGAACCCGACGTTCGCCGTGTCGACAGTCGTCGGATTCCTTCTTGGCTTCGCGATGTTCGGCGCGATCATCTTCGTGAGCCTCGTCTACCAGGGCGTGCTTGGCCTCGCCGCGACCAACGCGGGTCTCCTCATCACGCCCCTCATGGTCGGCCTCATCGCCTCGAGCATCGTCACCGGGCAGCTCATGGTACGGATGAAGCGCTATCGGTACCTCGGGACGGTCGGTGCCGTGATCCTCGTGATCGGCCTCCTGCTTCTCGCGCAGGTCAACGTTGGCACGCCCGAGATCGACGTCGTCCGGGCCCTCGTCCTGGTCGGGCTCGGTGTGGGCGTCGGCATGCCGCTGTACCTGAACGCGACCCAGAGCGCCGTCGACGTGAGATACCTCGGCGTCGTCTCGAGCCAGATCCAGTTCTGGCGGAACATCGGCAGCACCGTCGGTGTCGCGATACTCGGCGCAGTCCTGGCGCAGGAGCTCTCGGTGAAGATCGCAGCCGCGGTCCCGTCACGGCTCGCAGGCGCCATTCCGTCGGGAGGCAACGCGGAAGCGATCTTCGACCCGGCCGCGGTGCAGCAGATCCCGCCGCAGCTGCTCGTCGCCATCCGCGGCGCGCTCGCCGGGTCACTCCATGACGTGTTCCTGATCGCCGCCGCCGTTGCCGGCGTCGCGGTGATCGCGTCGCTCTTCCTGCAGGAGGTCCCGCTGCGGGGCCGCACCGAGCGGGCCCGCCAGCCGGAAGCCGAGGCGGCACCGGCATTCGGCGAATAGCGCGTTAGCCCCGACCTACGCGCCTCCGGATGGCGGCGTCCATCTCGCGGGTGGCCTCGCGCTCCTTGATCACCTGCCGCTTGTCGTAGCGCTTGCGGCCGCGCGCGATGCCCAGCTCGACCTTGGCTCGCCCGTGTTTGATGTACATCCGCAGCGGGACGAGCGTGTAGCCCTTCTGAGCGATCGTCCCGACGAGCTGTCCAATTTCGCCTCTGTGCAGGAGGAGCTTGCGCGGGCGCAGGGGATCGTGATTGGCGTGCGCTGAGTTAGCCCACGGCGCGATGTGCACGTTTCGCAGCCACACTTCGCCGTTTTCGACGCGCGCGTACCCGTCGCGCAGGTTGGCGTGACCCGCGCGGAGCGATTTGATCTCGGTACCCCGTAGTGAGATGCCAGCCTCGAGCCGCGCTTCGATCTGATAGTCGAAGCGGGCTTTCCGGTTCTCGGCAAGCTGGACCTGGCGCTCCGGCTCAGGCGGCGCGTCGGTCTTTCGGGATGGCATGGCGAGGAGATTAGGCGGTGAAAACGAAGAGCGGCGGCATCTCTGCCGCCGCTCTCACTCTGCCGGGTCACCAAAGACCCAACGCGTTAGTGCGCGATCACCTCAGTTGGTTTCATTACGAAAGGCTGAAGTGAGCTCACATGGGTCTTTGGATTCCCACTGGCATCGCCCACTCCACATCACCTCCTTTCTTTCGAAAATGATGCTACATGGCCGCGGATTCGCGTCAATGTCGCGGCCGATTCACTAAGGAAGCGTGGGCGTGGTTGTCGTCGCGGAATGCGGAAGCGAAGAAGGCAGTAGCGGCTGGCCGCTACGGCAGGTAGATCATCGGGCTGACTGCGCGACCGTCCGCGATCGTCATGAAGTGCAGGTGCGGACCGGTCGTGAACCCCGTCATCCCGACGTACGCGATGATCTGGCCGGCGGAGACGGTCTGCCCGACGGAGACGGGCGGCCAGCGCAGATCGTCGAGGTGCCCGTAGAGCGTCGAGAAGTTGAAGCCGTGAGCGATGACCACGACGACGGCGGTATCGCCATACGCGAGGTACGGGCGACCGACGGTGACCACCTTGCCGGCCGACGCCGCGCGGATCGGGGTGTACTTCGGTTGCGCGATGTCGATGCCGTTGTGGAAGCCGCCCCAGCGCGGGCCGAAGCCTGACGTGATCGGTCCGCGGAGCGGCCACATTGCGAGCTTCGCGCCGTTGAACAGGCCGAGCCCGCTGCTGCCCGCCGCCTGCGCCGCGAGGTACTCGTACTGCGCCTCCGCTTGGTCGAGCTGCCGCTCGAGGTCCGCGGTCGTGCGGTTGGTCTGACTGACCTGGCCTTGCGCGTTCTGTTTGTTTCGCGCCGCCGCCGCTCGGGCCGCCGCCTCCGAGTCGATCGCCGCCTGCGCCTCGGCGACGAGCCTGTCGTAGCGCTCCTTTGAGGTTGCGAGTTGAGTCCGCTGTGTGGTGATCTGGTCGGAGAGGCCCAGGATCTCCTGTTCCTTGACCGAGGCCTGGTCCTGCTTCCATTGGGTGTCGGCCCGGAGGGTGCGGATCTCCTTTGCGAGCTTCACGTCCTGGCGGTTGATGAAGATCATGGCTTGCAGACGGTTCGCGAACTCGGTGAGGGACGAGGAGGAGAGAAGCATCTCGAGCGGGCTGATGAGGGCCTGCCGGTAGGTCGTCCGGAGATGGCGCCCGTAGAGATCCTCGCGCGTCGCGAGCTGCTTCTGTTCATGGGCGGCTTCGGCTTTCAGTGAGTCCGTGAGCGCGCGCGTCTCGTCGAGCTGGAACGTGACGAGGGCGAGCTGCTCCTCGGCGATCTGGATCTGGTAGAAGAGCTGGTCGGCCTCGGACTGCGCGTTGGCCTGCTTGGTCGCGAGATCCGCGATCCTGGCATTGGTCTGATTCACGACCGCCTGGAACTGGTTGGCGACGGCCTGGTACCGCTCGGCGTTCGCACGGGAGATCTGGACGGATCGCTCGAGCTCTTCCTTGCGCTTGAGCGCTGAGGCGACCGGGTCGTCCGCATATGCGGGCTGCCCGAGACATCCCAGGAACGCGCCGACGACCAGCGCGACCGTGGTCGCGCGCGCGGCGCGCATCCTCCATACCCCACCTCCCCGAACGGGTTGCCGGGGAGTTCCCATGCGTAGCGCATCGTCGCACCGGCGCGCGGTCGGGGTCAAGGCTTTTTGAAGTCTCATTTGGCGAGGTGTGCGCGGACGGAGAGCATCGCGCCACCGCCCCCGACGGCGAGGGCGAGGGCGAAGACGCTGCCGACCAACTGCCACACGAAGGTGGTACCGAAGGAAAGCGGGAGGACCTCGGTGAAGCTGACCATTGCGTTCATGACCGGTCCGGCCGCGACGAGCACGACAGCTGTGGCGGCTACCGCGCCGAGCGCGCCCACGAGCATCCCCTCGAGGATGAAGGGCCATCGCACGAACCAATCGGTGGCGCCGACCAGTTTCATGATCTCGATCTCGTCGCGGCGGGCGTGCACGGCGATCCGGATCGTGTTGACGATCACGAACAGCGCGACGATCAGCATCATGGCGAGAACGGCGAGCCCTCCGATCGAAAGGACACGCGTGATCGTCAGGAGCTTGTCGACGACCTGCGGGTTGTCCACGACGTCGCTGACGATGCCGTTTCCGATCTCCGCGCGCAGCGCGGCGGCCACGCGGGGCGCGTCCTGAGCGTGAGCGAGTTTGATCTCCAGAGAGTTCTGGAGGGGGTTCGAAGAGGTGTCGACGATCTGTATGTCCGGACGCTTGGAGGCGATGTCGACGAGGCGCGCCATCGCCTGCTCTTTGGTGACGAAGTCCACCCTCGAGACCGCCGGGTCGGCCTCGATCCGCGCGCGGAGTCCGAGGACATCCGACACCCGCGCGTCGTCCTCGATGAACAGTGCGAGCTCGACCTTGGATTCCAGAACGTCGACCGCTGCCTGAAGGCCCCGGTCGGTCGCGAGGAAGAACGCGAAGAGCAGGAGCATCAGTCCGACCGTGAACGTCGAAGCGAGGCTCATGACGGGGTTTCGCCAGAAGCCATGCGCGGCCGTGGTCGCGACGTACTCGAGTCGTTTCATGCCGCGTATTGACCCTCGCGCTCATCTCGGACGACCATGCCGTGGTCGAGGTGAACGACGCGACGACGCAGGGCGTTGACGATCTCGGCGTTGTGCGTGGCCATGAGCATCGTCGTGCCGAGCTCGTTGACTCGAACGAGAAGCTTGATGATCTCCCAGCTCGTGACCGGGTCGAGGTTGCCGGTCGGCTCGTCGGCGATGAGGATCTTCGGTCGGCTCACCAGCGCTCGCGCGATCGCGGTGCGCTGTTTCTCACCACCCGAGAGCTGATCCGGGAAGTGCCCGCGCCGCTGCGAAAGGCCAACGAGGGCGAGCGCGCGCTCGGTCTCTTCGCGCGCCTCTTCGCCGGAGTGCCCTGTGACGAGGAGCGCGAAGCTCACATTCTCGGCAACCGTCTTTCGCGGCAGGAGCTTGAAGTCCTGGAACACGACGCCGACGCGCCGCCGGAGTTTCGGCACCGCCGATCGGCGCATGCGGACGACGTCCTGGCCGTCGACCCACACGCGACCGGACGACGGGAGCTCTTCACGGATGAGAAGACGGATGAGGCTGGACTTGCCAGCGCCGGAGGATCCGACGAGAAAGACGAAATCTCCCGAGTCGATCTCGAGATCCACGTCGCGGAGAGCGTCGGTGCCGTTTGGATAACGCTTGCTGACGTCGTCCAGCGTGATCAGTTCGTTGCCCCTCCCAAGGAGCGCCACCATACCGGGACGTTCCCTGGGGAGAACGTCAAACCGGTCGAAAAAAGTACCTTTGGGGCTTCTTTGCTACGCACCCCGGACAAGCATGCGCCGCGATTGCAACCCCTGCGGGTGCGTGTCAGCGCCGTTTCGCGGCTCAGCGAGGTAGATCGAGCTGCGTTTGCGCCGGCCGCGTCGGGGTGAATGTGGCGATCGACGCGATCTTCGTCTCTCCAACGGACATGACCTTCACGCCCATCGTGGCGCGGCCGAGGGCACGCACCTGCTCGACCGGGGTTCGGATCACAACACCGTTGGAGGTGATGAGGAGGATCTCCTGAGTGCCTTCGTCGACCATTTGGATCGCGGCCACATTCCCGGTCTTGGGGGAGAGGGCGGCGAGGATCACGCCCTGGCCCCCGCGGCCCTGCGTCGGGAATTCGGCGACGGCGGTGCGCTTTCCAAAACCGTTCTCCGTGACGGAAAGCGCCTCGGTCCGAGGCCGGGCGATGCCCATACCAACGACCTCGTCGCCCTTCTGAAGCCGGATGCCGGTGACTCCCTGCGTTTGCCGTCCCATCGGCCGGGCGTCGGTTGCCTTGAAAGTGATTGCCTTGCCTTTCCTGGTGGCGAGAAGGATGCGGTCCTGTGACGTGCAGGGTGCGACCCACGCGAGCTGGTCGCCCTTGCGAAGGGCGATCGCGATAAGCCCGGCGCGCCGGACATTCGCGTACTCGGAGAGGGGCGTCTTCTTGATGAAGCCCTTGCGGGTCGCCATCACGAGGTGCTCCGTCGAGGTCGTGTCCCGGAGCGCGACCAGCGCCGAGACGCGCTCGCCGGCCTGCATGGCCTCGAGGATGTTCTGGATCGGCGTCCCCTTCGCGGTCCGGCTCGCGTCTGGAAGCTCGAACACCTTCAGAGCGAAGACGCGGCCACGGTCGGTGAAGACGTAGAGGCGATCGTGGCTGCGCGCGACGACAAGGTGCTCGACGTCGTCCTCGTCGCGCGTCGCCATTCCGATCACGCCGCGCCCTCCACGGTGCTGCGCGCGATAGGTCGAAAGCGGCATGCGCTTCACGTAGTTACGGCTCGAGACGGTGATCACGACGTCCTCGTCGGCGACGAGCTCCTCCGCAGAGAGCTGCCGTGGCGTGTCGTCGACGATCTCCGTGCGGCGGTCGTCGCCGTACTTCGTGGCGATCTCGTCGAGGTCCAGCTTGATCAGAGACAGAATCCTGCGGGGGCTCGCGAGGATCGACTCGAGCTCGGAGATCAGCTTGATCGTTTCGCGGTAGTCGTCGTCGAGCCGCTGGCGCTCGAGACCGGAGAGCCGGCGGAGCTGCATCTCGAGGATTGCCTTGGCCTGCAATTCCGTGAGCCCGAACCCCTCGCGCAGTTTGCCCACGAGGAGCGCCTCCTGGCCCTTATGCGCCCGGATGAGCTTGATGATCTCGTCGATGTGATCGTGCGCGATCTTGAGGCCCTCGAGGATGTGCGCGCGCTCCTTCGCCTTGCGAAGGTCGTGGTCGGTGCGTCGCCGGATGACCCCGCGTCGGTGGTCGATGTGGTGCTGGAGGATCTCCTTGAGCGAAAGGGTTCGCGGCTGCTGGTCGACGAGCGCGAGCATGTTGAAGTTGAATGCGGACTGCATCGCCGTGTGCTTGTAGAGGTTGTTCAGGACGAGGGTGGCGTCGTCGTCGCGCTTGATCTCGATGACGATGCGCATGCCATCACGGTCGCTCTCGTCGCGGATGTCCGAGATGCCCGCGAGCTTCTTGTTCTGCACGAGGTCTGCGATCTTCTCGATGAGTGAGGCCTTGTTCACCGCGTAGGGCAGCTCGGTCACGATGATGGCGTCGCGGCTGCCTCGAAGCTGCTCGTTGTGGGCCTTCGCGCGGGCGACAATGCGCCCGCGGCCCTGCGCGTAGGCCCTGCGGATCGCGTCGACTCGCTCCGCGGCGCCCGTCTCGACGTTGCGCTGCTCGTCGAACCGGTAGACGACGCCGCCGCCCGGGAAATCGGGACCGATCACGGTCTCGCAGAGGTCATCGGTGGTCAGCTCGGGGTCGTCGATGAGCCGCTTGGTGGCGGCGACGATCTCGCGCAGGTTGTGCGGCGGGATGTTGGTGGCCATGCCGACCGCGATGCCAGCGGACCCGTTCACGATGAGGTTCGGGATCCGCGCGGGCAGGACGGTCGGCTGCTGATGCCGGTTGTCGTAGTTCGGCATCCAGTCGACCGTTTCCTTTTCTATGTCGGCGAGCATCTCGGTCGAGATCGCGGCGAGGCGAGCCTCGGTGTAGCGCATGTGGGCGGGCGGGTCGTCATCGATCGAGTTGTGGACGAACACGCCGGCGCCGAGAGCGAAGTTCTGGGTGAGGTCGACCGTGAGGTCGTAGACGTCCGCGCGGCCGGCGGGCTCGACCTTGCTCACCTTCTGGGTCAGGCTCGCAGGGATCGGGAAGGCCCCGGTCCGGTGCAAGCGCTCGGGGATGGCGCTCCGGGAGAAGGGCATGAGCTGGTCTTTCGCCTTGAGCTGCTGCGCCTCGCGATAGGTCCCGTCGCGGAGCATGAACCGATGGTCTGGGGTGCAGACGATCTCGGCCCCCGACTCGAGGGTTACCTTCACGACGGGGTCGTTGCGTCGGACGAGGCGGGGCGCGCGCAGCGGCTTGATCCGTACGTTCCGGTGCGGGTCGACCGTGAAGATCTCGGCGCGCAGGCCCTTGTGCGCCATCTCGACGAGCTCGGTGAAGGGCTTCTGCTCGCCGCTGTAGAGCTCCACCTTTGTCTCGCCGGTGAAGCAGCCGAAGTTCCCTTGCCCCTGCACGAGCGGGTATCGCGCCGCGAAGTCTTGCGCGAGCCGAACGAGAGCGTCGTAGATCGGCACGTCGCCGTGAGGGTGGTACTTCGCCATCACCACGCCGACGACATTCGCTGACTTGCGGAACGGCCGATCGTTACGCAGGCCTTCCTCGAGCATCGTGTAGAGGATCCGACGCTGTACCGGCTTGAGTCCGTCGCGGACATCGGGAAGCGCGCGCGCGACTATCACGCTCATCGAGTAGTCGAGGTAGGCCTGGCGCATCTCGTGCTCGAGCTCGACGCCGATCACGCGTTCGTTCTTTGGTTCTTCGATCACTGCGTTAGTCGCATCAGGTTCTTCCGTGCTCCCTCTCGCGTTCCTCGTCCTCGACGGCGGCCTTCACCCGCGCGAAGGCGCCGTCGGTGCCCGCGTAGCGCTGCTCGAGCTCGCGGCGGCGGCCCTCGGGCATTCTTAGAAAGGTCGCTTCGGCTTCGGCCAGAACCGTTCCGTCGACCGCGCGTTCGACGGTGCCGTGTGTCTCGATCACGCGCCCGCGGTCGCGCGCGATCTCGCCGACGATCCGCAGGTCCTCACCGATGGGGACCGGCTGCCGGAACGTGACGTTGATCTTCGCGGTGACGCCCCATATGCCCTGATGGAAGATCGCCCAGCCCATTGCCTCGTCGAGGAGCGCCGTGACGACACCACCGTGAAGCAGGCCGTCGTAGCCCTGATGGCGCTGCGTCGCGGTGTAGCGCGCCTCGGCCCGATCGCGGGACACCTCGAAGTCGAGGTGCAGCCCGCCGGGGTTGAGCTGGCCGCATGCGAAGCACCAGTGCTGAAAGTCGACCCCGAGCTCGGAAAGCTTCGCCACTAGATGTCGAGGGCCGCTTTGTTCGCGTTCGCCATGATCCATTTCTTGCGCCCCTCGACCTCGCTTCCCATGAGCTCGTCGAACACGAGGTCCGCCTGTTCCGCATCTTCGAGCGTCACGCGCCTCAGCGTTCGGGTTGCCGGGTTGAGCGTAGTGTTCCAGAGCTGTTCCGCGTTCATCTCACCGAGTCCCTTGTATCGAGCAATGGCGGGTTCGCGGCCGCCCTTTCCGTCATCGGTGCCCTCATCGGAGTTCGTTGTAACGGCGTCCGCCTGATCCTCTGCGTCCTCCGCGGCTCGCCGTCGCGAACGCGCTGTCGCCTTGTCGCCTTCCCCCGCTGCCTTGTCGCCCGCTGCCTTCTTTCGATCGTTCCGCTTCGCTTTCGCGGATGTCTTCAGCTCTCTGATCGCCTTATCGCGCTCGTTGTCGGAGTAGGCCCAGCGGATCTCTTTGCCGAGCTGCAGCCGGTAGAGCGGCGGCTGCCCGATGTAGATGCGCCCGTCCTCCACGAGTGGCCTGAAGTGCCGATACAGCAAGGTCAAGAGCAGCGTGCGGATGTGCGACCCGTCGACGTCGGCGTCCGCGAGCAGGATCGTCCGGCCGTAGCGGAGCTTCTTGATGTCGAAGTAGTCCCCTATCCCCGTGCCGAGCGCGGTGATGAGCGCCTTGATCTCCTCGTTGCCAAGCATCTTGTCGGCACGGGCCTTCTCGACATTCAGGATCTTGCCGCGGAGAGGCAGGATCGCCTGGAAACGCCGATCTCGGCCGCCTTTTGCGCTGCCGCCCGCCGAGATGCCCTCGACGATGATCAGTTCGCTCTTCTCCGGGTCACGTTCCGAGCAGTCGGCGAGTTTCCCCGGTAGCGAGAAGCCGTCGAGCGCGCCTTTGCGCTGCACCAGGTCGCGCGCCTTGCGCGCCGCTTCGCGCGCCCGGAAGGCGGTCAGGCATTTCTCCACGATCCGCCTGGCGTCCGAGGGGTTTTCCTCGAGGTACTGGCCGAGAGCGTCGTTCACCGCCGTCGCGACCTGGCCGGCGACTTCCGCGTTGCCGAGCCTCGTCTTCGTCTGACCCTCGAACTGCGGCTCACGGATCTTCACGCTGATGACCGCGGTCAGCCCCTCGCGCACGTCATCCGAGGTCAGGTTCGGGTCGGAGTCCTTGAGCGCACCGCTCTTGCGTGCGTACGCGTTGATCGTCCGCGTGAGGGCGGTTCGAAACCCGGTGAGGTGGGCGCCGCCGTCGATCGTGTTGATGTTGTTCGCGAACGTGTAGACCTTCTCCGCGAACGTGTCGTTGTACTGGAGCGCGACCTCCGCGATCGTGTTGTTCTCAAAGGTCCGCTCGACATAGATCGGTTTCGGGTGCAGGTTCTCGTGCGCTCGATTAAGGTGTCGGACGAAGCTGATGACGCCGCCGTCGAAGTAATAGTTCTCCTCGGCACCGGTGCGCTCGTCGTGCAAAGACAGCCAGAGACGCTTGTTGAGGTAGGCCGTCTCGCGCAGCCATTGCGTGATGATCACGGTGTCCCACTCAATGACCGGGAACATTTCCTTGTCCGGCGCAAAGCGCGTTACGGTGCCCGTGGCCTTTCCCGACTCGCGCCAGGGGATCACCGGAGGGAGCGGTAGCTGCGGCCTGGTGATGGTGCGGACCGCGGTGGTTGGTTTTCCGCGCTCGTACGACTGCGTGAAGATCTTGCCGTCTCGATGGACCTCTACGACCATCTCGGACGCAAGAGCATTCACGACCGACACGCCGACCCCGTGCAATCCGCCGGTGACCTTGTACCCGGCTCCGCCGAACTTTCCGCCGGCGTGGAGGAGGGTCATGACAACCTGAAGCGCATCCATCGCTTTGCCCTTCGCGTCCTTCTGCGTCGGGTGCGGCCCCGCCGGAATCCCGCGGCCGTTATCGGCGACGGTGATCTCGTTGTTCTTATGGATCCAGAGGTCGATGCGATCGCACGTCCCGTTCATCGCCTCGTCGATGGAGTTGTCGAGGACCTCGCGAACGAGGTGGTGAAGACCGCGCAGATCCGTCGTCCCGATGTACATGCCCGGGCGGCGGCGGACCGCCTCGAGGCCCTCGAGGACCTGAATGTCTTTCGCGCTGTATGACGCCGGAGCGCCGGGCCGGCGCTTGCGCTTGTCTTCGCCAGGCAAGTCGTTCCTTACGGCCACGGTCAAGCCTTCCCAACGCGGAGCAGGATCTCGTACAAGCGCTCGAAATCCTCGTCGGAGTAGAACTGGATCGCGATGCGGCCGCCCCGTCGGCCCCGGAGGATCTCCACCTTTGTTCCGAGGGCCGCGCGCAATTCGTTCGTGACCTGGGCCAGGTCGGGATCGCCGCCGCGAAGCCGAGGCCGCGTCCGGCCGCGGCGGGTCGGGTGCACCATCTTTCGAGCGAGCGCTTCGGCTTCGCGAACCGAAAGACTCTTTGCGATGACCGTCGCCAACGCGTGCAATGCATCCGAAAGAGGTAGCGGCAGTAGAGCGCGAAGGTGGCCTTCGCCGATCTTTCCTTCGATGACGGCGTCCTGCAACGCCTGAGGCGCGGTCAGGGTCCGGAGCATGTTGGCGACCGAGGAACGGGATTTCCCGAGTCGCTCGGCGAGCTGCTCCTGCGTGAGGTCGTACGTTTCCATCAGCAGCTTGTACGCCCGCGCCGTCTCGATCGCGTTGAGATCGGAGCGCTGCAGGTTCTCGATGAGGGCCAGCTCGAGGCGGTCCCCCACCTCGTCGCGGACGACGGCCGGGATTGTCGTCTTGCCCGCGAGCCGGGCCGCGAGGACGCGCCGGTGACCAGCGACGAGCTCGTACCCGTCTCGATCAGCCGATACCACTATTGGTTGCAGGACACCGTGCCGCGAGATCGATGCGGCGAGCTCGGATAGCCCCTCGGGGTCGAAGGCCGTGCGTGGTTGGTGACGGTTCGGCCGCACCAGTTCGAGGGGGATCTCGCTGGTCGACGGCCGCTCGGCGATGCTCCGTTCAGGAGAGCCCGATTGGCCGAGCAGGACGTCGAGGCCGCGGCCCAGCCCGCTGCGCGCCATCAGGCGATCGCTCCGCCGAGCGCGATCGGCGCGCGGGCCTTTAGGCGAGCCGATAGCTCACGCGCCAGATCGTCGTACGCCTGTGCGGCAGCCGACCGTCGGTCGTAAACCGAGATGGGTAGGCCGTAGCTGGGAGCTTCGGCGAGGCGCACCGCCCGCGGAATCCGTGCGTCCGCGACGAGATTGGGAAAGTGTCGTCGCACCTCATCGATCACCTGGAGGGACAGCCGATTGCGGCGATCCTCCATCGTCAGCACGATCGCGAGGACGTTGAGCCGCTCGTTCAGCCGCGACCGGACGGCATCGATCGTCGAGAGGAGCTGGGCCAAACCTTCGAGGGCGTAGTACTCGCACTGGACCGGGATCACCACGGCATCTCCGGCGGTAAGGGCGTTAATCGTCAACAGGCCTAGCGAAGGGGGACAGTCCACGAGCACGGTGTCGTATTTGTGGATCGCCCGAAGCGCATGTCGGAGCCGGTATTCACGCGCCATCAACGGCACGAGCTCGACTTCGGCGCCAGCCATATCTGGGCCGGAAGGGATGATGTCCAGGCCGGGCACAGCAGTCGGGACGATCGAGTCTTCGATTGGTTGCTCCTTCAGGATGAGGCCGTAGATAGGATTCGGCGGGACCTTGCTGATGCCGAGCCCGCTCGTCGCATTTGCCTGCGGATCGAGATCGACGATCAGCACTCGCTCGCCATGTTCAACAAGAGCTGCGCCGAGGCTGATAGCGGTCGTTGTCTTTCCCACTCCCCCCTTTTGGTTGCTAACGACAAGGATGGTCAAGCCGACCCTGTCACACGTGAAACATCGGCTGAAATCGGGGTAAAACTGGGGACGCGAAGAGGGGTGTTCGTGCCCCTCATTCTAACCGAGGCGAGCCTCGCCGACCACCTGGAAGTGATGCCTCGCGACCATCCTGAGCCCTGCACGGCGCGACCGTTTTCGATATCACGGTAGCGACCGATCGGACCCAATTCGACTCTGGGGTGGCCTGATAATCCCCGATCAGCAAATGGGTGGTCGTTGCAGCAGCTCTGTCGGTCGGCACGCGCAATCCTGAGCGGACGAGCAGAACGAAAGCGTGTCGACTGCCACCTGGTCCCGCGAAGGGGGAACTATGCGCTTCCTGCTTGGCGTGCTGATCCCGTTGGCCGCGGCTCTCCTTCAGGGGACCGTGGCGCCGCTCATCGCGGTTGGAGGGGCCCGCCCCTCGCTACCGATATTGGTGGCGGCGTCCTGGTCCGTCGCCGCCGGCGCGCGCGAGGGAGTCTGGTGGGCGTTCCTCGGTGGGATCGTTTCGGATCTCATCTCGGCAGGCCCACTGGGAGCTTTTGCCCTTGCGTCGCTTCCACCAGTTGCCGCCGTCGGCCTCGGCGAGCCCGGGGCCGGTCGTTCGGCGCCAGTCGTCGTGGGTGCGGTGCTGGTCGGGCTGGCCGCGTTGGTTGCCGGCCTGATCTACCTCGGCATCCTCGCGGTCACAGGGGCGGCCGTTTCGTCGCTGCCGCTCGCGGCGGGCACGACGGTCGCTAGCGCGGTCTACACGGGATTGCTGGCGCTCGCGATCTATCCCCTCGCGCGACTCTTGCGCCGCGCCACCGAGAAGCAAGGGGCGTTAGGGGTGTGGTGAGAGAAGACCCCCGCGCCTTCATCCGTCCGCGCCGCTTCATCGCATTCGGCGCGGTCGTCATGTTGATCTTTACCACACTCACCGTACGCCTCTACGACCTACAGATCGTGAAGGGCGCGCACTACCACGAGCTCTCGGAGCAGAACCGGATCCTTCGCCTCCCGGTCGCCGCGGAGCGCGGCGGGATCGTCGACCGGCGGGGTTACGTCCTCGCGCGGAATGTGCCGGGTTTCGCGATCAGCGTCATCCCGGTGGACCTTCCCCGCGCTCGCGAGCAGGAGTTGGCTCTGCGCGTCGGCGCTCTGCTGAGCATGCCGAGCGAAGCCGTTAGCGAGGCCATCCGCAAGCAGCGGGTGCGGAACCCATACGAGCCAGCGCGCATCTCAAAGACGCCTGTGCCGCGCGAGATCGCGCTGGCGGTCACCGAGCGCGCGGAACTGTTCCCGGGCGTCCGGGTCGACCCGGAGGCGGTGCGGTTCTACGTTGACGCGACGCTCTATTCACCGGTGATCGGCTACACCGGCCCGATCACGGAGGAGGAGCTCGAGAAGCTAAAGGACTCGGGCTATCTCGCGGACGACGACATCGGAAGGACCGGCGTCGAGAGCGTCTACGAGCACTACCTGCGGGGCGCCTATGGCTGGCGTGAGATTGAACGTGACGCCGCACAACGCGAGATCAAGACGCTCGCGCTCCACCGGCCGACGGTCGGGAACACTGTCGTCCTCACGATCGACGACCGACTCCAGAAGCTCCTGGACGCGCAACTGCGCAAGGGTGTCGAGGAGGATCGCTTCACCCAGGCGGTGGGCATCGCCATGAATCCGCAGAACGGAGAGATCCTGGCGATGGTCTCAATTCCGGGCTACGACAACAACGTCTTCGCCCGAGGGATCACGACGGCCGAGATGGCCGCTCTCAACGGGGACGACCGCCGTCCACTCGTGAACAAGGCGGTGGGGGACCAGTACCCGGCGGGCTCGACGTTCAAGATGGTCACGGGACTCTCAGCACTCGCCGAAGGGACGGCGACGCGCAACACCGTCGTCAACGTGTCCGCGAGCTCGTTCAGCGTGAGCGGGACGCCATTCTTCGATTGGCGCGCCCACGGCTCCGTCGACTTTGTGAACGGGTTCGCGCACTCGAGCGACATCTACTTCTACACGCTTGCCGGAGGAACGCCCTTCGCGCCGGGCGTACGGGGAGTGGGACCCGAGGCGATCGCGAAGTACGGCCGCATGCTCGGTTTTGGCGCGCCCACCGGAATCGACCTCCCCAACGAAGCCGCCGGTATCATGCCGGACCCCGAGTGGAAGCAGGCCACATTCGATGAGCCCTGGTCAATCGGGAACACTTACCACGAGGCCATCGGGCAGGGCTTCGTCGCGGTCACCCCGCTGCAGCTTCTGAACGCGTACGCCGCGGTCGCGAACGGTGGCACGCTCTGGAAGCCACAACTGTTCAAACAGGCCACCGACCCGACCGGCAAGGTCGTCGCCCAGGGCCAGCCCGAGGCCATTCGCAAGCTCGACGTCTCGCCCGAACACCTTCGTCTGATCCGCGAGTCGGCCCGTCGCGTCGTGACGATCGGCCATGCCTACATGCCGAACGCGAAACTGCCGATCGCAGGCAAGACGGGGACCGCGGAGTTCGGCGCCGCAGCCGGCAAAGACAGCGCGGGCCGTAACCGGCTGGGCTTCCACAACTGGTTCGTTTCGTTCCTACCCAAGGCTGACAACGCGGAAGCGACCGCGGAGATCGCCATGGTTGTCTTCACCTTCGACTCCAGCCGCTCGCTCTGCGATTCGTGCTTCAACCCAGCGGTCGCGATCACACAGCAGGTGCTCGAGTCCTATGTGTTGGGTGCCCCGTGAGCGTCCGACCGATCGCCCTTCCGCGTCCGGCGACGCCGCTCCATGACCGGCCGGTCGCTCGGCACTGGACGCAGATCGATCCGATGCTGCTCATCGTCACGCTTCTCCTCATCGGGTACGGCCTCGTGATGACGTATTCGACGACCGCCGAGACTCGGACGTTCACCGGCGACCCGATGCAGTTCGTCATCCGCGGCGCGGTCTGGGCCGGCGTCGGCTTTGCCGCGATGGCCGCCGTGGCCTTCTTCGACTACGCGTGGCTCGGCGCATTCGCGCCGCTCCTCTACCTCTTCACCCTCGGCCTGCTCGTGGTGGTCATGGCGATCGGGACTTCGAGTCTTGGCGCGCAGCGCTCCGTGAATCTCGGCGGACTGTCGTTCCAGTTCAGCGAGGTTGCGAAGGTGCTCATGATCGTCGTCCTCGCGAAGTTCTTCGCCGATCGGCGCGATCGCATCGGCTCGCCGCTCGTGATCGGCGCCGGCCTGATCCTGATCGGCACCCCGGTCCTGCTCGTATATCGGCAGCCGGATCTCGGCACCAGCCTCGTGTTCGTGGCGATCTTCTTCGGCATCGCCTTCATGGCCGGGGCGCGTATCTGGCAGCTCGTCGGCCTGATCGCGATCGCGGGCGGTTCGTTCCCGGTGATCTGGGGACTCCTCAAGGACTATCAGCGGGCGCGGCTCTCAGCGTTCCTCGATCCCTACTCCGATCCGCAGGGGGCCGGCTGGAACATCATCCAGTCGCTCATCGCGGTGGGCTCAGGTGGCGCGACCGGGAAGGGACTGACGGCTGGCACGCAGTCGCCGCTCGGCTATCTGCCGATCGCGGAATCGGACTTTGTCTTCTCAGGCCTCGCCGAGGATCTGGGATTTGCGGGTGCCGTGATCCTGTTCGTCCTGTACGTCGTCCTGCTCATCGGGGCTCTTCGCATCGCTTTCCACGCGCGAGATCCGTTCGGCATGCTGATCGGCGCTGGCGTCGCGACGATGCTCCTCTTCCAGATCATGGTGAACGTCGGCATGGCCATCTCGCTCATGCCGGTCACCGGGATCCCGCTTCCCTTCATCTCGCACGGCGGCAGCTCGCTCGTCTCGATCTGCTTTGCCCTCGGCGTCCTGCAGTCGATCTCGATGCGTCGCGAGCCCGAGGGGCCTTAGTCCTCGGACCTCGCCGTCCGTATACTTTTCAGCGAACGGCATCGAACGGGACCAGTACGCGAATCCCCTCGACCAAGAGAGCCGGCGGCAGGTGCGAGCCGGTGTTGCGGGAGCGCGGAACTCACCCGGGAGCCGCGGGAGCGAACCGCTGGGCGGCTAGCTCTCGCCGGGGTCACGCCCGTTATCAGCGTGCTCGAGCGGAGAGCATCGGGGCTGTGGCGCAGTGGGAGCGCATCACACTGGCAGTGTGGGGGTCGCGGGTTCGAATCCCGCCAGCTCCACCAGTCGAGCTCTCAATTGGGGTGGTACCGCGGAGGTCTTTCGTCCCCAGCGCGCAAGCGCAGGCGAAAGGCCTTTTGTATTTCCGGAAAGGAGGTCGGCATGACGAGCGAAGTCGAGAAGAAGATCGAACGCTACGCACCTACTGCCATCGAAGCGAAGTGGCGCGAACGCTGGGCCTCGTCCGGCCTCCACAACACGCCGGACGTCTCGGATAAACCGAACTTCTACTTCCTGACGATGTTCCCGTACCCGTCGGGCGAGATCCACGTGGGTCACTGGTACGCGTTCGCGCCGCCGGACGCTGCCGCCCGCTTCCTCCGGATGCGCGGGCACAACGTGCTGTTCCCGATGGGCTTCGACGCCTTCGGGATCAACGCCGAGAACGCGGCGATCGACCGCAAGATCCACCCGGCTGTGTGGACCGAAAAGAACATGGCGCACATGCGCGACCAGTTCAATCGCATGGGCGCCGCGATCGATTGGCGCCGCGAGGTCGTCACCTGCTACCCGGAGTACTACCGCTGGAACCAGTGGATGTTCCTGAAGCTCTTCGAAAAGGGCCTCGCCTACCGTGCCGACGCGCCGGTCAACTGGTGCCCGCGCGACGAGACCGTGCTGGCGAACGAGCAGGTCATTAATGGACGATGCGAGCGGTGCGACACGGTCGTCGTGAAGCGGCAGATGACGCAGTGGTTCTACAAGATCACGCAGTACGCAGACGAGCTCTTGAGGTTCGAGGGCTTGGACTGGCCGGAGCGCGTGCGTGTCCTTCAGACGAACTGGATCGGCCGCTCGGAGGGCGCGGAGCTCGCGTTCCCGGTCGACGGCGCCGCCGGCGACGAGATCCGCTTCTTCACGACACGCCCGGACACGATCTACGGCGCGACCTTCATGGTCCTTGCGCCCGAGCACCGGCTTGTCGCAAAGATCACCGCGCCAGGCACGCGCGCGGAGGTCGAGCGCTACGTCGAGAGCGCGCGGAACATGGCCGAGATCGAGCGGACCTCCGCGGAGCGCGAGAAGACCGGCGTGGACACAGGCGCCTTCGCCCGCAACGTCTTCACCGGCGAGCGCATCCCGATCTGGGTGGCGGACTACGTCCTCGCGACCTACGGGACCGGCGCGATCATGGCTGTCCCCGGCCACGACGAGCGCGACTTCGTGTTCGCGAGGAAGTACGGCCTCGAGATCCGGGAGGTGATCTCACCGGATGCGAAGGAACACGAGCGCCTGGACGCCCCGTACGTGGGGGAGGGGACCATGGTCCGGAGCGGGCCCTTCACCGGCAAGCGCAGCGAGGGAGGCAAGAAGGCGGTCGCGGACGAGGCGAAGAAGCGCGGCATCGGCGGCCCCTCCGTCACGTATCGCCTGCGCGATTGGCTCATCTCGCGCCAGCGCTACTGGGGCACGCCGATCCCGATCGTGCACTGCCAGCGCTGCGGCGCAGTCCCGGTGCCCTACGAGCAGCTTCCCGTCGTCCTGCCACGCGACGTCGAGTTCACCGGACGCGGCGGCTCTCCGCTGACGCACGTCGCTTCGTTCGTCAATACGACGTGCCCGAAGTGCGGCGGACCGGCGCGCCGCGATACCGACACGATGGACACCTTCCTCGATTCCTCCTGGTACATGTACCGGTACGTGGACCCCAAGTACGACGCGGGATTCATGAACAAGGAGCTCGGAAAGAAGTGGCTGCCGGTCCAGCAGTACACCGGCGGGGTCGAGCACGCGATCCTGCACCTCCTTTACATGCGCTTCATGGCGAAGGCGTTGCGCGATCTTGGCGAGATCTGGTTCGACGAGCCCGCGCTGCGTTTCCGCTACCAGGGAACGATCGTGTTCGAAGGGCGGAAGATGTCCAAGTCGCGCGGGAACGTGCAGACGCCAGACGCGTACGTCGAGAAGTACGGCGCCGACACGCTCCGTCTCTTCATGATGTTCATGGGACCGTGGGTAGATGGGGCGGACTGGGACGCCTCCGGGATCGAGGGGGTGCACCGGTTCCTGCGACGTGTCTGGGAGATGGCTCAGTCCGAGCCGCAACCGCCCGGCCCGAGAGATCCCGATGTCGACCGTGCCGTTCACCGCACGATCGCGAAGGTCACCGACGACCTGCAAACGTATTCGTTCAATACGGCGGTCGCCGCGATGATGGAGCTGTCGAACGCCATCCAGCGCGCGACCGGTCCGAGTCGGGACGAAGGCGTGGCGACGTTGCTCTTGCTTCTGGCGCCATTCGCGCCGTACATGACCGAGGAGCTCTGGGAGCGCCGCGGCGGTCGCGGCTCGATCCACCGGCAGGGTTGGCCGGCGTTCGATCCGGCGATCGCGGCGGCCAACGAAGTCACCTTGGTCGTCCAGATCGACGGCAAGGTGCGCGATCGTGTGACGGCGCCCGCCGGCATTGCCCAGCCGGCCGCCGAGAAGCTCGCGATGGCCAGTCCGAAGGTGAAAGCGGCACTCGACGGTCGACAGATCGAGCGAACGATCTTCGTCGCTGACCGCCTGGTGAACATCGTCACGAAGCAACGGTCATGACGGCCGAGATCCGTCTGGCGGCGCTCTGCGACCACGCCCTTGTCGGGCAGGACGGCAAGGTCAGCCTCATGGGGATCTTCCGCAACATCTCCGTGAGCGGGCTACCGGCGCAGCATCCCCGGATGTTCGTCGTGGCGATCCTGGGGCTCGAGGTCGGGGCCCACACCGTCCGGGTCCGTCTCCTACGGCCGGACGGGCAGCAAGCGATGCCGAACCCGCCGGAGATCTCCGTCCACGCCGTTGCCGGCCAGGACGTGAATGTGATCGTCGAGCTGAACAACATGAGCTTCACCAGCTACGGAACGCACAAGTTCGACCTCGAGGTCGACGGCAGCTCGATCGGCGGCCTACCGGTCGCGATCGTCCAGATGCAGCAGCAGCAACAGGGCCGCCGCACGAATTGACGACGGGCTGTCGTCAGAAATGACGACAGCATTGGTGCGTTGCGCATCTATGCACGACGTCCCGTGACGCTCACCCTGCGGTCGTGCGCGGACCGGTCCTCATCCTCCTCGGGATCGCTGCGGTGGCGGTCGTCGCTCTGACGATCGCGCGCGTCCACCCAGGCAACGGTCAGGTGGTCGCCATCGTCGAAGACACCCCGGCGCCCACGCGTTCCCCCGAGCCGCTGATCGTCGTGGACGTGGCCGGCGCGGTGGCCAACCCCGGGGTCTACCGGCTTGCCCCGGGCTCCCGGATCCACGACGCGCTGAACGCGGCGGGCGGGATGACCCCCGACGCCGACCAGGTCGTGCTCAACAGGGCGGCGCCGGTACGTGATGGCCAGCGGATCTACGTCCCGCGTCCAGGGGAGACGGTCCCCGCGGGAAGCGCAGGGAGCGACGCGCAGCTCAAGATCGACGTGAACCACGCGACCGCCGCGGAGCTTGAGGCGCTTCCCGGGATCGGCCCCACGACCGCGGCGCGCATCGTTCGGTCGCGGGGCGGGCGCCCTTTCGCGCGCATCGAGGAGTTGCAGACACGCGGTCTGGTGAGCGCGCGCGTC